>CAZXVO010000131.1:0-4771 GCA_964643835.1 uncultured Phenylobacterium sp. | reverse complement strand
GAACTGAGGCGCAAACAGGCGCCCGGCGGGGATCCCTCGCCGGGCGCAGCCTTCTGTCATGACGCCGTAGTCGATCCCCCCTAAGGCGGCGCCGAACCCGACGGGATACGCCTCATGACCACCCTCGACCGCCGCTCTCTCCTGCTCGCCGCCGGCGCCACGGGCCTGTTCCCGGCCATTGCGCGCGCCAAGTCCATCGACGCCCACGTCCGCACCGGCACGATCAAGGACGTCGACCACGTGGTGATCTTCATGCAGGAGAACCGCAGCTTCGATCACTACTTCGGCACGCTGCCGGGCGTGCGCGGCTTCGGCGACCGCTTCCCGATCCCCGTGCCGGACACCGAGCGCCTGACCGACGCCACCGTGTTCGCCCAGACGAACAAGGCGCCGGGTCCGCCGGTCATCGCCCCCTTCCACCTCAACACCCGCCAGAGCTTCGCCCACATGCGGGTGGAGGGCACGCCGCACCTGTGGCCGGATGCGCAGGGCGCCTGGAACGACGGGCGCATGGACCGCTGGCCGGTCACCAAGACCGAGCATTCCCTGGGCTACTACAAGGCTGCGGACATCCCCTTCCAGTTCGCCCTGGCCGAGGCCTTCACCCTCTGCGACGCCTATCACTGCTCGATCCAGTCCGGCACCAACCCCAACCGCCTGTTCCTGTGGACCGGGACCAACGACGCCTCGGGCAAGTTCGGCGGCCCGGCCATGGCCAATTCTCATGATCGGTTCGTGGCCCAAGGCGGCCACCCGAACAGCTACACCTGGACCACTTATGTCGAGCGCCTGGAGAAGGCCGGCGTCTCCTGGCGCCTCTACCAGGACATGGCCGACAACTTCACCGACAACCCGCTGGCCGGCTTCAAGGCCTTCCGCGACGCCTTCGAGAAGAAACCCGGCTCAGACCCGGCGCTCGCCCAAAAGGCCCTGACTACCCGCATGCTCGACGGCCTGCGCGAGGACGTGATGTCGGGCGCCCTGCCCCAGGTCTCCTACATCATCGCCCGGGCCGGCGATTCCGAGCACCCCGGCCCCTCCAGCCCGGCCCAGGGCGCCGCCTTCACCGCCCAGGTGATCGAGGCCCTGACCGCCAATCCGGAGGTCTGGAGCCGCACCGCCCTGTTCGTGATGTTCGACGAGAACGACGGCTTCTTCGACCACGTCCCGCCGCCCGCCCCGCCGTCCAAGGACGCCGCCGGCAAGGCGCTGGGCGCCTCGACCATCGACACCACCGGCGAATATCACCTGGTCGCCAGCACCGCCGACCCGCTGGCCGAGCGGCCGGAATTCATCGGCCGCGCCTATGGCCTGGGCCCCCGCGTGCCGATGTACGTGATCTCGCCCTGGAGCCGCGGCGGCTTCGTCAATTCGCAGGTCTTCGACCACACCTCGGTGATCCGCTTCCTGGAGGCCCGCTTCGGGGTGGAGGAGCCGAACATCACCCCCTGGCGCCGCGCGGTCTGCGGCGACCTGACCTCGGCCTTCGACTTCCGCACCCCCAACGACGCCCCCTTCGCGGGCGACCTGCCCAAGGTGGCGGACGAGGCGGCGCGGGCCCGCAAGATGGCGACCTACACCCCGCCCACGCCGGTCACCCCGACGGCGCCGGTCCAGGCCGAGGGTGTCCGCCCCTCGCGCCCCCTGCCCTACGCCCTGGACGTGAAGGCGGAAGCCGCTCCAGCCGGCAAGCTCACCCTCACCTTCCTCAACACCGGCAAGGCCGGGGCCGTCTTCCACCTCTATGACCTGAACGCGCTCGCCGCCCCGCCGCGCCGCTACACGGTGGAGGCGGGCAAGCGCCTGACCGAGACCCTAGAGCCCCGCGACGGCGGCCACGACCTCTGGATCCTCGGCCCCAACGGCTTCCACCGCCACATCCGCGGCCAGGGCCTGGAAGCCCAGCTCGCCCCCCAGCGCACGGGCGCCGAAAGCCTCACCCTGACCCTGCGCAACCCCACCAAGGCCGAGCTGACCCTCAAGGTCACCCCCAGAGCCTACGCCCCCGCCCACGAACCCTGGCGCGTCACCCTCGCCCCCGGCGACACCGCCGCCCGCACCTGGCCCCTGAAACCCACCGCCGGCTGGTACGACCTGGCCGTGGAGACGGACGGCGACGCGAGCTACCTGCGCCGGTTCGCAGGCCATGTGGAGACGGGGCGCGCCAGCCTGTCAGACCCTGCGATGGGCGGACCGGCGCGGATGGTGCGGGGGTAGGCCCAATTTCCTCCCCCGCCCTACGGGGGAGGGGGCGACCGCCGCAACCTAACTGCGCACAGAGACTACGGCGCCGACATAGCGGCCCATTATCGGCCTGGGTGGTTGTCGGCAAAACAGAGCACTGTCACCGAGATTTTCTGGACAATGAGGTGAAGGCTGCCTCGATGTCCCTGCGGTGGCAGACTCGCCAAGCACTCGCATTGCGCTAAGCTGTGCCTCGCAATGGGCGAGACATTTGTGAACGACGAGATTGAAGCCAGCATCGGGCAGGCGATCGCAAGTCTCCTCAACCCCTCCAAGGTCGATCAGCTGCTTGGTTGCGCTGTGGCTTATGACGCACCTTGCGAGGATGACGGACCACGCACAGGGCTCCTCCATGTCCGCTTCCTGGAAGACGAGCCTCAAGTCGCGGCGCTTGGGGAATTTTTGTGGGGACAGTGCATGTACTATGCCCTACCTCGGAAGCGCCGCTTAGAGTTGACGGCCGCGATCCAAGAGGATTTCGCCGTCACCGCGCGAATTCACCAAGCTGTACGGGACGCGTTCATTACCTTCAACAAGGCGTATCCTTCACGCGCCAGTGAGCTCGGTGAAGTGCTCGCGTACTGTATTGCACAGCACTACCTTTCCGCGGCTCAGGTAGCTGCGAAGATGGCGCTAAAAACTAACAACAATATGCCAGTTCACGGCCTAGACGGCATCCACACAGTCTTCGAAAATGATGCACTGACAATCTACTTTTTGGAGTCAAAACTCGCAGGCGGGGCGAATGCAGGAGCTAAGGATTATGCGGTTTCGGCTGCCGGCTTCTTGAGCAATCGAAAGCAGTATCTCAGGGAATATGAGCTCGTTTCTGACCTTGGACATCTAGATTCACTCGAGGGCGCTTCGAGAGAAGCCGCTTTAGAATTCTTTGACATAATCAATAAACCGCAGCTTCCCCGTAGAGAACGCTTCGTCGGTGTTATCTGCTATTCAGAGCAGAGGCACTTCAACAACAAGCTGCCAGTCACAGATGGGCCCGTTACGGCTCACGAAGAACACTTCGCACGGCTGCTCAAGCTAGACCACGGACGCCTACGAAAGCTGGCAAAGAAACATCTTGAAGCAAGCGGCGCCTCAATAGCCAAAAGCCTTGTGTTTTTCGTCGCCGTTCCCGACGTGAACGTACTCCGTGAGGATTTCTACCGAGCAATGGGAGTCGAGCCTGTTGGCGAGGAAATACCATTCTCCACGGACGAAGGGGACAACGGCGGTGCTAACGCTAGCAACTCCGAGGAGGCCGGGTCGTGAGCTTCGCGTTCGATCTTTCCCTTCGCTTCCGAGACAGCGAGGTCTTCCGCACAAATTTTGATCGTCTCCAGGCGGAAGCCGCTCGCGCCACCTTGTCGGGCGGTCTAGCCAAATTGCGTGGCGATGAGCTCACTGGTCGCGAGGTTCTCGCTCTCCTCTACTGCGCCAGCGTCTTCGCTCAGACCGATGACGAGCCGCTACGAGCTCTTGCGCAAGCCATCGCACTCGGCGCTCTCTTGGCGAAGCGCGAAGACGTCCCTGTGGATGCGAGCCTTCGCCTTCTCACCGACCTGGGGAATTTCCCGGCCCTGACGTACGCGGAGGAGCGCTACCCAAGCGTCGCCTCATTCAGGCAAACGGTCAGGGCGGCAGTCTCTCGTGAGCTTAACGGGATTGACGTCGGACCGGAGCGCATCGCCCTTACGGACTTCCAGAAGAGGGCTTGGGACCTGCTGGCGTCGTCCGAAGCGTTGGCAGTCTCCGCGCCGACGTCCGCCGGCAAGTCGTTCCTGGTAATTGAGCATCTATGCCGGAGCGCTGAATCACAGAGCCCATACTGCGCCATCTATGTAGCGCCGACCCGCGCCTTACTTTCAGAAGTGTATGCCTCCGTCCAGCGGCGGCTCGCCACTTCGGACCATGTACGCGTGACGACCGTCCCGACCATCGATCCAACCGATCCCGATCAACAAGTTTTCATCCTCACCCAGGAGCGATTTCAAGTTCTTCTTGCGGTGTCTAACCTCGAGTTCGACCTCATCGTCGTGGACGAGGCGCAAAACTTTTCAGACGGCGCCAGAGGCATGATCCTGCAGGAATGCCTTGAGCAGGCGGTGGCTCGCAAAGACAAAACGAGGGTCATCTTTCTAGCACCTGGAGCAGAGGGTTTCGATGACGTCGCCCAGGCCGTTGGCATAGGAAAACTCCAGCCTTCGATATCTCTCCTGCCGTCCGTTATTCAGAACCGGATCCTGGTTAGCAAGGCTGCCGAACCCCGGAGCTTGAAGCTGCGCCTGCTTACAGCACTTGGGTCGGTCGAATTGGGGACACTGCAGAGCCAACGAGGCTTTGATCTACCGGCCAACCGGCTGGCAGCAGTCGCCCTTGAGCTGGGCGGAACAGGCGGCTCGCTGGTTTATGCGACTGGCCCCAAAGATGCGGAAACCGTAGCGCTGCAGCTCTTTCAAGACTGTAAGGACCAGGACAACAAGCAGCTCAGCGAACTAGCTGAGTTTATCGAAAGGCATATTCATCCGCG
>CAZXVO010000130.1:0-11966 GCA_964643835.1 uncultured Phenylobacterium sp. | reverse complement strand
TGCCGGTGCTGATCCTGACCGCCCGCGACAACTGGAGCCAGAAGGTCGCCGGCTTTGACGCCGGGGCCGATGACTACCTGACCAAGCCGTTCCACACCGAGGAACTGCTGGCCCGGCTGCGCGCGCTGCTGCGCCGGTCGGCCGGCCATGCGGCGCCCAGCCTGTCCTGTGGCGGCCTGCGGCTCGACCCGCGCGCGGCCCGGGCCAGCGTCAATGGCGAGCCCCTGCGGCTGACCTCGCTGGAGTACCGGCTGCTGCACTACATGATCATGCACCAGGGCCGGGTGATCAGCCGCACTGAGCTGGTCGAGCACCTGTACGACCAGGATTTCGACAGGGATTCCAACACCATCGAGGTGTTCATCGGCCGTGTCCGCAAGAAGATCGGGGCGGATCGGATCGATACGGTCCGGGGCCTCGGCTACCGGCTGACCGCGCCGGCGGATGAGCTTGGCGGCGGGGCCGGGTGAAGATCGAGGACCTGCGCCGTCCTTCGCTCGTCCGGCGGCTGGTGATCCTGGCCGCGGGGTGGAGCCTCGCGGTGCTGCTGGTCTCGGCCATCGTCTTCGCGCTGCTCTTCCAGCAGGCGGCCCTGCACCGGTTCGACCAGAGCCTGTCCGAGCTCATCGACAACCTGGTGGCCGGGGCGACGGTCAACGAGAAGGGCCAGGTGCTGGCGCCCGCCCTGACCGACCTCCGCGCCCTGCGGGCCTATTCCGGCAAGTACTGGCAACTGGCCGAACCGACGGCCGATGGCCGCATCCATATCCTGGTGCGTTCGCGATCCCTGTGGGACAGCGAACTGAAGACCCCGGTCGGCGTGGCGGCCGAGCTGGCCGCCGATCCCGGCAAGCTGGTGTCTTATGAGACCAAGGGGCCGCTGGACGAGCCCCTGCGGGCGATGATCAGCCAGGCCAAGCTGCCGGGCCGCGAGGCGCCGGTGATCTTCATGGCCGCCGAGGACCGCAGCCCGGTCGACCGCGACATCCGCAGCTTCATCGCCGCCACGGCGGTGGTCTTCCTGCTGCTGGGCGTCGGGTTGATGGCGGCGGTGGTGATCCAGGTGCGGGTGGGCCTGAACCCGCTGTTCGCCCTGCGCCGCGAGATCGCCCGGGTGCGGCGGGGATCGGCCGAGCGGGTGGTGGGCGCCTATCCCAGCGAACTGACGCCCCTGGCCGACGAGCTGAACGCCCTGATGGCGCACAATCAGGAAGTGGTGGAGCGCCAGCGCACCCATGTAGGCAATCTGGCCCACGCCCTGAAAACGCCGCTGTCGGTGATGCTGACCGAAGCCGGCCAGCAGGGCGGGCCGCTATCCGACGTCGTGACCCGCCAGGCCGAGGCCATGCGGATGCAGGTGGACCATCACCTGCGTCGGGCGCGGGCGGCGGCGCGCACCCAAGGCTCCGGCGAGCGGACCTCGGTGGCCGAGGTGCTGGACGAGCTGTCGCGGACCCTGGAGCGCATCTTCCAGGACAAGGGCGTCACCATCGACTGGGACGCCGCCGACGACCTCTATTTCCAGGGCGAGCGCCAGGACCTGCTGGAGCTGGCCGGCAACGCCATGGAGAACGGCTGCAAGTGGTGCCGCGGCCGGGTGCGAGTGCGGGCCGATGAGCTGGGGCCGGAGCGCCTGCGGCTGGTGATCGAGGACGACGGGCCGGGCCTGACGCCTGAGGGCCGGGAAGCCGCCCTGCGGCGTGGCGCGCGGCTTGATGAATCGGCGCCGGGCTCTGGCCTGGGCCTCAACATCATTGATGAACTGGCGCGCGCCTATGGCGGGGTGCTGAAGCTCGGCGAGTCGCGGATGGGCGGGCTTTGCGTAGACCTGGAGTTGCCGCGCGCGGGGGTCTGATTACCTAAGGTCGACAAAATGTCGCGGAACACCGGTCTGCCCCCGCCTTAGCCTTTGGAAAACCTTAACTCCGCTCCGTCCAAGTTGGGTCATGGCCCGACAGGACTCGGGTCTGGAGCGCCATATGTCGGGTCTGTCGGGCCACAAGATCGATATCGTCCGCACCCTGGTGGAACAGGCGCCTGACAAGGTTGTGGGCGGCCTGCAGACCGCCCTGTCCGCCGCCGCCGGAGACAGCGCGCTGGCCGATGTCCGCCAGCTGGTCGAGGCCGAGGTGGCCGACCGCCGCCTGCGCAACGCCGTCCTGTCCCCCGTGGCCCCGCTGTTCGTCGGCGATGGCCGTAACCCCAACAAGCTGGCCTTTCCCTCCAGGGCCCTGCCGCTGATCTGGCGCGGGCTGAAGGCTGACCACCCGGCCGAGGTGGCCGCTGCGGCGCGGACCATGGCTGACTTCCGCCAGGACGAGACGCCGACCGATTCGCTCGACCGGCTGGTGACCCTCGCCGCCGAAGGCCTGCGCAACCAGAGCACCCGCGACTTCATCGCCGCCGCCGACGTCCTGGACGCCACGCGCCCGGGCTGCGCCTATGCGCTCGTCGCCTGCCTGGATATCGCCCACATCGTCCGCGCCGCCACCTTCCGGCTGCCGGAATGGATCGGCCGCACCACCGATGAGCGGGCCGCCGCCGCCCGCCTGGCCTACAAGGACGCCATCACCATCGCCGACGATGCGGCGCCGCGCTTCTTCGAGATGCTGGCCGCCCAACTGGCGGAGCCCTGGACCATCATGCGGGTGGTCTCGTCGGTCATGGATCACCCCGGCGAGCGGTACCTTGCGGCCTCCGAGCTGTCGGTCTTCGCGCTTCGGCTGATGGACCTGATCGACCAGAACCTGGTGCACATCGCCCAGTTCGACCTGAACGCCGGAACCAAGGCCGGCGTCCATGCCGCCGAGGTCGTGGAGCTGATCACCCGCCAGATCTCCGAGATGGAGCAAGGCATCGAACTGGCCGCCGAGGGCGGGTGGGGCGGCCGGGTGAAGAAGCAGAAGCGCCAGCTGGCGTCCTGCGTCGAAGGCCGGCTGCGCGAAGTCGAAAAGCTGCTGGCGGCGGCCCTGCCCACCGAGGGCGTCAAGGTCGGCCGCATGACCAAGCAACAGCCGAAGCTGGGCGTCGCGCCGGACCGCAAGGCCCGCGACAAGGTCCTGGCCGTGCTGACCTTCGTCGAGGGTATCCGGACCAGCGCCAACTATGGCGGCTTCGCCTCCACGCGGGCCAAGGTTCTGGAGAAGGCCGCCGAGAATCTGGACCTCTATGTTGAGGACGCCCTGGCCCTGGTGCGCGAGCGCCTTGCCAGCGATCCGGATGTGGCGCGCGAGCACCTGGAAGTCGCCGCTGAATGCGCGGCCCTGATCCGCGAGCCGCGGGCCGGAGACATCATCCGTCGCCGGGCCTCAGTGGCCATCGACCAAGCCAAATCGCAGACCCCGGCCCCGGCCGAAGATATCGCCGACTGATCGTCGCGGAGGCGCTTCGCCCTCTCGCATCCGGCCCGCGATTCCGCTAAAGCCCCCGCATGATCGCGTTCTGGGCGGCGACCGGCCTTCTGGCGGCTGTCGCAGCCGTTCTTGTCCTGCTTCGCGCCGCGCGGGCGGCGACCGCCGTTGGGTCCGAGGATCCGACGCTCGCGGTCTATCGTCGGCAGCTGGCCGAGATCGACGACCTGGCTCAGCGGGGCCTGATCGGCGAGGAAGAACAACGCACCGCCCATGCCGAAGCCGGCCGACGGCTGCTATCGGCCGCCGACCACGCCGCCGCGGACTGGTCGCAGGATCCGAAGGACCGTCGCATAGCCCTGGCCGCCGCCGCCCTGGCGCCGATCGCGGCCCTGGTGCTCTATCTGGTCATCGGCAGCCCAGGCTTTGCGGACGCTCCGCTGCACAAGCGGCTGACCGCCTGGCGCAACGCCGACCTGCAGACCCTGCCGCCGCAGGCCCTGGCCGCCGTGCTGCGCCAGGTGACCAAGGAGCGGCCAAACGACCCCGAGGCCTTCCGCTACCTCGCCCTGGCCGAGGGCGCGGCGGAGAACCCGTCCCAGGCCGGCCGGGCCCTGCGCCACGCCATAACCCTGGCGCCCCAGCGCGCCGACCTTTGGGAACTGCTGGGCCAGTCGCTGGTCAGCGAGAACGGCGGCCAGCCTTCGCCCGAATCTGACAACGCCTTCCGGGAGGCGCTGAAGCGCGATCCCAAGGCGATCAGCGCCCGGTTCCATCTGGCCCGGTCCAAGGTGATCGCCGGCGACAAGGCCGGCGGGATCGCCGACTGGCGCGCGCTGATGGCCGACATGCCGGCCAACGACGAACGCCGACCAGCCTTGGAGCAGAGCATCCGTGACGCTCAGAGCGAGACGCCGGCCATGGCCGCGGCGCCGGCTGGCGGTCAACTGGAGATGATCCGCGGCATGGTCGCCTCCCTGGCGGCGCGGCTGGAAGGTCAGCCCGACGACGCCGAGGGCTGGGTCCGCCTGGTGCGTTCCTATGCGGTGCTGGGCGAGACCGCCAAACGTGACGCCGCGCTGGCCCAGGCGCGCAAGCAATTCGCGGGCAAGCCGGCCATCCAGGCCGAGCTCGACGCCGCGGCCAAGACCGAGCCGATGAAATGAGCTGGTTGCCGAAGTCCCCCAAGGCGCGTCGCCGCCTGACCCTGATCGCCGCCATCGCCCCGGTGCTGGCGCTCGCCGTCGGCCTGACCCTCTGGGGCCTGCGGGACTCGATCTCGTACTTCTACACCCCGTCCCAGGCGCAGGCGGCCAAGCCGCCGCCGGGCCGGTCGATCCAGCTGGGCGGCCTGGTGGCCACTGGCAGCGTGCGCAAGCATTCCGACGGCCGGGTCGAGTTCGTGGTCGCCGACCAGACCGCCAAGGCCCTGGTCTCCTATCAGGGCGACCTGCCGGACCTGTTCCGCGAAGGGCAGGGCATTGTCGCCACCGGCCATTTCCAGGGCGACGGCGTGTTCAAGGCCAAGCAGGTGCTGGCCAAGCACGATGAGCGTTACATGCCGCGCGAAGTGTCCAAGGCCCTGAAAGAACAGGGCGAATGGCGCGGCGACGGCGAGAAGGCCGTCTACCAGAAGACCCCCTCATGATCGACGAGTTCGGAGGTTTCGCCCTCGCCCTGGGGCTGGCCCTGTCGCTGGCTCAGGCGGTGCTGTCTGGCGTCGGCCGCTGGCGCCGGTCCGTCGTGCTGGCGGGCGCAGGCGAGGGGGCGGCGATGGCCGCCTTTGTCTCGGTGGCCCTGGCCTTTGCGGCCCTGATGCACGCCTTTGTCACCTCGGACTTCTCGGTGGCCAATGTCGCGGCCAACTCGCATTCCGAAAAGCCGCTCCTCTATCGGGTCGCGGCGACCTGGGGCAGCCATGAAGGCTCGATGCTCCTGTGGTGCCTGGCCCTGACCGGCTTTGGCGGCTCGGTGGCGATCTTCCGCAAGGGCCTGCCGATGGGGCTGAAGGCTGTGGTCGTGGCGACGCAAGGCGCGCTGGGCACGGTGTTCCTGGCCTACACGGTCTTCGCCTCCAATCCCTTCGTGCGCCTGCTGGATGTGCCGGTAGAGGGCCGTTCGCTCAATCCGCTGCTGCAGGACCCGGCGCTCGCCGTGCACCCGCCGTTTCTCTATGCGGGCTATGTGGGCATGTCGGTGGTGTTCTCGTTTGCTGTCGCCGCCCTGGTCGAAGGCCGGGTGGACGCGGCCTGGGCGCGCTGGGTGCGGCCCTGGGCCCTGGCGGCCTGGGCCCTTTTGACCCTCGGCATCACCCTGGGCGCCTTCTGGGCCTATTACGAACTGGGCTGGGGCGGCTGGTGGTTCTGGGACCCGGTCGAGAACGCCAGCTTCATGCCCTGGCTGATCGCTGCGGCCCTGCTGCATTCGGCCATCGTCACCGAGAAGCGCGGCGCCCTGTCGGGCTGGACAGTGTTTCTGGCCATGGCGGCCTTCGTCTTCTCGATGCTGGGCGCCTTCCTGGTGCGCTCGGGCGTGCTGACCTCGGTGCACGCCTTTGCGGTTGATCCGACCCGCGGCGTGCTGCTGCTGATGATCCTGGGCGTCACCGCGGGAGCGGGCTTCCTGCTGTTCGCCTGGCGCGCACCCAGCCTGGCGCCTGGCGGCCTGTTCGCTCCGGTCAGCCGGGAAAGCGCCCTGGTGCTGAACAACATCCTCTTGGCCGCGGCCACGGCCACCGTGCTGCTGGGCACCCTGTTCCCGCTGATCCGCGAGGCGGCGACGGGAGAGTCCATCTCGGTGGGGCCGCCCTATTTCAACCTGACCTTCACGCCGCTGATGGTCGCCATGCTGTTGCTGCTGCCGGCCGGTCCGTTGTTGTCCTGGAAGCGCGCCGACGCCAAGGGTGTCGCCCAGCGCCTGACCCTGGCTGCCGGGATCGCGGTGGCCGCGGGCGTTATCTCCTACGCCGTGGTCGAACCGAAGAAGGCCTTCGCCTGCGCGGGCGTCGGCCTGGGCGTGTGGCTGATCGCCGGCGCCCTGACCGAGATCGCCGAGCGGGTCCGGGCCTTCAAGGGCGACATGGCGGAGACGCGCCGACGCCTGACTGGTCTGCCGCGCGGCGCCTGGGGCATGACGCTGGCCCACCTGGGCCTGGGCGTCTTTGTCATCGGCGCCTGCGCCGAGACCGGCTGGAAGATGGAAGCCGCCGAGACCCTGCGCCTGGGCGGCCAGATCAGTGTCGGGGGCTATGAGCTGACCCTGGAGAAGATCCAGGGCGTCGACGGGCCGAACTATGACGCCGAACGCGGGACCATCCCGGCGGTGAAGGACGGCAAAACCCTGTGCGTGGCGACGCCCGAGCGGCGGTTCTATCCGGCCGGCGGCCAGACCACCTCGGAAGTTGCGATTTGCACCCATGGGGTCGACCACCTCTATGTCGTGCTGGGCGAGCGCCGCCTGACCAAGGGCGAGCCGCCGGTCTGGCTGGTGCGGGCCTACTGGAACCCCTTCGCCCTGCTGATCTTCCTGGGCCCGGTGGTCATGGCCCTGGGCGGCTTTGTCTCCCTGTCCGACCGGCGGTTGCGCCTGGGCGTCGGCAAGCGCTCGGAGAAGCCGGCATGAAGCGCGCCCTGGCGATCCTGGGCGCGGTGCTCTGCCTGGCCGCGGCCTCCGATCCGGCTGAGCGCCTGGCCGACCCGGCCCAGGAGGCCCGGGCCCGGGCCCTGTTCCGCGAGGTGCGCTGCCTGGTCTGCCAGAACGAGTCGATCGATGATTCGCAGGCCGAGCTGGCCAGCGACCTGCGCAAGCTGGTCCGCGACGAGATCGCCACCGGCAAGTCGGACGCTGAGGTTCGGGCCTATCTGGTCTCCCGCTATGGCGAGTTCGTGCTGCTGAAGCCGGCGATCTCCTGGGGCAATGCGGCCCTGTGGGGCGCGCCCTTCGCGGTGGTGGTGCTGGGCGGGGCCCTGCTGGCGGTGAATCTGCGTCGGCGCCGGGCTTCCGAGGAGCCTGGGCTCAGTCCGGAAGAGGCTGCGCGGCTCGAGGCCCTGGCCGCCGAGACGTCACCGGATGCGCCGTCCGCCCAAGGATGACACGATTGCGCCCAAGATCGGTCGCCATGCTGCGACCAGGGTGACCTAACCGTAACTTGAGCGCACTTACGCTCTGCGGCATCGAACCTAGATTGTCGGAGTCCTGGTCGGTATGAGTCCGGGGTCCACAGGGAAAACAAGGCTTATGAGCTCGAAGAAGACCGGTTATCTCCTGGGCGTCGTCGCCGGCGCTGGCATCGTCACCGCCGCCATGGCGGGCGCCGGCATGCGGCTTCCCGCGGCCCAGGCGGAAACGCCTTACCTGATCAAGGCCTCCACGGCGCCGATCTTTGCGCCGCCGCCGGGCGCGCCCCTGTCCTTCGCCGACATCTTCGACAAGGTGTCGCCGGCCGTGGTGTCGATCAATGTGACCTCCAAGGTCGATGCGAGCGCCCTGCGCCGCCAGATCCCCGGCCTGCCCTTCGACATCGTGCCGCGCGGCGCGCCGGACGAGGACGGCGAGGGTGGCGACAACAACGCCCAGCCCAACGGCAAGGGCCAGCCTCGCCTGCCGACCCAGCAGTCCTCGGGCTCGGGCTTCTTCATCTCATCGGACGGCTACATCGTCACCAACAACCACGTGGTCGAGAACGCCGACACCATCAAGGTGGTGCTGAAGGACGAGCGCGAGCTGGACGCAGTGGTCATCGGCCGCGACGAGGGCACTGACCTGGCCGTGATCAAGGTGAAGGGCTCCAACTTCACCTATGTGGACTTCGAGAACTCGGCCAAGCCGCGGGTCGGCGACTGGGTGATCGCGGTCGGCAACCCCTTCGGCCTGGGCGGCACCGCCACGGCCGGCATCATCTCGGCCTATGGCCGTGACATCGGCGAGACCTTCGTCGACTACATCCAGATCGACGCCCCCATCAACCGGGGCAACTCCGGCGGCCCGACCTTTGACATCTATGGCCGGGTGATCGGGGTGAACACCGCGATCTTCTCGCCCACCGGCGGCTCGGTCGGCATCGGATTCGCCATCCCTGCGGATGTGGCCGAGACCATCACCAAGCAGCTGATCGCCGGCGGCAAGGTCGCCCGCGGCTATATCGGCGCGACCATCCAGAATTTCACCAGCGAGATGGCGGAAGCCCAGGGCCTGGCCGGCCAGAAGGGCGCCATCGTCGCCGACCTGGTCCCCGGCGGTCCCTCGGCCAAGGCCGGCCTGCAGCCGGGCGATGTGGTCGTCTCGGTGAACGGCGCGACCGTGCGCACCTCGTCCGAACTGACCCGCGAAGTGGCCAAGGCCCGCGCTGGCGACGTGCTGCGGCTCGACGTGATCCGCGACGGCAAGCGCCGGGTGATCGAGGTCCGCTCCGGCACCCGCCCGAGCGAGGCCCAGCTGGCGGCCAATGACAACCGCAATCAGGGCGGCGACGACGCCGGCCCTGGCGCGGTGACGCCGAAGAACCCGGTGGTGGCGGGCATGTCGCTCGCGCCGCTGGACGAGGCGACCCGTCGTCGGATCGGCCTCGACGCCGGCGTCCGCGGCGCGGTGGTCACCAGCCTGGACCAGTCCTCCGACGCCGCCGCCAAGGGTCTGCGCAAGGATGACGTGATCGTCCGGGCCGGCGACCGCGACGTGGCTTCGGCCTCGGACGTGGCCGCGGCGGTGGACGCCGCCAAGAAGGCCGGACGGCCCAGCATCCTGGTGGGCGTGCACCGCCAGGGCCGGACCCTCTTCCTGCCGATCAAGGTTTCCGGCTAACTCTTAGGCGACCAGGGGGCGAACCATGCGGATTCTGATCGTCGAGGATGACCTTGAGGCGGCCGAGGCGATGGTCCGCGGCCTGACCGAGGGCGGCAATGACTGCACCCACTCGCCGGATGGCGAAGAGGGGCTGAAGGCCGCCCGCGACGGCGAGTTCGACGTGATGATCGTCGACCGCATGATGCCGAAGATGGATGGGGTCACCCTGGTGGAGACCCTGCGCCGGGAAGGGGACCAGACCCCCGTCCTCTTCCTGTCGGCGCTCGGCGAGATCAATGACCGCGTGGCGGGTCTGAAGGCCGGTGGCGACGACTACCTGGTCAAGCCCTATGCCTTCGCCGAGCTGAGCGCCCGGGTGGAAGCCCTGGCGAGGCGTCGCGAGACCGGCTCGGTCCAGACCCTGCTGCGGGTCGGCGAGCTGGAGATGGACTTGATCGGCCGCACCGTGCATCGCCAGGGCAAGGAGATCGACCTCCAGCCCCGCGAGTTCCAGCTGCTGGAGTTCATGATGCGCCACGCCGGCCAGTCGGTGACCCGCACCATGCTGCTGGAGAAGGTGTGGGAGTACCACTTCGATCCGCAGACCAATGTGATCGACGTCCACATCTCGCGCCTGCGGTCCAAGATCGACAAGGGCTTCGACCGTCCGATGCTGCAGACGGTGCGCGGCGCCGGGTACCGGCTGGACGCCTGATCCCTTGGCGGCGACCCGGATGCGCCTGCCGCGCCTGTTCCGGACGACGCCGTTCCGGCTGACCCTGCTGTTCCTGGCCCTGTTCGCCGCGGCGGCCAGCGCCTTCCTGGCCTATATCTATGTGGCGACGGCGGGCGAGGCGCAGCGGCGCACCGACCAGGAGATCACCCGCGAGATGCGGTCCCTGGAGGCGGCCTATGCGCGGGCCGGCATGGACGCCCTCAACCAATCCCTGATCGAGCGGGCGGCCAGCGAGCGGCCGTTCCTGTACCTGCTGATGAAGCCCAACGGCGAGCGGATCTCCGGCTCCATCGCCGAGAGCCCGCTGGACAGTTTCGACGGCAAGCCGACCTGGCAGAGCTTTTCGGTCACCGACGTCGACGTCCAGGGCCGTGAGGTCAAGCATCCGGCCCGCGGCCTGCAGGAGCGGATGAGCGGCGGCGAAATCCTGTTCGTCGGCGCCGACATCGGCGAGGACGAGGCCTATGTCCTGAAGATCGTCCGCGCCTTGTGGGGCGCCGGGGCGCTGATCATCGTGCTGGGCCTGATGGGCGGGGTGCTGGTGAGCCGGAATGTCAGCCGCAGCATGACCGCCCTGACCGAGGTGGTGGCCGCTGTGCGCAACGGCGACCTGGCCGCCCGCGCCCATGTGCGTGGCGCCCGCGACGAGTTCGACGAACTGGCCGAGGGCATGAACGAGATGCTGGACCGGCTGGAACGCTCCATGGCCGCCCACCGCCACGCCGGCGACGCCATCGCCCACGACCTGCGCTCGCCGCTCACCCGGCTACGGGCGCGGCTTGAGGCGGCCTATCTCGATGTCGAGGCCGGCAAGGGCAACGCCCAGGAGGCCCTGGCCCAGGCCCTGGACGATACAGACGGGGTCCTGAAGACCTTCGCCGCGGTGCTGTCCATCGCCCGGCTGCAGGCCGCCGGCCAGGCGCCCAATCCCGCCGCCCTCGACCCCGCCGCCTTCGCGGGCGACATTGCTGAGCTGTACGAGCCGGTGTGTGAGGACAAGGGCCTGGACTTCAAGGCCGAGCTGACCCCGGACCTGACCGTGCGCGGCAACCAGGAGTTCCTGGCCCAGGCGCTGGCCAACATTCTGGACAACGCGGTCAAGTACACCCCGCCGGGCGGCGCGATCATGCTGCGGGTGCGCCGCCGGTCCTCCGGCGAGGTGGAGTTCTCGGTGACCGACACCGGGCCAGGCGTGCCCGACGAGGACCGCGAGCGGGTGGTCCAGCGCTTCGTGCGCCTGGAGAACAGCCGCAATGAGCCAGGCTCGGGCCTGGGCCTATCCCTGGTGGCCGCCGTCGCCGAGGCCCATGGCGGGCGGCTGGAGTTGTCCGAAGGCCCGGGCCGGGTGGGCGAGATGGGGCCGGGCCTGCGGGTCGCCCTGATCCTGCCCAGGGCGTGAGCCCCTTCTGGGCTTGATCCAAACCCGCGCGGGACCGCGCGCGGGTGCTAAGCTCAGCCGCCATGACTCGTCTGATCGACCGTATCGCCCCCTGCGGCCCCGTCCATGACCCCAAGGCCGCCGAGCGCGCCCGGACTTGGCTCGCGGCCCAGGCGCCGGAGGACCTGGCGGTGTTCGAAGCCGCCTGGCCGGCCCTGGAGCCGATGTTCGGCGCCTCGTCCTACCTGACCAGCCTGGCGCGCCGGGACCCCGCGCGGCTGGCCGCGCTGCTGCAGGCGAACCCCGAGGCGCGGTTTGAGGACCTGCTGGCGCGAACCGAGGCCATGGGCGGCGCCGATCCGGCCGTCGCCAAGGTCGGCTTGCGGACCTTGAAGGCTGAGGCCCACCTGCTGATCGCCCTGGCCGACCTGGGCGGCGCCTGGGGCCTGGACGCGGTGACCGGCGCGCTCGCCCGCTTCGCCGACGCCGCCCTGCAGGCCGCCCTGAGGGTGGCGGCCCAAGAGGAGGCCGCGGCGGGCCGGTTGATCCCGCCGTCGCACGGGGAGCACGGCCCGGTGCCGGGCTATTTCTGCATCGCCATGGGCAAGCACGGCGCCTATGAGCTGAATTATTCCAGCGACATCGACATCTCGGTCTTCTACGAGCCCGACGACCTGCCGCTGGCCGAGGGCGTGGAGAGCCAGGCCTTCTGCGTGCGCCT
>CAZXVO010000129.1:5433-12102 GCA_964643835.1 uncultured Phenylobacterium sp. | reverse complement strand
ATCGCAACTGCGTTGCACACCTAACCCAGCCTGCCCGAGACGATGGGACTACTTGGCCTAGGTTCTGTACTCATAAAGCTTGCGTCTGAGGGCGACCGTTGATTCAAGGCTTCCGAAAGGAGCCTTGGATGGCTCGCCATAATCTGAGCGAGATGAAGTGGCGTCTGATTGAGCCGCTGTTGCCGAGCAAGCCGCGGGGTGTGGCCCGCGCAGAGGACCGGCGGATGATCAACGGGACTTTCTACGTGCTGCGGACAGGCTCTGACCTGCCCCTGAGAAATTCCTCCAGTTGGAGTCCTTTCGATGTCAGCCAAGCGCTACGAACTGAGCCTCACCGCTCCTTCCGGCCCTAGGGCGGGACGCCACATGCCTACTTGGGCGAGCGGTAAGCAAGCCTCTAGATCGAGACCCTGGCAGCGACGCTGCCGAGGATTTGCGCTCTATGAACGACCGCCGGGCAGATAGTTTAGGGACGTCCGTCTCCGGCCGCCCGTATCTGCTGGGCGCGGCGGGCCATGATACACTTGTGCAGCACCAGGAGCTTAGCGTCATGCTTGTCTAGCTTGCCCACGCCCTCGCGCTCCCGGGTTACAGCTAGCTGGATCTGCTGCTCAGCCTCAGCGACACTGCGAGCCCCCAACCCCAACATCATGTAAGACATCACAACCTCTCGCTCAGCGGCCGCCCCGCGCGTCGAGAGGGCGACGCGCTCAAGATACCAACCGCGCGCTTCATCCCCGCAGGCGTCGATGAAGTCATCGAGTTCCGCAGCGGTTGATGGAGCAGAGGTCCCAGGGCTTGCTACCTGTGCTGCGGCGGGCGTGGCGATCAATAGACCGAGCGCTAGTGCTAAGGGTGCGCGTGTCATGCCGGTGGCCCGCAACTGTAGACAAAATTTGTCCGACTGAATCGAAGCGTATTGGCACCTTTGCAGGCGGCGTACTCCACCCGGTGAGTTTGCCCGTCGCCGGTGCCATAGACTGGGTACTGTCGACCGGCGCCGATAGTCCAAAGGTTGCTGTAGCCCGGCTTGCAATCGACGCCCACAACGCACCACGTCGCCTCAACGGCGTAGCCGCAGGAATTGGCGAGCCTCGCTGCGCCGCGGCCATCCTTGGGCCAGATCACTTGCAGGCAACCCGTCGCGTCCTGGCCGGTGTGGTCAGGATCATCCTCCGGCTTGCCCTTTGCCAGCGGGGGAGCCTTCGCTGAGGGGCCGGCAAGCCTCTGATCGAGCAAGGCCCAAGACTTGGCGGGCACCGCAGGGAGGTTGACGCCAAGGGCGGGGTAGTTGAGGGCGGCGGAAGATTTGGAAGGCTGTACCGGCTTGTCGGCTGCGGGCGGGGGTTGGGGCTTTCCGATGCCGAAGCCATACCTAAGAATGCCGCGATAGAGGCAAGCCCTCGCATGCTCGGTAGCCACGAGCCAATTTGTGCTCGAGCCCCAACTGCCGTTCGAATAGGTCTGTTCCGCGCGTTCCGCAGCGATCACCTTGGTCTGCAGGTCCGCCGCGCTTGACCCTTCGGTATCCAATACAACGCCTGAGACGAAGCCATCCGTGGCTCCCGCGTATTGGCCGTTCGCATCTGCTTCGCTCTTGAACCGAGCCAAATCGCCCTGACACGCCGCAATCGCCTGCTCGGCGCGCGCACGCTTCGTTGGCGACAAATCCAGGTAGGCGAGCCCAGAGGTCCCGAGCTGCTGAGCGGTGGCGGGCTCCACGACGGCTATAGCGGACAACACCGCAAGCACCCCGACCCAACGCATCTTGCCCCCGCGCTCAGCTCTCAAGGAGACGGTATGGAAGCGGCCGCGGCCTGGCAAGACTTGGTCATGAGGGCGGCCGCACGGGCTGAGTGGCGGGACCACGCGGGCTAGAGCTAGGCTCGGGCTGGGGAGTTTGCGGCCAAGTGGAGACGAGTTGGCGTTGGACTGACAGCACCGCCAAACCAACGGCGGCAACTTGTCGCCGGACTCCGCGGGGCGTCAGTCCTGCACGGGCTTCAGGGTGTTGGCGGAACCAACCGGTCTGGAGCTGTACGGTTCGCCCCAGGGGTCGCGCGAGCCGTACGGGACTGACCTGGTCACACGCCGACCTTCCCGAAGTTGGCGGCGAAGTGGATGTTGTAGGCCCTCAAGAGGTCATCCGACATGGAGACCAGATTGATCTCATCCCCTTCCATTTAGTCAGGCAGGATCACCGGCACCAGGATCACGCCTTCGCCCACCTGGCTGAGCGCCCTCTCCAAGTACGGCATGGGCTTGCCCCACCAGGTCAACTCATCGCCGCTGATGATCATCTCCACCGCGGGGTCCTGGTCCGCGCGCCAACGGCCCTGCATTTTCGGCGGAGAGAGCGCTCCTGGTTCCATCGGCTGATGGCTGGCGCTCGTCCAATCTGGGTCTCATAGCGCTGGGTCCAAGGCGCATGGCTTTCAACTCCCGCGTCCCGCTCCCAGCCGCCATTGAGATGGCACGTCGCGTCTTCTTCGCGTTGCCCCTTTGCGAGCTGAGAGGATTGCGGAATGACGCCGTCTTTGAACCGGTCGGCCGAACTCACCTGCCCGGAGGCTCCGGCTCATCCTCGCCCCGCAGTCGCCGCTGCTGCTCCGCAACGACGACCTGGGACCTGTCGAAGCCGCTGACGCGCTTCAATGTCCTTCAAGTGTGAGGTCCGGGAGGCCGATGGAGCGAGGCCTGCCTGCGCCGCCATGCCGACGGCAGCAACTCGTCTGCGCCGCGCCGCGATCCCCTAGCTGAGGATGACTTGCATGACCGGACCGCCTGTTCGGGTGCATTTTAGCGTCGACCGCGGGTTGGTGATCTTTGGGACTGGACGAGCTAAACCCTGGGCACCCTAGAGCGCGGAGGCCGAATGAGCGCCGACAATGGCAAACGTGTTCGCCGGACCGTAGAGGCGTCGCGCGAAGCGATCCTTGAAGTGGCGGAGGGGCATCTTGTTGAAGATGGGCCCGCCGGTGTGAAGGTGCAGAAGATGGGGCCAGCGACGGGGATCAGCGACGCGACAATTCACTATCATTTCGGGAACCGTGACGGCCTGCTTGAGGCCCTCCTGCGTCATTCCGGCCAGCGCTTCACGCGCGAACTCGCCCTGGCATACGAAGGCGAACAGTTGATCGACGCCCGGACGGTCCTCGAGCTTCTCAATGACCTATATGGAAAGCGCGGCGGAGCACGGCTGGCAGCCTGGCTCGTTCAGTCTGGATGGACACCTGCCGGGTCAGGGATGCTTCTTGACCTGTGCCATGGCCTCAACGCGCAGCAGGCGTTGGAGGCGCAGGAAAGTGGCTCATGTCCTCCCACGCTGGAAGACACCCAGAAGCTTGTGGCCCTCCTCAGCGCGCTTGCCTTTACCCAGGCGATCATGGGTGACGCCCTGCTCAGGAGCGTAGGGCTTGAAAGCCTTGAGGCTGGCGCGCTCGGCAGCTGGGCCTTGCGTCAGACCCACCAGCTTCCGCCGCGGACGGAGACTTAGACATAGCTCGGATCCAGGCCCGCGCCCCAGGCGGCCATCCAGGCCTCGAAGCGCTCTCTTTCGGCCCAGTCGTAGATGTCGAGCAGCCGCGTCATAAGCCCGTCTCGATAGGTCGCAATCTCCCACAGACGAACTTCGATGCTAGGCGCATTGGCGTGCTCGAACCGAATGCCCGCGTTCACCAGGATGGTGTCGCCCTCTTGCCTGATCTTCGTATCTACGCCGACGGTGCGGCGACAAAGGCGATCAAAGCCGACAACTGACCGGCGCAACCCCGCGAGGACAGCCCCTCGCCCTTCGATGACGCAATGGAAGGGCATGTTGGCGACTTCGTAGGTAATTCTGTCGTCGAAGAAGGCCCCAACGCCTTGCCAATCATCCGTGTCGTAGGCGACCTCAAAGGCCGCCCTTTGAGCGGCGAACAGGCTGATCAAATCCATCATTTCAATCCAATCTGTTGGGGCTGAGCAGGGTCGAGGCCAAGGCTCTCGCCAGGGCCAGGGGCTGATCTTCCTGGACGTTGTGGCCGGCCCCACGGATGACCACGCTCTGACCGTTGGGAAATCTCGCAGCGAACCGATGAGGTTCAGCTGCCACAAGAACCTGGCTTCGGGCGCCCTTCACGATCAGCGCCGGCGCGCTGATGCGCGGCGCGATGACCTCGAGTTCGGACAACTTCGCCAGGATGTGGGGAAAATCGACCGGCCGCCGCCGGTCCGCACGCCAGACCCAACGCTCGTCCTTCCTGAGCAGGGATTGATACCGATAGAGCATGAGGTCGGGGTCCGTCCGCGGGCTAACCGCCAGAGCGTCGCGAACCACGTCCTCCACACACGCCGCCGGCTGCACGGACTCGATGAAGCTGCGCATTCGCGCGCTAGCGGCGAAGCGCACCTGTGGCCCGACGTCGATCAGAGTCAGACTGCTCAATCGTTGACCCAGGCCCAGCGCACTGTGGCCGACAACACAGCCACCTAGCGACATGCCGGCGAGGTGCACGGCCTCCAGACCTAGGTGATCGATGAGGGAGTTGAGGTCGCTGGCCCAAGTTTCCACAGTGTAGGCTTCGGACCAGTCGCTCAGGCCGTGCCCCCTTAGATCCACCGCGATACAACGCACACCATCGCCCAAGGCGAGGGCCAGCAGGTCGAACGTGTGGGCAGACAGCGCCCCTCCATGCACCAACACCAAGGTCGCCGACCGGCCTGGCCAGTCCAGATAGTGTAGCCGCGCGCCATCCGACGCCACATGCCAGCCCGAACGCGGAAGCCGGTCCGGCCGAAAGGCTATGCCGCGGTGGCTCGCGAGGCGCTCAAGGAGGTCGATCGACGGGCGGTCCATGCTGGCGCACTCCAGTTGACCAGTTACTTAGAGTTCTCTCAGTAACTGGTCAAGCGGCGGGAGCTGGCGCTTTGACTTCGGGCGAGGTCGTGAAACGCCCGGCCGGGCCGAAACCTAGTCGCAGTTCGCCTGGCGCTGTGCGAGTTCGGCCAGCAGTAGGTCCAGGCGCGTCTTGAGATCGGCCTTCGCGCGATCGTAGTCGCCAATCCAGGATGGCGTGGTCCAGACGCGAGCCTGCTCAAGGCCCGGGGCTGAGGCGGCTTCATCAAATGCAATGACGATATCGGACTGCAGGGCGTCGGCGGCTGCAAACCGCAATGCCGGCTCAGCTGCGGGGTTTAGGCCATCCGCCTTCAGACGGGCCGCCAAGACCGGCGACACATGATCTTCCGGCGAAATCCCGCGGGATTGAACAACCAACGGGATCGAGGAGTCGTGGGCGGCTTTGCGCAAGGCCTCACGGGCGATCGCACTTTTCACAGTGCCTGCTGGGCACACGAAGAGCACCTTCGTCGCCCCACAATCAGCATAGGCGCTGAAGGGCAAGGTGGGCGCAGTGACAGCGCCAAGGATCAGGATGCGACGCGAAATAGGCATGACCATTGCGGCCCAGCTCGCAGGATCATCTGGCCCATGGTCACACCTTCGCCGCGCAAGACGACGGTGTCGCCGTTGATCCGGGCGCCGATGCGCGCACCGCGGGTGGGATAGGCCTGCCAGAAACGCAACTCCATGCGCTTAAGCTGGTCGGCGATGATCGGGGCCAGCATCGCATGGAAAGACCCCGTGGCGGCGTCCTCGGGGATCCCGTACCCCGGCGCGAAGAAGCGATCCACGACGTCGAAATGGGCTGGAGCTCCCCCCACAGCAGCCACGCCAACATTGCCCTGGCCGCCAAGCGCCAAGGAAACCGCCTTTAGCCGCTCGAGATCAGGCTCCAGGCAAAGCACGTCCTCCGGTCCCTCCAGAATCGCGACGACATAGTGTCCCAACCAGACCTGAAGGGGCGTACAGCCGAGTGCAGTGATAAGCGCCTCAGGCGGATTGGTGAGGCGCTGCGCCGGCAGCGCCGGCAGCTCGATCTCGTAGGCCGCTCCATTGGGCTGCACGCTCAAGCGGCCAGACGCGGTCTCAAAATTGATGGCCTTGGTGGATTGTCCGAGTTCCGAATAGAGCACGTGGGCGGCGGCCAAGGTCGCATGGCCACAGAGGGGCACTTCAGTCGATGGGGTGAACCAGCGGATCTGAAACCGCGAGGGGCGCTCGCCGCGGACAATGAAGGCCGTGGCGGCGACATTGTTCTCAGCCGCCAGCCTCTGCATCCACACCTGGGTTGGCCACCTGTCGAGGGGCTCGACCACCATGGCTGCATTGCCACCAAAGGGATCGCGCGTGAACGCGTCGACCAGCCACTGGCGAAGACCTGTCGCGACCGCGACAGGGACTGCAGCTGAGGTCACGACTGACACCTCCTGAACCTACACCCTACACCCCCGCCGATCTGCGCGAGGGCTTGGTCCAGAGTGCTGAGATCAGGGGCGGCTGATCAGGTCCATTGCCGACAAAAGACAGTGTGGATCTGGCCGATCTGGAGCCCCACCGACCGTCAGGGCCGCCAGCGTCCGAAGATCACGCTCGCGTTCACACCGCCAAATCCAAAGCCATTGGAAAGGACGTGGTCGAGCGCGGCGGGCCTCGCCGTGAGACTGACAAGATCCAAACCCTCAGCGTCCGGATCCGGGGTATGCAGGTTCAGGGTCGGCGGCACGATTTGGTCCCGCAGGGCCAGGATCGAGAAGATCCCCTCCACCGCGCCGGCCGCCCCGAGCAGG
>CAZXVO010000129.1:2929-5417 GCA_964643835.1 uncultured Phenylobacterium sp. | reverse complement strand
TCCAATCCCCCCGCGGCGCCCAGGAGGTGACCAGACGCGGACTTTGTGGAGCTAATGGCGGGACCGCCCTGGGTCCCAAAGACTGAGCGGATGGCGGCGAGCTCTCCCTTGTCTCCAACCGGTGTCGAGGTCGCATGGGCGTTTACGTGACCGATCTGGTGGGGCTGGAGCCCGGCTTGAGCCAAGGCCGTTCGCATTGCCCTCGCTGCGCCTGAACCATCCTCAGGCCCCGCGGTTAAGTGGTAGGCGTCGGCGCTCGTGCCGTAGCCTAAGACTTCGGCGATGGGCGTCGCGCCACGAGCCAGCGCATGTTCCAGGGACTCGATGACCAGGATCCCGGCTCCCTCCCCCATGACGAACCCGTCGCGATCAACGTCAAAGGGCCTGGACGCTAGCTCCGGCGTATCGTTGAAGCCGGACGACAAGGCGCGCGCGGCCGAAAAGGCGCCAAGGCTCACCCGGTCGATGGTCGCCTCTGCGCCGCCACAGATTGCGATGTCGGCCTCACCTGCCCGGATCATGCGCGCAGCGTCGCCGATCGCTTGCACCCCGGCGGCACAGGCCGTCACAGGCGCGCCCAATGGCCCCCGGTAGCCGTGTCGGATAGACACCCAGCCGCTTGCCAGGTTCGCCAGGAATGCGGGCACCGTGAAGGGCGATAGCCGCCGCACACCCCGAGCATCGGTGGTGCGCACGGCTTCTGCGATCACTGGAAAGCCGCCGATTCCGGTGGCGATGATCGTGGCTGTCCGATCCCCATCTGTCTCCGCAGGCGACGCCCAATTGGCTTGGGCGACCGCCTCCCCCGCCGCGCCCAGCGCAAACTGGATGAAGCGGTCCATCTTCTTCTGGTCCTTGGCCGACACGACCGCGTCCAGGTCAAAACCACCCTCTGGGTCCTGGCTTCTGTCCTTCACCATGCCGGCGATCTGAGCCTGCACGTCCGGCGCAAGCTCGGGCGGCAGTCGACCGATCCCTGATCGGCCTTCAAGGAGCCGCGCCCAGGCGATTTCGGTCCCACATCCCAAGGGAGAGACGACGCCCAAGCCGGTCACCACAATACGGCGCATATGGATCTCCTAGGATTTCAAGGTCAGAGCGGCTTGCTCAAGGCTCGCCAGGGCGCTCCGCACGGCGTCGGCCTGCCCGTCCAAGGCTTGCGACAGGTCCGATTGGATCCGCCTCCAGATGGGAACACCGGCTTCGAGAAGCGCCTGCCCTGCAGCCGTGACAGCGTGACGCCGCCCTTTTGGGCCCCGCCCGCCTTGGCTTTCGATCAGCCCCCGGCCTTCGAGGAGGCGGAGGTTCCGCAGGAGCGCAGACGGCTCAAGATCAAGGCGGTCAGCTAGGCTTGCGACAGACAGATCCGGCGCCTGGGTCAGCGTCCCGAGCAAGATGTACTGGGTGATGGTGAGCTCCAGGGGGCGCAATCGAGCGTTAAAGGCGCGCGTGACAGCGCGCGCCGTCATCCGGCTACGATGGCCGAAGCACAGGAGGCTCATGTCCGAGGGAAGCGACATAATCCTGCATATACACTTCCCCCAATCCTGCATCTACAGGATTTTGCCGCTCGCGCCCCCGGGAGAGCCGCGAAGCAGGGCCAAGGCCGCCAGGCTCGAATGGCGTAATCGGCTTGCTTTAAGGCATTTCCGCCACTGCCCCGCCGGGACGGGCCACGGCACATTCGGGGGCTCTCCAGGTGGAGATCCATTGAGGGCGCCGAGGCGCCGGATTTCGCGCCGCCTGTCTCCAGAAAGCCTGAAGCTCAATGCCCCCTCGCCCGCCGATGCACTACGGCTACGTCATCATCACGGTGACCTTCTGCGCGCTGCTGGCCGCTGCCGGGCTTAGGGCCGCACCCTCCGTGCTGATGTTGCCACTGCAGTTCGCTTTTGGCTGGGATCGCGCCACGGTCGCGGCTGTAGCCGGGGTCAGTGTGTTCTTGAGCGGCCTGGTTGGGCCCTTTTGTGCGAGCTTGATGCAGCGGTTTGGGATCCGTGCGGTCATGATCACGGGTCTATCCCTCATGGCTGCGGGCTCGCTTCTGAGCCTGCGAATGTCTCACCCTTGGCAGTACATGCTCACCTGGGGCGTGGTCGCCGGCATGGGCAGTGGGGCGATCGCGAGCGTCCTGTCGGCTACGGTCGTCAATCGCTGGTTCCAAGCCCGCCAGGGCCTGATGATGGGACTGCTGACCGGGAGCACCGCCACAGGCTCCCTCGTCGTCTTGCCGATGATGGCGCAGTTCGCTCAAGCCGGCGCTTGGCGTCCCATCGTCTTGATGGTCGGCCTTACGCTCCTCGCCCGCGTTCCGGTCGCCTTCTTCCTGATCAAGGAACGCCCCTCGGACTTGGGCCTCCTGCCGTACGGCGCCATTGAGCCACCCCCGACAAAGCCCACGCGGTCGATGTCCCCGGGCCTGGCCTTGGAGGTGCTAACTTCGGCTGGGCGCGCGCCCCACTTCTGGCTGCTGTTCTTCGCCTTCTAT
>CAZXVO010000129.1:0-2917 GCA_964643835.1 uncultured Phenylobacterium sp. | reverse complement strand
GGGTTCACGACCAACGGCCTGGTGGGTGGACACCTCATCGCCTACTGCGGAGACCGGGGACTTGAGCAGGTGCAGTCCGCGGGCTTGCTGTCGTGGATGGGCGTGTTTGACCTGATCGGCGTCTCGGCCTCCGGTTGGCTCACCGACCGCTTCGACCCTCGCAAACTGCTCTTCATATACTTCGGACTGCGTGGCTTGGCCTTGCTGGCGTTTCCCTACATCGCCTTGGATGGACCCGGATTAGCCGCTTTCACCGTTGTGTTTGGCTTGGACTGGATCGCGACGGTTCCGCCCACCCTCAAGCTGATCAACACTCGCTTCGGCTTCGAGGATGGGCCTATCGTCTATGGCTGGATCTTCATGGGCCACCAGTTCGGGGCCGCAACAGCTGCAGCTGGTGCGGGGCTTATTCGGCAAGCCGTCGGTGACTACGCCCCGGCCTTCCTGATCTCAGGCGTTCTCGCCCTCGGCGTTTCAAGCTTGATGCTATGGCTGTCGGCGCGCCCCTCACCCCTTAGGATTGGGCAGCCTTAGGCCGCGACCCTCGTATTGCGCGCCTGCCCCGCGCTCGACCCCCCCACCCCCCGCCAGAGCCAGCGAAAGGTGGAGGGAACTGCGTATCCAACCTGATGAGCGATCTCGTCGATCGACAGGCGGCTCGTGCGGATAAGACTGAGGGCTTGCTGGACCCGCATTCGCCACGTCGAGCACCTCGATCGTCAGCGCCGCGCTGGCAAGTGACGCAGACGCAGGCGCTAAAACTTCGACGCGTATCACGGGCTTGAACCACGAGGCTGGCGCTGGCTTTGCATCAACCAACGCCTGCGATCCTTCGCCAGGGTACGGCCAAGGTCGATCTCGATTGCCTCAGGAACAGTTGAGCAAATCTCAGCAATGCAAGCTGTGCCGGTCTCCTCCGGCGGCCTAAGCTCGCCCTAGCCCCTGCAGGACGCGCCCGAGCGCCCTTCTGGTCGCTGAGGTTCGAGATGGCCCGACCGCCCATTCCACTCAACGCCCTGCGCGCCTTCGAGGCGGCTGCGCGCCATCTGAGCGTGCGCCATGCGGCTGAGGAATTGAACGTCAGCCCCTCTGCCGTCAGCCATCCTCTCGCGACACCGTGAGGCGGAGTGGCGAGCCTGGTGTGACGGTCCCATGCCTCCGGCCGCCGCCCAAAATCCGGTGGTGCTGGTGGAGTCGGCGTCCCTTGCGCTCAAGGCCGCGCTCGACAGGGTTGGGCTCTGCCTGGCCGGTGATGTGTTTGCAGACGAGCAGGTGAAGGCGGGACGCCTACGACATCTCGAGGTGGCTCCGGAGCCGAGCACCCGAGGCGGCTATTGGCTCGTTTTCCCGAGACGCCTGCAGCGCGATCTCCGCTTTCGGAACTTCCGAAACTGGCTGCTGAAGCAGGCTGCTACGGGCTCGCCCGCCAAGACGCCCGACGCGTGAGCGCTTGCCCAGGATGCAGGCTGGCCAGCCTTGTCCAATTTGACCCCATAGTTTGGCGTGCGGCGCACTTTGGCCCATCGCGCGCGCTGCTAGTCTTCCGTCGAGCTTCCCAGGGCTATCGGTGTGGTGGGGAGGATCGGTGACTGCTGGGGCGAGGACCTTCCCTGTCTCACCCCCCAAAGCCTCATCCGTCCGCCGCGCCCCAGCTCGCTGGCTGGGCGTTCAAATTGGGAGAATTTGCGACGTGTCCAGATCTTAGCCCCGGGAAGCTCGCCAAGGAGAAAAGTCGCATGGAGTTGCTTCGCGCCGCCCCGCCGCAAACGCCCAAAGACAGCGAGGCTTCCATTTCGGAGGTGTGGTCGCGTCTGCAAAGCGAAGCACAGGTCGCGGCGTCGAGGGAGCCAATTCTGGGAAGCCTTTTGGCCTCGACGGTCCTTGCGCACGACAATCTCGGCGCGGCGCTAAGCTTTCAGCTTGCCCGCCGGGTTGGCGATCAGGAAACCCGGGCGGTGAGCCTCAGGGACGTAATGCGCAGCGCCTATGCTGATGCCCCCCAGATTGTTGCGGCCGCCGCATTGGATCTGCTTGCGATTTTGGAGCGCGATCCCGCCAGCCGGGGCGTCCTGAAGCCCTTCATGTTCTACAAGGGCTTCCTGGCGCTGCAGATCCACCGCATCGCCCATTGGCTATACCACCAAGGTCGACCGACCCTGGCCAGCCACATTCAAAGCCGCAATAGCGAGATCTGCCACGTCGACATCCACCCTGGCGCACGCATCGGTCAGGGGGTTTTCATCGATCACGGCACTGGCGTTGTGATGGGCGAGACGGTTGTCGTCGCAGACGACGTGTCCATCTTGCAGGGCGTAACCCTCGGGGGATCGGGAGCCAGCCCTGGGGATCGCCACCCTAAGATCGGGCGCGGCGTATTGTTGTCCGCCGGATCCAAGGTCCTTGGACCCGTTACGGTGGGAGAAAACGCCAAGGTCGCCGCAGGGTCGGTGGTGCTCATCGATGTGCCGCCGGCCTGCACCGCTGTCGGCAATCCCGCCCGGCTGGTGAACTGCCCCAGCTGCGACACCCCTGCCCGCTCGATGGACCAGACCGTACCGGACATCGTCTAGGTCTCGCGCCGCGCCTTCGCGACTTGCCGGCCCAAGCCGCGCTTTCCCCCACCAAACGGGGCCTGCCCCAAACGCTCGTGAGTCCAATGGTCAACGCTCCCATATCCCCGCACGAACCTGCCGCTGGAGCGCCACCGCTAGCGGGGGCAGCCGGGGATGCTGCGACTGCGGCGCCCAATACGCCCAAGGTCTGGGATGTGGTGGTCGTCGGCGCAGGCTTTGCGGGGCTTACCGCGGCACGGGAGCTCACCGCCGCCGGCTACAAGGTTATCGTCGTCGAGGCACGGGATCGGATAGGTGGGCGCACGCACTCCGAACGGCTCGGCGATCACGTCGTCGAGTATGGG
>CAZXVO010000128.1:0-12282 GCA_964643835.1 uncultured Phenylobacterium sp. | reverse complement strand
CCCCCGGACGCCCTGGCGGGCGCCGGAGGATGACGGTTTGGAGGGCCTAGAACTTCTGGCCGAAGCTGATCGCGATCGTCCGCGGCTGGACAGGGTTGATGTAAGCAATGCCGCAGATCGTCGGGTTGCACTGAGACGAGCGGAGCGTGTCGCCGATCTCGTCGAAGGCGTTGCGGATCGACAGCTCAGCCGTCCAGTTGTCCTTGGCGATCCCGGCGGCCAGGTCAAAGGTCGTGTAGTCCGACTGCTTGCCCAGCAGGGTGCGCTGCGCCAACCGCAGGTCGGCCCAGGCGGACCCCGTGTAGGTCAGGGCGCCCTGCACGTGAGCGTCGAAGTCGCCCCAGGGGAATTCATAGCGGACCACCGAGTTCGCCTTCAGCTTCGGCGTCACCGGCAGTTCGGTGCCCTTGGGGGCCTGCGGGCTGGCGCAGGCCGTGATCGGATTGCCCTTTGCGTCCAGGGCGTTGCAGTAGTTCTCAGTCAGCTCGGCGTTGGTGTAGGCCGCCGCGCCGGAGATGCTGAGCCCCTGGACCGGCTGCCAGGCCACGTCGACTTCAGCGCCATAGATCCGAGCCTGGTTGGCGTTGCGGATCTCGGTGAAGGAGTTGGCGCCCAGGACCGAGAACTGGAAGTCGTCCCAGGTCTCGTAATAGACGTCGCCGTTGAACTTCAGGCTGCGCTCGGCCCACAGGGTCTTCCAGCCCAGCTCCCAGTTCTTGATGAAGTCGGACTTGTAGGGCGGCAGGGTCGCGCGCCGGTTCACCCCGCCCGGCCGGAAGCCGGTGGAGTAGGTGGCGTAGACCATCTTGTCGTCGTTGATGTGGTAGGTGGCGTTCACCTTGTAGGTCTCGCCGGTCTCCTCCACCGAATTGTCGAGATTGGTGCAGGGGCCGCGCCCCACAACCGTCGGCTTGAAGCAGGCCGCCTCGCCAGTGCGCGAGGAATAGCCCGTCGAGAAGCCGTAGAAGCCCCGCAGCTCATTCTCGGCCTTGAACGCGCGGACCCCGGCGGTCAGGGTCAGCTTCTGGGTGGCGTCCCATGACACTTCGCCGAAGGCGGCGCTGTCGCGGTCCTCGCGGTACTGGTCGGTCAGCCACAGGGTCCCCGGCCAACCGGTCACGGCGACGGTGGAGCCCAGCTTGTCGATCCGGTAGTTCTGCAGGATGTCGTGGGTCTGCTTCTGGTAGAACAGGCCCGCGGTCAGGCGCACCGGTTGGTCGGCCGGGGAGCTCAGCCGGACTTCGTGGCTCTCCTTGGTGAACTTGCTCTTGCCGAGGATGTACTGGGTCGGATCGACCGGATTGCCCAGGTTGTCGGTGATGTAGGCGCCCGAACCGAACAGGGTGTCGTAGAAGAACGAGTAGTCGGTGTAGTCCGACTGGGTGTCGATCTTCCGGTTCATATAGGAGGCGGCATAGACCAGGTCGAAGTTGGCGATCTTGCCCTCGACCGCGAGCGCGGCGTGATACCAGCGGTCGTGGCTGCTCTCGGGCTTGAAGTGCTTAACCTTCAGCTCGCCCAGGGTCTTGTCGTACCCGAAGTAGCCGTTGGTCTTCATGTCCTGGTAGTTGATCGACGGCTTAACCGTCCAGGTCTCGTTCAGGTCGATCTTCAGGGCCGCCCGCGCGCCATAGACGTCCACGTCGTTGTAGTCGTTGTCGGCATAGGCGTTGTTGTTGATGGTCACGCCCGAGGTCGGATAGGTCCGCGTGCCCTTCACGTTGTCGATATAGCCGGCGCGGTGCTCGCCCCAGGCCACCAGGCGCACGGCGACATTGTCGGCCGCCGGAATGTTCACCAGCCCCTCGGCCTTGTAGCCGATCCCGCCGTGGGCGACGCCGTTGACCTCAACGTCGTACTTGGACTCGAACACCCCGAGCTTCGGCTCCTGGGTGATGATCCGCACGGTGCCGGCCTGCGAGCTCGCCCCGTAGAGGGTGCCCTGCGGCCCGGCCAAGGCCTCGACCCGGGCGATGTCATAGAAGTGGATGTCCAGGGCGCCATTGATCGTCGTCACCGGGGCTTCGTCCAGATAGACGCCGACGCTGGGCAGCGAGCCGGAGTGGTTGCCGTCGCCGCCCGAGGCCACGCCGCGCATATAGACGTTGTAGAAGCCGGGCGTGGAGCTCTGGAACGACACGCTGGGCAGCATGTTGAACGCATCGGTCACGTTGCCGATGTGCAGCTGCTCGATCTTCTTGGTCGAGAAGGCGGTCACGGCCAGCGGGATGTCCTGGACATTCTCCTCGCGCTTCTGGGCGGTGACGACCAGTTCCTCGACCGTGGGCCCCGAAGCCGCTTCGGCCGCATACGCCGCTGGCAGACCCGCCAGCATGCTGCCGGCCATCAAGGCCGCCCCAAAAGCCATCCGATTCCGCGTCTGACGCCCCATGCGATTTCCCCTCGCGCAAACACCAAGTCATGGCGCGGTCACATCCGCGACATGAGAGCGTCACAGCGCGCCTGACCCGGGCGCCTGTCAAGCTGACGGGAGCGTCATCCTTTCGGTCTGTTGCGCGGACGCATCAGGGGATTGCAGGCGCGTCAGGGTACGCCTCAAGCACAGACCCCAAGGCCGCCTTGAGGGGATCGAGCCAAGGCTCGAAGTTGCGCCATTGATCGAGGCCGTCGGTGAAGATCGGCCGACGCACCTGTTCTGAGCTGGCGGTGCGTACGGCGCGGTCATTCTCATAGAATCGCAGGCAGGCGTCCTCGAAGGGCAGGCCGCAATAGTCGAGCAGGGCCCGCGTCTCCGATTCGGGGTCGGCGACCATCCGCTCATAAATCACCCGATGGACCCGCCTCGGCGCCACGGCGTCGAAATGGGCCATCAGCGCCACATAGTCCGCATAGTAGCGGCCGAGGTCCGTCAGGTCGTAGGTGAAGCCCTGGCCGCGGGCGAAGTGCTGCTTGAAGCCCGAGAAGCAACAGCCGAGCGGGTGACGCCGTGCATCAATGATCTTGGCGTTCGGCAGGATCAGGCTGATCAGGCCGACGTGAGCGAAGTTGTTGGGCATCTTGTCGATGAACAGCGGCCGCCCGAGCTTCCGCTGGCCCCTTGTGCGCTCCAGATACTCCTCGCCCAGCGCCCGCAACTCCTCCGCCGACAGCTCGGCCAGCACCTCAGGATAGGCGCTCTCCTGGTCCTTGGCCTTGCGGGCGCCCAGGCGCTTGGCGATGGCGGGAATGTCGGGCAGCTCCATGGTGCCCTCGATCATCGAGTGGCTGGCCAGGATCTGTTCGATCAGGGTCGAGCCCGCCCTTGGCAGGCCCAGGATGAAGATCGGGTCCGGCGCGTCGCACCCCTGCCCCGCCCGAGCCGCCAGGAAGTCCGGCGTGAACAGGGCCCGCGAGCGCAGCATGGCCCGGTGGGTTTCGTCGGCGTCATAGTCCAGGGACTTGCGTCGCAGAGCGTTGCCTTCGGCGTAGGCGGCGAACGACGCCCCATAGTCGCCGGCGTCCTCCAGGGCCTTGCCCAGGGCGAACTCCAGGTGGAAGCGGTCCTCGTCGGCCAGGTCGCCCCGCGCCAGCTGAGCGCGGATGGCGGCGAGGTCGCCGGCCTCGAAGCGGAAGGTCTTCAGGTTGGCCAGGCTCCACCAGGCCTCGCCCATCTGCGGGGCGAGTTCGAGGGCCTTGCGGTAGGCGTCGATGGCGTCGCCCTGGCGGCCCACGGTCTTCAGGGCATGGCCTAGGCTCATCCAGGCCTTGGGCTGCAGGGGATAGTCGGCCAGCAGCGCCTCATAAACGGCGATGGCGCGGGGGTATTCGCCCAGTTGGCCCAGGGCGGCGGCCTGCAGGTTACGATAGCCGGGATTGACCGGGTCCTGGGCCAACAGAGCCTCAACCTCCACCAGGGCTTCGGCGGCCTTGGTCTGGCGGTAGAGCACCACCGCATAGTTCTGGCGGGCCGGGGCGAAGGTCGGCGCCAGGTCCAGGCAGCGGGCCAGGAGGGCCTCGGCGTCCTCGTAGCGGCCCAGCCGGGTGGCGATCTCAGCCAGCATGCGTATGGCGGCGACGTCAGTGGGCCGGACCTTCAGGATATCGCGCAGGGTGGCCTCGGCCAGCGACAACCGGCCGTCCACCAGGGCCGCCCCGGCGGCCACCAGCTGCGGGTCGCGCGCGGCGCGGGCCAGGTGCTGGGCGAAGGCGGCGTCGGCGCCGGCGCTGTCCCCCATCAGCCGGCGTTGCTCGGCCAGCAGCCGCCAGCCCTCGGCCACCTCGGGGCGCAGGGTCGTCAGCCGCGCGAAGGTCGTCGCCGCCGCCGGGTGCTCGCCGGCCACCGCCTGGGCCAGGCCCAGCTCGTGCCAGCCCGCCGCCCACTGGGGCTGGGCCTGGGTCAGGTCGGTCAGGATCACCTTCGCCGCCGCCGCATCCCCCTGCAGTCGCCGCGCCTGGGCCGCGAGCAGCAGGGCCTCGGGATGGCCTGGAACCGCCTTCAGGATCTCCTCGGCCTGGGCCTCGGCCAGGTCGGGCCGCGCCGCCATCAGCCGGCGCGCGTGGGCGATGGCCGTGGCGACGGCGCCGGTCGGCTCGCTCATGCGTCGGCCCCGGCGGTGAGCGCCAGGATGGCGAAGCTCGCCAGCCAGTGCTCGCCCATATAGTCGCCGGCCACATGCGGCAGGCTGGCCGCCAGGTGCCGCTCCGCCGCCGCCAGGGCCACGGGCCGCACGGGATCCTCGGCGTCCAGGGCGGCGGCGATATTGCGCCAGCACCAGGCGCGACTGAGGTTCAGGCCGTCGAGATGGGCGATCTTGCCGTCGCTGCGGTCACTGACCTTGGCCGGCGAGAACAGGGTGCCCGGCCGCTCGCCCGCCGCGTCCGGCAGGAAGGCCGCGAACCAGGCGCGGAACTCAGGCCCCGGCAACAGGCGTCGCATGCACTCGGCCTCCATCAGGGCCGGCGACAGGAAATCGTCCCCCGATGGCTCCCAAGCCTGGCAGCCCTGATCGGCGCCGTACCAGGCCCGCGCCTTGGTCTTGAACAGGTCGGCCAGGGCGGCGTCCTTCGCCGCCACCGCATAGTCCTGCGCCAAGGCCAGGGCGAAGGCGGTGGAGGAATGCACGCCCGTGCGGATCGGATAGTCGGCCCGAGGCAGGAAATCCTTGAACCGGTCGGCGAAGGCCTTGGCCAGGGGGGCCAGCCGCCCAGCCCAGGGCGCGTCGCCGTGGGCGATCAGCTCGGCCTGCAGCTTCAAGAGCCAGCCCCAGCCATAGGGCCGCTCAAACCCGCGCGAGGCAGGCCGCAGCACATAGGCCAGTTCCCCCGCGACATTCGCCTCCGTGAACGCCTGCGCGAACAGGGCGTCGATGGCCGCCGCCTCCGGCATCTGCGGGAACAGCCGGCGCAGGGTGGCCAGCGTCCAATAGCCGTGGACGCAGGAGTGCCAGTCGAAGCTGCCATAGAAGATCGGATGCGCCTCGCGCGGGTCCGAATGGTCGCCAGGCCCGGCATGGACGTGGTCGCGCTTGTAGGGGAACGGCCGGGTGACGTGGCCCAGCGCGATGCGCGCGAACTGCGAGGCCAGGTCCGGCGACAGGTCAGCGGAAAGCGAGGACATACATCAGCACCATATTGATCACGAGCATCGGCGCGGCCGTCGGGATCTGGGCGCGGATCACGCCATAGCGGTCCTTCAGCTCCAGCAGCCGCGCGGGCACCACATTGAAGTTGGCCGCCAGCGGCGTCATCAGGGTCCCACAGAACCCCGACAGCATGCCGATGGCGCAGATCACCGCCGGGTCGCCGTGGAACTTGCCGATCAGGAACGGCAGGGCCACGCCCGCCGTCATCACCGGGAAGGCGGCGAAAGCGTTGCCCATGACGATGGTGAAGCCGGCCATGCCCAGGCAATAGACCGCCACCGCCGCCAGCTTCGCGTCCATCGGGATCCAGGTGGTGACCAGGTCGCCCACCGCCTTGCCCACCCCGGCCAGGGCGAACACCGCCCCCAGGGCCGCCAGCATCTGGGGCAGCAGCGCCGCCCAGCCCACCGTATCCATCAGCCGCCGCCCCTCCTGCAGGGGCGACATCGGAGGCTGGCGCAGCAGGGCGAGCGCGATCCCGGTCGCCAGCACCGCGGCCAGGGCCAGGGAGATCAGGGTCGCCTGTTTGGGATCGAGCAGGGGATGGCCGCCGACCACCACCGGCTTCAGCACCAGGGTCCCGAACAGCACCACCGCCGGAATGGCCAGGGCGGGGACGAACAGCTTGTTGCCCAGCAGCCGCGCGCTTTCCGCCTTCTCCGCCGGCGTTGGCCCCTCCGGCGCGCCCTGGCCCAGCTTGCCCAGGCCCGCGATGGCCGCCAGCGCCAGCACCAGCAGCCCATTGCCGAAGTCGCCCAGCCGGTCGCCGGCTAGGAAGCTCAAGGCGAACAGGCCCCAGAACAGGCCGTTGCGCCAGCGCTTCGGATTGGCGCCATCGCGCACGCTCAGCACCGCATAGGCGGCGTAGATCAGGCCGGCGAGGCCATAGACGACGGGAAGCCCGATCATGCGCGGCCTCCCCGCAGGCGTCGCCCGAACAGGATCAGCCGCGCCCCATGCACCAGGAAGGCGGCGATGGCGCTGGGGATGGCCCAGACCGACAGGTGCAGGGGCTCGATGGTGATGCCGTTCTGGTCCAGGAACCCGACCATCAGCAGGATCGAGCCGATGGCCAGGAAGATGTCCTCGCCGAAGAACAGGCCTATATTGTCGGTGGCGGCCGAGACCGCCTTGATCTCCTGCACCTCGTCCTCAGTCAGCGGCGGCCCGTCGCCTTCCGCGGCGGCCTCCGCCATGGGCGCCACCAGGGGCCGCACCGTCTGGGCCTGGCCGGCGATGGAGGTCAGGCCCAGGGCGGCGGTCAGCTGGCGAAACAGGAGGTAGCCGATCAAAAGCCTCGGCAGTGTCACGGCCCGGAACCCGGCGATCAGGCCGCGCGCACGCTCCTGCAGGCCAGCGCGCTCCAGCACCCCGATCACCGGCAGGATCAGCCAGGCGACGCTGACATAGCGGTTCTCGTTGAACGCCTTGCCGAAGGCCGCAATGACGTCCGGTAGCGAATGGCCGGCCAGCATGCCGGTGATCAGGGCCGAGGCGACCACCACCAAGAGCGGGTTCAGCCCGACGGCGAACCCCGCCACCACCACCAGCACGCCCAAGAGCACAAGCATGTCGACCCCGACCACCGCGAAGCCGCCACTCTAGCCACGTTTCACGCGGCCCGACCAAGCGGTTTGCGCGGGCCCCGGCGCGGTCTATGCAACGATGAGGTCCGAGGGGAGACGGCGGCATGACGGTGGCGGTTCTGCAGGCGCGGATGAGCTCCAGCCGGCTTCCCGGCAAGGTGATGCGGCCGATCCTGGGCCAGCCGATGATCGCCCTGCAGATCGAGCGGGTGCGGCGCTCCCGGCGCCTGGCCGAGGTGGTGGTGGCCACCAGCATTGATCCGTCCGACGATCCCCTGGCCGCGTTCCTGCCGAGCATCGGCGTGCGCGTGGTGCGCGGCCCGCTGGACGATGTGCTGGGCCGCTTCATCGCGGTGATCGACACCCTGGGCCTGACCGGCGACCTGGTGCGGCTGACCGCCGACTGCCCGCTGGCGGACCCGGAGGTCATCGACGCCTGCATCGACCTGCTGGACCGGGGCGGCTTCGACTACGCCTCGAACGGGCGCCGCCGCACCTATCCGCGCGGCCTGGACGTCGAGGTGTTCCGCATCGAAGCCCTGCAACAGGCCGCCCGGGAAACCAACGCGCCCTATGACCGCGAGCATGTGACGCCCTGGCTCTATCGGCCGGGCTCGCCCTTCAGCCAGGGTGAACTGGTCCAGGACGTCGACGAAAGCCCCCTGCGCTGGACCGTCGACCTGCCCGGAGACTTCGAGTTCGTGCGCCGGGTCTATGAGAGCCTGTACCCGGCCAACCCCGCCTTCACCTCGGACGACATCCGCGCCCTGCCCTTCGCCTGGCGCGAGGCCGACGTGGAGGTCTAGTCCGCGATCAGGTCCCAGGCGAGCGGCGTGCCCTTGGCCGCCGCCTTGGCCGCGCGCTTGCCCAACACTGCGTCCAGGTGCTTGGGCGCCATGCCGAAGCCAGGACGCACCGAACGCACGTTCTGCGCCGTCAGCACCTCGCCCGCCGCCACGTCCTCAGCGATATAGAGCGAGCGCCGGTGATCGCGGCTGGAGATCTCGGCCGGGGTCGGGCCATAGCGGATCTCGCCCAGAGCCTCGGCCGCCGCCCGGCAGTCGGCCACCAGCCGCGCCAGTTCGTCGGGCTCCAGCGAGAAGGCGGAGTCCACCCCACCCTCCGCCCGGCTCAGGCAGAAGTGCTTCTCGATGAAGCAGGCGCCGAGCGCCACCGCCGCCACCGAGGCCGCCGTGCCCATGGTGTGGTCCGACAGCCCGGCCAGCACGTCGAACTTGGCCGCCAGGTGCGGCAGGGTCTTCAGGTTCATGCTCGACATCGGCGCCGGGTAGGCGCTGGTGCAATGGAGCAGAATCAGGCCGCTGGCCGCCGCATCCTTGGCCGCCGCGACGGCGTCGCCGATCTCTTCCTCAGTCGCCAGGCCCGTGGACATCACCAGCGGCTTGCCGGTCTCCGCGCAGCGCCGGATCAGCGGGATATCCACCAGCTCGAAGCTGGCGATCTTGTAGGCCGGCGCGCCCAGGCTCTCCAGCAGGTCCACCGCCGTGAAGTCGAAGGGCGAGGAGAAGATCTGGATGCCGATATCCCGCGCATGCCGGAACAGGGCCTCGTGCCAGGCCCAGGGCGTATGCGCCTCCACATAGAGGTCGTAGAGCCTGCGCCCGTCCCACAGGCCACCCTCGACCCGGAAGCCGGGGCCGTCGACGTCCAGGGTGATGGTGTCGGCGGTATAGGTCTGCAGCTTCACCGCATCGGCGCCCGAGGCCTTGGCAGCGTCGATCAGGGCGATGGCCCGGCCGATGTCGCCGTTGTGGTTCCCCGACATCTCGGCGACGACATAGGGCGGCCGACCCGGCCCGATCTCCCGGTCCCCGATCTTCACGGCGTCCTTGGTCATGACACGGTCTCCAGTCGGCGAATGAGGGCTGCGGCGGCGACGAAGCTCTCGGCCTCGGCGTCGGCGGGCAGGTCGGCAAAGGCCTGGGCGGCGAACCGTCCTGTCCGCACACGCAGCGACCTCAGGCCCGCCGACTGCGCCGCCGCCATGTCGTGGCCCGGGTTGTCGCCGACCACCAGGGTCTCGTCCGGCGTCGCACCTAGCTGGTCCATGGCCTTCAGATAGGGACGCGGGTCCGGCTTCGGCCAGCCCAGCTCCCAGCAATAGATCACCGTCTCGACCAGAGCCTCGACACCCAAGGCTTCCACCTTGCGCCGTTGCATCAGGCCAAGCCCGTCGGTGACGATGGCGAGGCGATGATCTGCCGCCAGGTCGGCCAGGGCCTCGCGCACGCCGGGCCACAGGGCGATCGCTGGACGATGGTCGCGATAGGCCTCCACCAGGCCCTTGATGAGGTCCGGCTGCGGCGTAACGCCTAAGCGCTCGAGGGCGACGTCAAACACCTTGCCCCGACCGTTGCGGGCCAGCTCATCGAGCATCAGAGCTTCGACCTCGGCCTCGGGTGCGCCGGCCAGCCGCGCGATCTCGTGGGCGACCGTCGCCATGCCCGAGCGGACATAGCTCGCCTCGTCATAGAGGGTGTCGTCCAGGTCGATCAGCAGGGCGCGCACCATGCTCAGCCCTCGCCCAGCTGGTCCGCCTCGACCAGCAGGTCCTGGCTGTAGCGCAGCATGGTCAGGCCGTTGCGGATCGGGCGCGGAATGCGAGCCGCCTCGCCCTTCCCGGCCGCCAGCATCACCAGCCGTTCGGGCGAGGCCAGGCCCGCCTGGATCGATAGGTTGGAGGCCCCGCCGAACCGCGGATTGACCTCGATGAACAGGGGATCGCCCGCGCCGTCCCAGAAGGCCTGGACCACATTGTGCCCGATAAGCCGGAGCCCGGCGCAGAGCTTGAGCGCCGCCTCAGTCAGGTCAGGCGCCGCCTCGACCCGCGACTTCACCGCCTCGCCGGCCCGCACCAGCAGGCGGCTTCGCGCCACCGCCTGAAGCGGTGCGCCATCCAGGTCCATGAGCACGTCGATGCTGTACTCGGGCCAGGCGCAGAAGGCCTGCACCAACATGTCCGCCCCCTGCGGCCTCCAGTCGGCGGCCTCGATCCGCCGCGCGCCACGCCCGCCCGCGCCAGCGACCGGCCGCACGAACACCGGAAAGGCCCCCGGTGTCTCACCCGGCCCATAGGTCATCGGCGTCTTCAGGCCGAGACGCTCACAGGCCGCCACAAAGCGGCGCTTATCCGCACACTCGGCCAGGGCCTCGGCGTCCGGAACCAGAACCGTCACGCCCTCGCCCGCCAGCCGCGCCTTCAGGGCCGCAAGCGCGGCAAGCTCACCGTCCCGCGTCGGAACGACCAGGCCGACCTGGTTCTCGCGGCAAACCGCCGAGAGCGCGTCGGCGAACCCCGGATCATCGGTCCTCGGCAGGGCGACCGCCGCATCGGCGAAGACCAGCCCGGCGCTGTCGCGCTCCAGGTCCGCTGCCAGCACCCGCCCTCCACGCGGCGCGACCGCCGCCTTGAAGGCCTGGACCAGCAGGACCTTGGCCGCCACGCTGAGGATCAGGACGTTCATCAGACCCTAGCCGGCCACCCGGGCATAGAGCACCTGGTTGCGGCCGATCCCCGCCTGGACGCAGCCGCGCCGGAACGCCACCACGCCCTCGACCCCGCGCTCGCGCCACAGGCCCATCTCGAAAGCGATGCGGACGAAGTGGCAGTTCCGGCCCAGCGGCCGGTCGCGCATGTAGTTGGTGTCGGGGTTCAGCAGGAACAGGTCGACCGGGAACTCCGACAGGTGGTCGGTCACCGTCCAGCCGGTCGCCGCCATCGCCTTGGGCAGGGTGTCGGTGTTGAAGTAGTTCAGGTGGTCCGGCGCCGCGACCCAGAACATCGGGTCCGCGTGGCCGCGCCGCACGATCTCGGCCTGGAGCCAGGAATTGTCGTTGGGCGCCGCGATCCGCACCAGCCCGTCCGGCCGCATCAGGGCGTGCAGGCGCTTGAGCAGGCCGACGGGATCGATCACGTGCTCCAGCACGTTGTTGCAGATCACCAGGTCGTACTGGTCGCCGCGGGCGATGGCCTGGTCCAGCAGCTCGAAGGCGTCGCCCAGCAGCAGCTTGTCGGCCAGGCCGGGGAAGAAGGCCTGCAGGCCGTCATCGGTGAAGTCCATGCCCACCACCTCCCAGCCGCGGCTGGCGAAGTAGTCGAGGGAGAAGCCCTCGCCGACGCCGACCTCCAGCATCCGGCCGGGCGGGCGGCCCCAGATGTGCTCGGTCTCGGCGGGCTGAAGGCGCTTATGCTCCAGCTCCTCAGCCGTATAGCCGTGGGCGTAGGGCGTCTGGCCGTGGTCGGCCCCGAAATACTTGTCGCGATAATAGGCAGCGAGCGCGTCCGGCGTCGGACGCGGCTCATATTCGAGATGCCCCTCGGGCCTTTCGACCAGCTGAAACTCCACCTCGCCCTCCTGCGCCAGACCGAAGGACGGTGGCGCAGGCGGGTAAAGGCCGCATTAACCTTCTGCCCGCGCGCGCGAACGCCGCAGGCGAAGGGCTCAGCGCAGGCCGGCGTTGATCCGGTCCAGCGCCGCCTGGCCCGGGGTCAGTTCCTTCTCGGTCAGGCTGTTCAGCGGAACATCCACCGTATCCAGGGCCTCGTGCAGGTCATGCGCCGCCGGGTCCACATAGAGCAGGCCGGTGACGATCTCGCCCGCCGCCTGGCGCTGGGCCAGGTAGCCCATGGCCGCGATCCGATCGGTGGGATCGTAGTGCTCGGCGAGCTTGTGCAGGGACAGGACCGAGCCGTCGTGCTGGGTCACCTGCACCGTCGAGCCAGGCGCGTAGTCCACATTGATCGGCTGCCGGGCTAGGACCATGTCGAGCTTGTTCACGCTCTCATTGTGCTCGCGCACATAGTCGTAGCTCTTGGTCGAGCCCGAGTGGTTGTTGAACTGAACACAGGGGCTGATCGTGTCGATGAAGGCCGCGCCCTTGTGGCTCAGCGCCGCCTTGATCAGCGGCACCAGCTGGGCCTTGTCGCCCGAGAACGAGCGGGCCACGAAGGTCGCGCCGAGCTGCAGGGCGACGCTGACCAGGTCGATGGCCGAGTCGTGGTTGACCACGCCCTTCTTCGACTTCGAGCCCTTGTCCGAGGTGGCGGAGAACTGGCCCTTGGTTAGGCCGTACACCCCGTTGTTCTCGACGAT
>CAZXVO010000127.1:11801-12330 GCA_964643835.1 uncultured Phenylobacterium sp. | reverse complement strand
GCGCAGCAGGTTGATGCCGATCAGGGCGTCGAAGGCGCCCAGGCGCGGGTCGCGGATGATCTCGAACCGCTCCAGGGTGTCGACGTCGGAGTGCATGTAGCGGACCCGCAGGCCCAGCTCGTGCATGTACTCGGTCAGGTCCTCGGCCATCTTCTTGGTGAGCACGGTGATCAGGGAGCGGTAGCCCCGGGCCGTGGTCTGGCGGACTTGATCGATGACGTCGTCCACCTGGCTGAAGCCGTCGGCGTGGACGGGCTTCACCTCCACCGGCGGGTCGATCAGGCCGGTGGGGCGGATGACCTGTTCGGCGAAGACGCCGCCGGCCTTTTCCATCTCCCAGGCGCCGGGCGTGGCCGAGACGTGGATAGTGGCTGGCCGCATGGCCTCCCACTCCTCGAACTTCAGCGGCCGGTTGTCGATGGCCGAGGGCAGGCGGAAGCCGTACTCCGCCAGGGTGAACTTGCGGCGGTAGTCGCCCCGGTACATGCCGCCGATCTGGCCGATGGTCTGGTGGCTCTCGTCGACGAAC
>CAZXVO010000127.1:0-11791 GCA_964643835.1 uncultured Phenylobacterium sp. | reverse complement strand
AACAGCAGGGCGTTCTCGGGGATGTATTCGAAGATGGTCGGCGGCGGTTCGCCCTCCCGGCGGCCGGTGAGGTAGCGGCTGTAGTTCTCGATCCCGGCGCAGGAGCCGGTGGCCTGGATCATCTCCAGGTCGAAGGTGGTGCGCTGCTCCAGGCGCTGGGCTTCCAGGAGCTTGCCGTTGGCCACCAGCCAGTCCAGGCGCGCCTTGAGCTCGGCCTTGATCTGGATGGTCGCCTGGTTGAGCGTCGGGCGCGGGGTCACATAGTGGCTGTTGGCGTAGATCTTGATCCCCTCGAGGTCCGAGGTCTTGCGGCCGGTCAGGGGATCGAACTCGGTGATCGACTCCACCTCGTCGCCGAACAGGGACAGGCGCCAGGCGCGGTCCTCGTAGTGGGCGGGGAAGATCTCGATGGTGTCGCCCCGGCGGCGGAAGGTCCCGCGCTCGAAGGCCTGATCGTTGCGCTTGTATTGCTGGGCCACCAGGTCGGCCATCAGCTTCTTCTCGTCGATGCGGTCGCCGACGTTCAGGGTGAAGGTCATGGCCGTATAGGTCTCGACCGACCCGATGCCGTAGATGCAGGACACCGAGGCCACGACGATGACGTCGTCGCGCTCCAGGATCGCGCGGGTGGCCGAGTGGCGCATCCGGTCGATCTGCTCGTTAATCGAGGAGTCCTTCTCGATGTAGGTGTCGGTCCGCGGCACGTAGGCCTCGGGCTGGTAGTAGTCGTAGTAGGAGACGAAGTACTCGACCGCGTTCTCCGGGAAGAAGCTCTTGAACTCGGAATAGAGCTGGGCGGCGAGGGTCTTGTTGGGGGCCAGGATCAGGGCCGGGCGCTGGGTCTGCTCGATGACCTTGGCCATGGTGAAGGTCTTGCCCGAGCCGGTGACGCCCAGCAGGACCTGATCGTGCTCGCGGCCCTCCAGGCCGGCCACCAGTTCGGCGATGGCCTGGGGCTGGTCGCCGGCCGGCTCATAGGCGCTGACCAGCTTGAAGCGGCGGCCGCCCTCGGACTTCTGCGGCCGCGCCGGCCGGTGCGGCGTCCACATCATCGGCAGGGCGGATTCGGCGTAGTCGAAGGCCTGGGGCGCTTCGCCGACGCCGGGAGCGGGAGATCGGGGCATGGGGCGAACCTAGGAGCGATGAGAGCCCGATGCTAGGGGCGCCCGGTGTCAGGATCTGGCAGCAGGCGGGCGGTTACTTCTTCTTCGCCGGCTTCATCGGCTTAGCGGTCTTGATGGCCGCGCCGAGCTGGTCGAGGGAGGCCTCGCCGACGTGGGCTTCGCCATTGATGTAGAAGGTCGGGGTGCCCTGGACGCCGCGATCGACGGCGGCCTTCAGGCGGCCCTCCAGGGCGGTGATCTGGGCCGGGTCCTTCAGGCAGGCCTTGACCGCGTCCTCGGCCAGACCGCCGGCCTTGCCGGCCTCCACCAGCGCGCCCCGGACATCGCCGGACTGGTACATCTGGGGCTGGGTGCGGAAGAAGGCGTCGACCACCTTGAAATAGCCGTCAGGCCCCGCGCAACGGGCGATGACCCAGGCGGCGGCGGCGACGTTCTCCGGCGGGGTGACGTACTCGTGCAGGACGTAGCGGACCTTGCCGGTGTCGATGAAGGCCTTCTTGAACTCGGGGAAGACCTCGTTGTTGAAGGTGGCGCAGTGGCTGCAGCTCATCGAGGCGTATTCCTCGACCAGCACCTTGGCCTTGGGATTTCCCATGGACACACCACCGGCCGGCAAGCCGGGCGTCGGCTTTGGCGCGGCGTCGGCGGCGGTGATGGAAAACGCGAGGGCGGCGAGAGCGTAGAGCAGGGGGCGCAAGGGCGGCTTCCTGTGATGGGGAGGCTTCTCCCGTCGCGCCCCAGCCGCCGCCTGTCAATCCAGTCGGCGTCAGAACAGGCCGTGCGGCCCCAGGACGATCAGGCCGATCACCGTGGCCAGCACGCCAATGGCCAGGATGACGTGACCCACGGCTTTCCCCCGACTCGTTTGCAAGTCTGGCGAATCTAGCGAGCGTCGTGGGTCAGACATGACGCAACTGGACTAGAGCCCTTTCCAATCTGATTGAAACAATCAGGTTGGATAAAAAGGGCTCTACTTCAAAAGATTAGAGCATTTTTCGATCCGATAACCGCTTCACACTTATCGGAAAATGCTCTGGAGCCGGGAGGGGCCGTGGGTCTGGCCGTGAGATCAGCGCGGGTCGTCGGCCGCCTTGCTCACCGCCGTGCCGACGGCGGCGCCGGCGACAGCGCCCACGGGACCGCCCAGGACGGCGCCGGTGGCCGCGCCCGTGGCGGCGCGCTGTTCGGTGTTGTGACCGCAGGCGGCCAGCATCAGGGCCAGGCCGGCGGCGGTCATCAGACCCAGGGTCTTGCGCATGGGTAAGTCTCCTCAGGTGGAAAGCGTCGCTCATCCAAACGAGGCTGGCCTACGCAGGTTCCCGAGGGGGCTGCGGCGATTCATCCACAGCAAAAAACAGGCAGACACCCAGTCTGGGCTTGCGAATCCGGCGCGCTTTCGTCATAAGCCCGGCACCTTCGCTGTGGTCTGCCTTTCCACGTGTATCGGGCAGACCCGTCTCCGACCGCCGCCAGCAAGAGCAGGGGCCGTCGCTGACAACGATGTCTGGGGGCGCGAACGCCCTCGCCACACGGGATTCTCACCTTTGCCTTCCACTCCCCAGACGCGCGCCGAATGGCGTGCGCTGACCAGCGCCGCTTTGATCGGTTCAGGCATCGGCCTGGGCCTCGGAGCGGCCTATCTGGCCGGCGGGATGGCTCGGGCCGCGACGGACCATGCGCGCGCCGCCCGTATCGCCGAAGCCGCCGCCGGCGGCTTTTCCGAAGCTGTTCTCCTGCGTGAAGCCGCCGCCATGGACCCTGGTGTCCTGCGGATCGCCCGCGCCCATGATCCTTTCACCGTCGCCGGCGCCGCCGAGCGCGATCGCCAGACGGCCATCCTGGCTGCGCGCCTTGAGCAGCGCACGCCTCAGGACCGCCCGGTGGAGTCCGGGCTGCTGCTGCGGGCGGCTTTCAATTCGACCTACATGCCGGCCGCCGCGCCCTTCCGCCTGGCGGGCGCGCTGGAGACCTCCCGCGAGCTCGAGTGCCTGACCCAGGCGGTCTATTTCGAGGCCCGGGGCGAAGGCGCCGCTGGCCAGGCCGCCGTGGCCCAGGTGGTGCTGAACCGCGTGCGCTCCCCGGCCTTCCCCAAGACTGTCTGCGGCGTGGTGTTCCAAGGCGCCGCCCGGAACCAGGGCTGCCAGTTCAGCTTCGCCTGCGACGGCTCCATGCGTCAGCGCAAGGACCGGATCGCCTGGAACCGCGCCGAGCGCGTCGCGGCCCGCGCTCTGTCGGGCGGCGTGGCGTCGGCGGTGGGCAATGCGACCCACTTCCACACGATCAATGTTCAGCCGCAGTGGGGGCCGCACCTGTTGAAGGTCGCCCAGGTCGGCCTGCACGTCTTCTATCGCTTCGGCCGCGGCACGGCGCCGACGACCCTGTTGGCGGAGTCCGCGCCGGAGCGGGCCACCCAGCCGGTCTATGGCCCGCTGCCGCCCGCCGCGCCGACCGCGCCGTCCGACTACCGCCTGGCTTCGGCCGTGATCACCGAAGCCCCGGCCAATGCGCCGGCCGGCCTGGGTGGTCCGCTGCAGGCGGGTCCGGAGCCGGCCTCGGCGCCGGCGGACGCCAAGTCCCAGGCGGCGCGTCCCGGCGAGCCGCCCAAGGCCAAGCTGACCCCGGCCTCGGCGCCCAAGACCGGCGAGGCCCCCGTCAGGACGACTGTCGCATCTGCTTCCGAATAAGGTTGGGGAAGAAGCGGGTCATGAAGCGGACCTGCTTGCCCTTGTCGCCGACGATGTACTCCAGGTCCTTGCCGAGGCTGGCGTCCCAGATGACCTGGGCGGCGTCCTCGACCGTATAGACCACGTGGCTGCCGTCCTTGACGGCGTCGCGGATGGTGCGGTTGGACTGGGCGGCGCCGGCGTCCAGGATCGGGGTCTCCACGAACCAGGGCATGACCGTGGCCACGCCGACCCCGAAGCGGGCGAACTCGGCGTCCAGCGCCTGGGACAGGCCGCGCACCGCGAACTTGGTGGCCGCATAGACGCTCATCTGCGGTGAGCCGAACAGGCCGGCGCAGGAGGCGATATTGATCAGCCGCGCGCCCGGCGTGGCCTTCAAGAGCTCCAGGGCCGCGCGGGCGCCGTGGACGACGCCCTTCACATTGATATCGATCTGCAGGTCGACATCGGCCTCGGACTGTTCCTCCAGGAAGCCGAAGCGGGCGATGCCGGCGTTGTTGACCAGGAGGTTCAGCTTGCCGTCGGTGAGCTTGGCGAAGCCGGCCAGGGCCTTGTCCCACTGCTTGCGGTCGCGGACGTCCAGGCTGAAGGTTGCGCCGTTGTCGGCCCCGATGGCCTCCAGCGCCGCCGCCAGGCCCTTGGTGTCGATGTCAGACAGGCCGACGAAGAAGCCTTCGCGAGCGAAGCGCTTGGCCGCCGCCAGTCCGATGCCGCTGGCCGCGCCCGTGATGAAGACGCTTTTCCGTCCGTTCGCCTTGGCCGCTGCCGCCATCTGAGATCCTCCGCCTTGCCGACGCCGTGTTCCCGGCCTTTGGTGAGCCCAGATCGAACAGAGTGACGGACCGTCAGGTCAAGGACCCAGATGAGCAACCCGCAAATCCCCGACCGCCACGCCGAGCTGGCCCAGCAGCTGCTGGCCTGCAGCTATGACCAGCTCAGTCCGGTGCAGAAGAGTGTCATCGACCTGATCGCCACTGAGGCGCCCAGCGGCGTCGATCCCACCCTGCGTAAGGATGACCGCACCTATTGGGAGCGGTTGGCCGACCGGGTGGCGGAGGTCGGCGGGTCGTGGAATTTCATCTTCGGCTTCGGCGCCGCCCTGGTGCTGTGGATCCTGTGGAACGTGGCGACGCGGGGCCTGGGCCTGTCCTTCGACCCCTATCCCTTCATCTTCCTGAACCTGATGCTGTCCATGCTGGCGGCGGTCCAGGCGCCAGTGATCATGATGAGCCAGAATAGGCAGGCCCAGCGCGACCGCGCCAACGCCGAGCACGACTATGTGGTCAACCTGCGCGCCGAGCTGGAGATCATGCACCTGCACGACAAGGTCGACGCCATGCGCGACCGCCAGATGATGGAGATGCTGCAGCGGCAGGAAGAGACCCTGTCCCTGCTGCGGGACCAGGTGGCCCAGCTGGCTAAGCAGAGCGGGCGGACCGCCTGAGCGCCTGGGGTGGCTGGCCGAAGGCGCGCAGGAAGGCGCGGCGCATCCGCTCCGGATCCCCGAAGCCGGTGACCAGGGCGATCTGGTCGATGGCCTCGGTCGAGCCCTCCACCCGCTCGCGGGCGGTCTCCAGACGCAGGCGCTCGACGGCCTTGGCCGGGGTCATTCCGGCCTCGGCGGCGAAGGTGCGGGCGAAGTTGCGGGGGCTCATGGCGGCCTGGGCGGCGAGCTGGTCCACGCTCAGGGGTTCGGCCAGGTGGGCGCGCATCCAGTCGAGCAGGGCGGCGAAGCGGCCGCCCTGGCCGCCCATTTCGATCAGGGCCGAGAACTGCGACTGGCCGCCGGGCCTGCGGTGATAGACGACCAGCTGCTGGGCCGTTCGCCGGGCGATGTCCTCGCCCAGGTCATCCGAGATCAGCGCCAGGGCCAGGTCGATGCCCGCGGTGATGCCGGCCGAGGTCCAGACATCGCCATCGCGGACGAAGATCCGGTCGGCCTCCAGCCGGACCTTGGGATAGCGCCTGGCGAAGTCCTGGGTTCGTTCCCAGTGGGTGGTGGCGCGCCGCCCGTCGAGCAGGCCGGCCTCGGCCAGGATGTAGGCGCCGGAACAGACGCTGGCGGTCCGCCGGGGGCCAAGGCCCTGGAGCCAGGTGATCAGTAGAGGGTGAAGGGCGGCGGGTCGCGTGCCTTCGCCCCCGGAGACCACCACGGTGTCGAGCGCCTGCGGCAGGGGCTCGGCCATCATCTGGGCGCCGCCGGAACTGCGCACCAGGCCGGGCGCGGCCGCGATCACGGAGATGGCGTAGGCGCCAGGGACAAAGCGGCCGGCGATCTCGAAGGCGGCCAGGGGGCCGGTGGCGTCGAGGATCTGGAAGTCGGGGAATATCACAAAGCCGATCTGGCGCGGCATGGCGGAATCCGAGGGATCAATGTCATTTCAGCCAGACCCTAGGCCGGTCATGTTGCGGGCGTCAAATCGAGGAGGCGCCCCATGGCCGCGATCGAAATCGTCATTCCGCTCTATCCGGATGTCACCCATCTGGACTTCACCGGTCCGCACCAGGTGCTGTCGCGTATCCCTGGCGCCCGGGTCACTGTGGCCTCCATGGGCGGCCAGGATATCTCCGCCGAGGGGCTGGTCTTCACCGGCCTCGCCGACCTGGCCAAGGTCGAGCGCTGTGACGTGATCTGCGTGCCTGGCGGGTTCGGGACCACGGCCGCCATGCTGGATGAGGCCTACATGGCCGAGGTCACCCGGCTGGCGAAGGGGGCGAAGTACCTGACCAGCGTCTGCACCGGTTCGCTGATCCTGGCCGCCACGGGCCTGATCCGCGGGCGCCGCGCGGCCTGCCACTGGGCCTGGCGTGAGCTTCTGGAGCCGTTCGGGGTGATCGTCGATGAGAGCCGCGTGGCCCGCGACGGCAACCTGATCACCGGCGGCGGGGTGACGGCTGGCCTGGACTTCGCCTTCACCATGGTCGCCGAGCTGGCCGGCGAGACCCTCGCGCAGTCGGTGCAGCTGGGGCTGGAATACTCCCCGGCGCCGCCGTTCAACGCCGGTCGGCCAGAGACGGCGCCACCTGAGATTCTGGCGGCTGTGCGGGAGCGCATGGACGCCTTCGGACAAGGCCGAATGGAGGCGGCGCGGACAGCGGCGGCGCGCCTGTGATCCGCCAGCTCTTCTGCGCGATAGGCCTGGTCCTGGTGGCCGGTGCGGCCCAGGCGCGGCCCAGTGTCGCGATCCTGGCCGATCCCAAGGGGGTGGAGACCACGGACCTGCTCGCGCCCTACGTCATCCTGGCGGAGTCCGGGGCGGTGGAGGTGACGGTGGTGTCCTCGAGCCTGGAGCCGGCGCCCCTGATGCCCGGCGTGGCGCGGGTGCAGCCCCAAGCGACCTGGACGGCTTACGACCGCGCCCATCCCGGCGGACCGGACATGGTCATCGTGCCCTTCATGATGTCCAAGGACCCGCAGCGGGCCGCCTGGCTGCGGGACAAGGCGCGGCAGGGCGCCCGGATCGTCTCGATCTGCGACGGCGCCCTGATCCTGGCCGACGCCGGGCTGCTGGATGGCCGCCAGGCCACGGCCCACTGGGCCAGCCAGGGCCAGAGGCTGCGGCGCTTTCCGCAGGTCACCTGGCGGACGGACGCCCGCTGGGTCACCGACGGGCGGATCACCACCACCGCTGGGGTCAGCGCCTCGGTCCCTGCCGCCCTGACCCTGCTTAGGGAACTGGCCGGGGAGGGAACCATGGTGTCCACCGCCGCGCGGCTGGGCCTGGCGGTCGAGGGGCCGCGTCACGAGGCAGGGCGGTATCGCTTCGACCGCCCCGCCGTCACCGTGGGGCTGGCCAACCTGCTCACGCCCTGGCGGCGGCAGACCATCGCAATCCCCCTGGCCCCGGGCTTCGATGAACTCGCCGCCGGGTTCGAGCTGGACGCCTGGTCGCGGACCCTGCGGTCCAAGGCCTATGCGGTCACACCGGCCGGGGGCGTGGTCTCCCGACACGGGCTGCGGATCCTGGGGCGCGAGCAGGCGCCGGCTGGCGCGCGGCAGGTGAAGCCGGACGCCCGTGACCTGCCCACGGTGTTCGCCGAGATCCGCCGGGCCTACGGCGCGCCGACCGCCAGGCTGGTGGCTCTGCAGCTCGAACACCCGGCCGGCGCCTCGCAGCCCTAGGTGGAAGCCCAATCCGGGTGACTTACCGGCCCTGGATTTGGCCCAGTGGCCAGCGAGTTGCGGCTCTGGCCCTCGACTGAAGCCGAGGGAAGGTCGCCATGACGTCTACCAGGGGAAATGCGGTTCCAAATGGGACAGCCCCCGCCGTGCGCGCCAACTCCCGAAGCGTGGTCCTGGATGGCCTGCGCTTCCTGGCGGCGGGGCTGATCGTGCTCTACCACTACCAGAGCGAGGGGCCCTGGCCGCTGGACCGGCTGAGCCCGGTCTTCCTGCGCGGCTATCTGGCCACCGACTTCTTCCTGATCCTGTCGGGCTATGTCCTGGGCCGGGCCTATGGCCGCAAGGTTGCCACCGGGACGGTAAGCGACGAACGGTTCCTGCTGCTGCGGGTGATGCGCGTTTGGCCGGCCCACCTGGTGATGCTGGGGGCCTTCGCCCTGGTGATCGCCCTGGGCCTGGCGTTCGGCGCGGCGCCGGCCCATCCGGACCAGTACCAATGGCGCGATCTTCCGGGCCAGGCCCTGCTGATCCACGCCTGGGGGTTGGACACCGGGTCGGGCTGGAACCTGCCGACCTGGTCCCTCTCGGCCCTGGTGATCTGCTACGCGGCCTTTCCGACCCTGTGGCGCAAGCTCAGCCGCGTGGGGCTAAGCCTGCTGCTGTTCGTGGGTGGCCTGGCGACCGTCTGGGCGGCCGACCTGATCAGCCGGACGCTCTATCACCACGCCCTGTTCGACCTGCCGTTCAATCTCGGCGTCCTGCGCGCCCTGCCGCTGTTCGTGTTCGGCGCCTGTATCGCGCGGGCCGGGGAGTTGGACTGGCCGCCGAGTCGCTGGGCGGTATGGTTGGCGGTGGCCTCGGGCCTGCTGGTGACCGTGCTCCAGGGCTTCGGGCGCTTCGACCTGATGAGCGTGGCCCTGCTGGGCCTGCTGGTGGCCGCGGGCGGGGCGGTGCGCACCTCCCGCGGCCAGCAGGTCGCGGCCAAGGCGGGCCAGATCTCCTTCGCCCTCTACATCACCCATATCTTCGTCGCGATGATCTGGTTCCACGCCACGCGGCTGATCGTGGCTCGCTACGCCCCGCCGGAGTGGCTGCAGTGGGTGATGTGGGGCCTGGCCTTGCCGGCGGCGGTGCTGACCGCCATCGCCTTCGAGCGGCTGGTGGACCAGCCGCTGCAGAAGCTGGTCGGACGCCTGCTCAGCTGGCGTCCAGCCCGATATCGAGAACTGGCGCGGAGTGAGTGAGGGCGCCCACGCTGATCACCTGGACCCCGGTCTCGGCGATGGCCCGCACGGTCGTCAGGTCGACGCCGCCTGAGGCCTCCAGGGTCACGCGCCCGGCGGTGATCGCCACGGCCTGACGCAGGTCGGCGAGGCTGAAGTTGTCGAGCATGATGACGTCAGGCCCGGCCTCAAGGGCCTCGGCCAGCTGGCCCAGGCCGTCGATCTCGACCTCGACCATGGTCAGGTGGCCGGCGGCGGCGCGCGCCCGGCGGACGGCTTCACCGACCCCGCCGCCGGCGGCGACGTGGTTGTCCTTGATCAGGATGGCGTCATCCAGGCCGAAGCGGTGGTTGACCCCGCCGCCACAGCGCACGGCGTACTTCTCCAGGGCGCGCAGGCCCGGCGTGGTCTTGCGGGTGTCGACGATACGCGCGCCCGTACCTTCCACGGCGGCGACATAGGCCGAGGTCAGGGTGGCGACGCCGGACAGCCGGCCCAGCAGGTTCAGGGCGGTGCGCTCAGCCGACAGCAGGGCGCGGGCGTTGGCCGAGACCTTGGCCAGCACGGCGCCCGGCGTCACCGCCGCGCCGTCGGAGATCAGGGTCTCGAACCGGGCGGACGGATCCATGGCCAGCACGGCCAGCCGCGCGCAGGCGAGGCCTGAGACCACCCCCTGGCGGCGCACGCCAAAGGTGGCGTCCAGGCGGGCGTCGGCGTCGATACAGGCCTGGGCGGTCAGGTCGCCGGCGCGGCCCAGGTCCTCGGCCAAGGCGGCGCGGACGATGGGCTCGATGAGCAGGTCGGGAAGCGGGGCGATCATGAGTTGGCGGTCAGCCCTTTCAGGAAGGCCTGGAGGATGATGTCCGCGCCCTCGCGCACCTCGCGGGCGGCGGCGGCGCGGTCGGGGGCCGTGGCCATGCGCAGGGCGCCCTGGATGAAGGCGCCGAACAGCAGCTGGCTGAGGATCTTGGCCTGGTGCGGCTTGACGAGGCCGGCGTCCACGTAGTGCCGCATGGCGTTCTCGACCAGACAGACCCCGACGGGCTCCATCATGGCGGTCCATTCGGCGAATCCCATTACCGCCGGGCCGTCGATCAGCAGCAGGCGGTGGGCTTCCTCGGACTCGTAGGCGTCGAACAGCCGCCCGGCCCCGTTGGCCAGCAGGGCCAGCTTGGGCAGGTTCAGGCCGCGACCATTGCGGTCCACATGGCGCGCGACATCCTCCATCACCGCCAGGCAGGCGGCCTTGAACAGGTCGGCCTTGTCTTTGAACTGGTAGTAGACCGCGCCCTTGGTCAGGCCGGCGGCGGCGGCCACCTCATCGACCGAGACGTCGGCGTAGCCGTATTGCGCGAACAGGCGTCGCGCCTGGGCGATCAGGCGGTCGCGGTTGGAGCCTTGGGCGGTGTCGAGGGCGGCTGAATTCATGCGGCTTGGGACGCGGGCGTCCCCTCTGGCAGGATAATGAAGGTGCGGCGCGGGGCGAGCGCCCCAGGATAGTCGGCGCGGAAGTGACCGCCACGGCTTTCCCGGCGGGCAAGGGCGGCCTCGGCGACTAGGCGGGCGGCGACCAGGGGCGCGGCGCGGCCATGCTGGGCCTCAAGCGCCTCGATCTCACCCAGCAAACGACCCAGGCCCGACGCGTCGCGGATCACGCCCGCGTCACGGCTCATGGCGGCGCGCAGGCCTTGCAGGGCTGCGTCCGGCAGGTCCGGCGTCAGCAGTCGCCGGGCGGTGCGGACCGGGCCTGCGCCCTCGGCGGCGGCCTGGCCGGCGCGGGTTCCGAAGACGGCGGCCTCGAGCAGGGAGTTGGACGCTAGGCGGTTGGCGCCGTGCACGCCGGTGGAAGCGCATTCCCCCGCCGCCCAGAGGCCGGGCAGGGTGGTCGCGCCCTCCGCGTCGGTGACGATCCCGCCCATGTGGTAGTGGCAGGCCGGGGCGACCGGGATGGGCTGGACGCGCGGATCGATCCCGCCGGACAGGCAGGCGGCGAAGACGGCCGGAAACTCGTGCGGGAAGTGCTCGCCCACAGCGGCGCGGGCGTCGAGGAAGGCGCCGCGGCCGGCGGTGATCTCGGCGTGGATGGCGCGGGCCACCACGTCGCGGGGGGCCAGCTCGGCGTCGGGGTGATAGCCGGCCATGAAGGCTTCGCCAGCGCCGTTGACCAGCCGGGCGCCCTCGCCGCGCAGGGCCTCGGTGGCCAGCGGCGCGGGATCGCGGCCGATATCGATAGCCGTCGGGTGGAACTGGACGAACTCGGGATCGCCGATCACGGCGCCGGCCAGGGCGGCCAGGGCCAGACCCTCGCCCTGCAGCTCGGCCGGAGTGGTGGTGACACCATAGAGGCCGCCGATCCCGCCGGTGGCCAGGATCACGGCCGGCGCGGTGATCTCGGTGAGGCGGCCGGCCTCCTGGACCACGACGCCGGCGACGCGGCCCTGAGCGTCCTGCAGCAGGCCGCGCAGGAGGGCGCCGGCGCGGACCGCCACGTGCGGCGAGGCCAGGGCGGCCTTGACCCCCGCCTGCATGATCGCCTTGCCGGCCTGGTCGCCCTTCCCGCGGGCGCCGCGGGGCCGGGAGGGGGCGGCCGCCCGGCGCGGGGCGCAACCGCCGGCCGCGGGACGGTCGAAGGGCGCG
>CAZXVO010000126.1:0-12574 GCA_964643835.1 uncultured Phenylobacterium sp. | reverse complement strand
ACCGGGCCGTACCGCCCCCGACCGGATCTGCTGGGGCCGCGGGACCCCCCCGGCACTGCAGGGCGGAGTTTGAGGCGTCAAACCTCCGCCTGCCGCCGCACAAACGCCAGCGCGATCAGGCTCACCGCCGCCGCCCCGCTGAGATAGAGCCCCACCGGGCCAAGGCCGCCCTTGTCGGCCAGGGCCTGGGCGATCATCGGCGCAAGGCCGCCGCCCAGGATGCCGCCCACATTGAACGCCACCGAGGCCCCGGTGTAGCGCACCCGGGCCGGGAACAGGCCGGGCAGGAAGGCGCCCAGCGGCCCATAGACCAGGCCCATCAGGAACAGGCCGATCGACAGGAAGCCCCAGATCAGCAGGATCGAGCCTGACCCCATCATCGGCGCCAACACGAACCCGGCCGCGACGGTCGCCACGCACCCGGCCATCAGCACTCCGCGCGGGGTGGTCATGTCGGCCCAGTAGCCGGCCAGGATGATGCCCACGGCCATGAAGCCGATGGCGCCCAGCTGGACGCCCAAGAAGGTCTCGCGGCTGTAGCCCAGCTTGGTGGTCCCGTAGCCCAGCGCAAAGGCGGTGGTCAGGTAGAAGATCGCGAAACAGGCCACCACGGCGAAGGTGCCCGCCAGGGTCGCCGGCAAGTGGCGCAGCAACAGCTCGCCCAGCGGCGCCTTGGCCGGCGGCGCCTCTTCCAGGGCCTTGGCGAAGGCCGGGGTCTCGGTCAGGCGCAGGCGGATCCACAGGCCCACCCCCACCAGCACCACCGACAGGGCGAAGGGAATGCGCCAGCCCCAGGCGATGAACTGCTCCTGGGTCAGCAACAGGCCGAGCAGCAGGAACAGGCCGTTGGCGGCGACGAAGCCGACAGGGGCGCCGAGCTGCGGGAACATGCCGAACCGCGCGCGCCAGCCGGGCGGCGCGTTCTCCACCGCCAGCAGGGCCGCACCGCCCCATTCGCCGCCCAGGCCGAAGCCCTGGCCGAACCGCAGTATGCAAAGCAGGAGCGGCGCGAGCCAGCCGGCCACCTCGTAGGTGGGCAGGGCCGCGATCGCCACGGTCGAGCCACCCATCAGCAGGAGGGAGGCGACCAGGGTCGACTTGCGTCCCAGCCGGTCGCCGAAGTGACCGAAGAACATGGCGCCCAGCGGCCGGGCGAAGAAGGCCAGGGCAAAGGTCGCATACGCGCTCATCAACTGGGCCGAGGGGGAGCTGGCCGGGAAGAACAGCTTGCCGAACACCAGCGAGGCGGCGGTCGCGTAGATGTAGAAGTCGTAGAACTCCACCGCCGTACCGATCAGGCTGGCGGCCAGGATGCGGCGCGTCGAGGCGGCCGGCTGGGCGGTGTCGGTCATGCAAGTCCCCCGGAATGTCCGCCCAGGCTTGGCGGACGCACGCCCGAGGGTCAAGCAAACCCAACCCCGCTCATCCCCGCCAGGCCAGAAGATTCAAACCACGAAAAACACGAAAAACACGAACGCCACCAACCGCTCATCCCGGCGAACGCCGGGAACCAGGTGACGCGCCCCGAGCCCTACAATCTGGGCCCCGGCCTTCGCCGGGGTGAGCGGACTACTCAGAGCCGTTCGTGTGGTTCGTGGTTCAAGACTACGGCAGCCGCCGAGCCCCTACCGGATCTTCAGCGACACCAGCACCAGCAGCGAGGTGATCCCCACCTGCAGGATGATGAAGCGCACCAGCACCTGGGCGTTGGACCAGCCCATTTCCTTGCGGAAGTGGTCATGCAGCGGGAAGCGCACATTGGGGAAGATGCGCAGGCCGAGCAGCCGGATCAGCGCCACCTTCACCAGGCCCGTGGCGCCGTTCAGCAGCAGCACCGGGCCGATGATCACGATGAACAGCGGATTGTTGGTGGCCAGCACCAGCATGCCGATCAACAGGCCCAGGGGCCGGGAACCCGCATCCCCCATCAGGAGCGCGCTGGGCGGGGCGTTGTGCCAGAGATAGCCGGCCAGGCACCCCACCATCAGCAGGGCGTAGATCGACCACTCCGCGCCCTGCGGGTTGAACACCACGCGCAGGTGCTGAGACACCGGGGCGTTGCCGAGGATGGCGTAGAGCAGGCCGCCCAGCATCAGGATCGCAAAGCCGGACAGGCTGCCCGACACCCCGTCCACCCCGTCGGAGCAGTTGGTGGCGTTGATCGACAGCCACACCACCGCAGCGCCCAGGGGGATGGAGATGAAGGCCGGCACGATCAGGGTCTCGCGCCAGATCGGCAGCCACAGCGAGACCGGATGGAAGCCGTAGATGGCGCAGGCCGCGCCCAGGGCCAGCACGGCGTCCAGGCTGCCCAGGGTCAGTTCCGACAGACCGCCGCGCTTGTCGTCGATGAAGCCGATGACGGTCGCCGCCAGCATCAGCGGAATGGTCAGCATCGGCGCTGAGCCCAGCGGCAGGAACAGCAGGGCCATCAGGCAGAACAGGCTGACGAAGAACAGGCCCGCGCCCACCGGCTTGCCGACGCTGGCCTCGGCGTTGACCGCAAAGGCGCGGCCGCCGTCGCGGGGCAGCCACTTGGTGATCCTGGGCAGCATCACGAAGGTGATGGCCGCACAGACGGCGAAGCCGAGCGAGGCCATGAAGAAGTACGACCCGAACAGCCGCGAGGGGCCGAACCAGGGAGCGGCCAGGGAGGCGATCCAGCTGAGCAAGGGAAGTCCTAGAATCGAGCGCCGAGGCGCGGGATGGTGAAGGCGTGTCTTAGCCTGTTTCTGTGAGCGCGCGAAGGATCGGGCGCCCTAAAGTCTGCGCAGAATCCGCAGGCTCTTCACGGCGAGCAGCTCCTCGAACAGGTCCGAGGCCATGGCCCGCTGATAGATCTCAAAGGGCGGCCGACCGCCATCGGCCGGATCGGGGAAGACGTCGTGGATGGCCAGGGTCCCGCCGGGCGCCAGGTGGGGCGTCCAGCCGCGATAGTCGCCCAACGCAGCCTCCATCGTGTGGCCGCCATCGATGAAGACAAAGCTTAAGGGCGTCGCCCAGGCTTTTGAAATCAGAACAGATTTGCCCACCAGGGCGACCACCGTGTCCTCCAGCCCGGCCCGCCGAAGGGTCTTTCGGAAATGGGGCAGGGTGTCCAGCGACCCGGCTTCCGCGTCCCATAGGCTCTCGTCGAAATACTCCCAGCCGGGCTGGTTCTCTTCCGAGCCGCGGTGGTGATCCAGGGCGTAGAACACCTGCCCCGCCGCCTTGAAGGCCGCCCCGATATAGACCGACGACTTGCCGCAATAGGACCCGATCTCCAGCCCCGGCCCCCTGGGCGCGCAGGCGCTCGCGGCCTCGAACAGGGCGGCCCCTTCAGCGGGGTCGAGGAAGCCTTTGACGGTGTCGATGTCGAGGGGCAGCTGCATGGGCAGGTGTTAGGGGATCGGCCGGCCCGGCGCCAGGGTGATCAGGCGTTGCGGGGCGGCGGGCTGCAGGCTGGAATTGCGTTTGCGCTGGCCTGCGCGCAAGCTCACGGCCTTGGGGGATCACTATCATGGCGGACGCACCACCACGATCAAAGCGCAAGGCCGGACCGCAGGAAAAGGTCGTCCAGGCGGTCTCGTTTCTTTCGGACGTCGAGTTGGACGAAGAGGCCGCCGGAGCGGACCTTGAAGCAGAGGCGCTGAGCGTTCCGGCAGATGACCTTTCGAGCGTTCCCAAAGAGGAGATGCCGACTTCAGAACGGGCTGCCGGCACTTGGTTGTTTTACAGCACGGCGGGGCGTGACGAGGCCTGGGTCGCGGACATTCGCGTGGGCGAAATGCTGTTCTGGTGGAGTGGCACAGTCGGGAGCCGCTTGCCGAACAATGGCGGGCGCCTCCAGCGCGGCGACACAGTGCTGCTCCTTGTGGATCAAAGCATCGTCGCGGCAGGTGTGGTGGCGGCCGAAGCTGATCTGGCCCTGGGGGACGTCGAAAACCGAAGACGTTGGCCCGTGCTGCCGTTTGAGGTCTATAGCGAGCCCATTTCGCGGCGCCGGGTAGAAGCCGAGGCGGGCAAGCTGATTCCAAATGCGGGTGCCTTTCACTCGGTGAGCACCACCGCGATGGAGGTGATCAACCGCCTGCGCGCCCAACGAAAGCTGGACCGGGCTCTGCCGCTGCATCGCGAGTCGGCCAGGCAGGCCCTGATCCAGGGCGAGCCGCTTGAGCGCGCCCTGGATCGGGTAGGCACCATCCTTGCGGTGCGGACGTCTGGACAGGTCGACCAAGACCGTGATGATCCCAAGCCTGCCGAGCGCCCCGACCTCGACGCCCGCACCCGCTTCATTGAGGACGCCCCGAGCGAAACCGAAGACCGTCTCGACCGGGGTCCCATCGCCCTGTTCCTCGCCCGCCGCCTGCACCTGATCTGGTGCGAGATGAACGGCTGCTCGCCGGACAGCGCGCGCCGGGTCCAGCCGGGCCTGCCTTGGGACCGGGACAATTTCATCATTCACGTCGACTCGCCCTGGGGCGGCGGCAAGACCACCTTCGCCAACTTCGTCGCCCGCGCCCTCAATCCGGGCCGTGAGCGGATAGAAGAGGGCCACTTCCTATTCTCCAGCTTGTCGGCGGCGGCGATCTCGCGCCTCGCCAAGTCGGCCGACCGTACCGAAATCTTCGCCGCCGATTTCGGAGAAGCCTTCAAGTCTGAAGATTCCAAGCTCTGGGCCCGGGGGCGGAGACCGTGGATCATCGCGCGCTACAACGCCTGGCGAGAACAGTCCGCCCAGCCACCCTGGTGGCAGATTTTCTGGTCGACGCGGCAGGCCATCCATCAGGCCCTACGTGATGATGGCCGCCTCCTCGACAGGTGCGCTATCGAGTGGAGGCTGCTCCGCTACAAGTTGATGAACGCCAAGCTGAGGGCGCAGGCTGTGGTGGTCGGCGTCAGCCTCCTGCTTCTGCTGAGCAGCTTCCTGATCGGGCCAGTTGCGGGATTTCTGGGGCTGAACGGTCCGGAGGCCGCCAAGAACCTTGGTCCTTGGTTGACCCTCCTGGGCGCTGGCGGTTTGGGCCTGATCCCCTTCCTCGGTCTCGTGGGGCAGTCCCTGTCGCCGGATCTTGAGTTCACGGCCGAGAGCAAGCACCTCGGCGTCGCCGATCCCATCGGGCGCTTCCGGCGCATGTTCGATGACATCCTGCGCCGCGCCGACCGACCGGTGCTGCTGATCGTCGACGACCTCGACCGGTGCGAGCCTAAGACGGTGGTCGAGGTGCTGCGCGGCCTGCAGACCATCGTCCGCTCACCACGCATGTTCGTCATGGTTCTGGGCGACCGAAATTGGATCGAGACCGCCCACCAGACCTATCACAAGGAGATGGGTGACCTCGCCGTGGGCAGCGAGACCAGGCTGGGCGCCCGCTTCGTCGAGAAAGTCTTCCAGTTGTCGTTCCGGCTTCCGGCCATCAAGCCGGAGGTTCGGGACTTGTACACGCGAGGAACCATCGCGCGTGGGGCGCCCGCCAAGCCGACCGCCGCCGCCGCCGAGACCCGGCCGCCGCCGACCGCCGAGGGCGCTCAACAACCGCAACAGCAACAACAGCAGCAACAGCAACAGCAGGCGCCGCCATCTCAGGTCGAGGCCGCCATGGCCGCCTTCGAGGCCCGACTCGATGAAATCCTCGCCGACGCCACCCGGATCAGCCAGCGCGAGGCCCTGATCTCTGAGGCCAAGGCGACGGCCGCTGCAGCCGGTTGTGACGCCGCCGCCCTGGATGACATCGCCAGCCGCCGCATGGTCGCCGCGGCCGGGGCCGACGCCTCGCATCAAAGCGAGGTCTCCAGCATCCTTGTCGCCTTGGCCGACAGCCTCCCGGGCAATCCGCGGCAGATCAAGCGGATCATGAACACCTTTGCGGTCTACGAGACCGTGGGCCGCATCCACTTCAACTATCAGCTCTCCGACACCGGCGAGGGCGGCGCGGAACGGGCCAAACGCTGGCGTCAGCTGGCCCTGTGGGTGACCCTGGCGACCGAATGGCCGGAGACCTGGCGCGCCATCGCCCGCCGTCCAGACCTGATCGACGTCGCCTTCGGCCCCGCGAAGGGCGCGGCGGCGCGTGAGAAGGCGTTTATCGATGACTTGGAGGATGGACAGGCCGAGGCCATGAAGGCCGCTCTGGCCCGGATCAAGGCCGGCCGGACGCTCAAGGCCCTGCTCACCGGCGCCGAGGCGCGGCCTGACTCCCTGACGCCAGGCTCCGCCGAGTTCGCCGCCACACGGATGGAGCCCGAAGCGGTGCGCGAGTTCAACCGGATCATCTGGGAGCCCGGCTTCGAGACCCACCCTAGGGCCGCGTCACCGCGTCGACCGCCTCCAGCCAGTGCCTGACAGGCGCCTCGCCGCCGGTCGCCAGGTGGGTCCAGCAGCCGATGTTGGCGGTGTAGATCGCCGCCGGCTGGGCGGCGTTGAGCGCGGCGAGCTTGTTGGCCTTCAACTGGTTCGACAGTTCCGGCTGCAGAAGCGAGTAGGCGCCGGCCGAGCCGCAGCACAGGTGGGCGTCGGCCACGGCCTGGGGCTCATAGCCCAGCCGGCGCAGCAGGGCCGGGATCTTGCCGGTCAGCTTCAGGCCATGTTGCAGGGTGCAAGGCTCGTGCACCGCGATCTTGGGATCGGCCGGAGCGCGGAGGGGCTTCAGGTCCAACTCGGCCAGCACCTCGATGGGGTCGCGGACCATCGCCGCCAACCTTGAGGCGCGTTCCACATAGGTGGGATCGTCGCGCAGGAGGTCGGGGTAGTCTTTCAGGAAGGCGGCGCAACCGCTTGAATTGACAAGGATCGCCTCGGCCCCAGCCTCGACCAGCGACCACCAGGCGTCGATATTGGCGCGAGCCGCGGCGCGGGCCTCGCCCTCGGCGTCCAGGTGGAAATGCAGGGCGCCGCAACAGCCGGCGAGCCGGGCCTCTACCAGACTTACTCCGCCGCGATCCAGGATCCGGGCCATGGTGGCGTTGAAGTGCGGCGCGCTGGCTTTCTGCACGCAGCCGCCCAGCATGATCATTTTCCGCAGCCGGATCGGCGCGGGCGTCGGGCCGGCCTCGACCCTCGGCGGCAGCTTGGCCCTCAGGGTGGCGGGCAGTGGAGCGATGCGCCCAACCGCCACGGCCAGCCGGAACAGGCCCGGATTGGCGGCGAGCTTTCGCACGCCCCAGCGCTTCATGCGCTCCAGCGGCTGGCGACCCACCTGGCCGGCGATCTCGGCCCGGGCAATGTCCAGCAGCCGGTGGTACTGCACCCCGGACGGACAGGTGGTCTCGCAGGCCCGGCAGCTCAGGCAGCGGTCCAGGTGCTTCAGCGTCGTCTCGCTGGGCGCCGCGCCTTCCAGCGCCTGCTTCATCAGGTAGATGCGCCCGCGCGGGCCATCCCGCTCGTCGCCGGTCAGCTGGTAGGTGGGGCAGGTGGCGTTGCACATGCCGCAATGGACGCAGGCCTTCAGGGCCTGTTCGGCGATGGCCCCGCCGGAGGTCCCGGCCAGTCGGCCCACGATCACCGTGCGCATCTCAAAGCCCCTCGTACATCCGGCCGGGATTGAAGATTCCCGCCGGGTCTAGCGCCGCCTTGATCCGCTGGTGCAGCTTGAAGAGGGCGGGCTCAAGCGGCTGGAAGACCTGGTCTTTTGCGCCGTGCATCAAGGTCGCGTGACCGCCCGCCGCTGCGGCCTTGGCCCAGACCTGCGGATCAGCCGCCTCAGCCGACAGCCAGACCTGGCCGCCGCCCCAGTCCCAGGCGAGCCTGCCGTCCAGCGCCGGAATCTCCGCCACCTGCGGCAGGGCGATCCGCCACAGCACCGGACCTGTCAGGGCGGGATGCTTCAGGTCGCGCAGCTGCGCCCAGAGCTCCAGCCCCTCGGCCTCACCCCCCAGCTCTCCCGCGGCTTGCGCCACCGCCGCCTCGCCGCCGGACAGCCGCAGGTGCAAGCGCTCGCCGTCGTGGAAGGCGCCTGACAGGGGCAGCGGGCGGACCATCAGCCGAGTCACCCAGTCCCGCGCCGGCCCGCTGGCCATATCGAAGGCCAGGCTCACCTCGACCCGCGGCCTGGGCGTCACCCTCAGCGACACGTCGAGGATCACGCCCAGCGTCCCCTGCGCCCCCGACATCAGCCGGAAGGCGTCAAAACCGGCCACATTCTTGAACACCGTGCCGCCGAACCGCAGGACATCGCCGCGGCCATCCAGCACGCGCACGCCCAGCACATAGTCGCGCACCGCCCCGGTGAAGGGCCGCCGCGGCCCGGCGAGCCCCGTGGCCACCGCCCCGCCCAGGGTCCCGAAGGCCGGCGGCTCGAAGGCCAGCATCTGGCCGTGCTCGGCGATGGCGGCCTCGATCTCCGCCAGCGGCGTTCCGGCCCGGGCGGTGACCACCAGCTCGCTCGGATCATAGTCCACGATCCCGCGATGCCCGGTGAGGTCCAGGGCCTCGCCCGCCACCGCGCGGCCGTACCAGGCCTTGGTTCCAGAGCCGGCGATGCGCAAGGGGCCTGTCGCGGCCCTCACGCGGTCCGCGATCTCCTGCGTCAGGTCCATCAGAACCGCTCCAGCTCGGGATGCGGCAGCTGGCCCGCATGGACGTGCATGTGACCGTACTCGGCGCAGCGGGCCAGGCTCGGGATCGCCTTGCCGGGGTTGAGCAGGCCGTCTGGATCAAACGCCGCCTTCAAGGCGAAGAAGGCGTCGCGCTCGGCCTCGCCGTACTGCGAGCACATCTGGTTGATCTTCTCCCGCCCCACCCCGTGCTCGCCGGTGATCGAGCCGCCGACGGCGACGCACAGCTCCAGGATCTCGCCGCCCAGGGCCTCGGCCTTCTCCAGGTCGCCCGGCTTGCCGGCGTCATAGAGGATCAGCGGGTGCAGGTTGCCGTCGCCGGCATGGAACACATTGGCCACGCCCAGGCCGTGGCCCTCGGCCAGCTCGCCGATCTGGGTCAGCACCTTGGGCAGGGAGCGGCGCGGAATCGTGCCGTCGATGCAGTAGTAGTCGGGCGCCAGCCGCCCCACCGCCGGAAACGCGCCCTTGCGCCCGGCCCAGAACCGCCTGCGCTCGTCCTCGTCGCGGGCGATCCGAACCTCCGAGGCGCCGCTGCGGGTCAACAGGGCAGTGACGCGCGCGATCTCCTCCTCGACGTCGGCGGCCACCCCGTCGAGCTCGCAGAGCAGGATCGCCGCCGCCGACTTGGGATAGCCCGCATGGGCGAAATCCTCGGCCGCGCGCAGGGCCGGCCCGTCCATCATTTCCAGACCCGCCGGCACGATCCCCGCCGCCATGATGTCGGCCACGGCCTGGGCCGCCGTCTCCACCTGGTCGAAACAGGCCAGCAGCACCTTGGCCACCTCGGGCAAGGGGACGAGCTTGACCAGCACCTCAGTGACCACGCCGAGCAGGCCTTCCGACCCGGTCATCAGCGCCATCAGGTCATAGCCCGCCGCATCCAGCGCGCCGGAGCCGATGGTCAGAAGGTCGCCCTCGATGGTCACGACCTCGAGCTTCAGGATGTTGTGCACGGTCAGGCCGTACTTCAGGCAATGCACCCCGCCGGCGTTCTCCGCCACGTTGCCGCCAATGGAGCAGGCGAGTTGGGACGAGGGGTCCGGCGCATAGAACAGGCCAAGCGGCGCGGCGGCCTCCGAGATCGCCAGGTTTCGCACCCCAGGCTGCACCCGCGCGGTGCGCGAGCGGGCGTCCATCGACAGGATGCGGTTGAACTTGGCCATCGAGACCAGCACGCAGCCGGGGAAGGGCAAGGCGCCCCCCGACAGCCCCGTGCCGGCGCCCCGCGCCACCACCGGGACCTTTAGCCGCGAACAGGCCGCCATCACCGCCCGCACCTGGTCGGTCGTCTGGGGCATCACCACACAGGCCGGCAGGGACCGATAGGCCGCCAGGCCGTCGCTCTCGAAGGCCCGCAGCGATTCCACATCCGCCACGAACCCGCCCGGCGGCAACAGGGGGCTGAGCGCGGCCCTCAGGGTCTCCACGCCCACGGGGGCGAAGTCTCCATCCAGGCGGGCTTCGAACTGGTCGAGCATGAAGGAAATCCGGCGCGTGTCTCGAACAGGTGTTTAGCGCGCCCGGCCGGTTCGGCTACAAGGCTTTCAACAACGAACGCCAAATCATTCGGGAGAGATCAGGCCATGGACCTTCAGCTCAAGGGCAAGACCGCCATCGTCACCGGCGCCACGCGCGGCATCGGCCGGGCCATCGCCGACCTGTTCGCCGACGAAGGCGCCAATGTCGCCATCTGCGCCCGCAAGGCCGATGAGGTGGGCGCCGCCGTCGCCGCGCTGCAGGCCAAGGGCGTCAAGGCCTTCGGCCAGGTGGTCGACATCGCCGACGCCGACTCGCTGAAGGGCTTCATCGAAGCCTCCGCCATGGAGCTGGGCGGCATCGACGTCCTGGTCTCCAACGCCTCGGCCCTGGTCCAGGGCGCCCAGCCCAGCGACTGGAAGGCGATGTTCGACATCGACCTGATGGGCGCGGTGAACAGCTTCAACGCCGCGCGGCCCTTCCTGGAAAAGGCGGGCGCGGAAAAGGGCGACGCCGCCTTCCTGATCACCGCGTCGGTCTCCGCCGCCGAGACCCAGAACGCCTCGTCCTACGGCGCCATGAAGGCCGCCCTGATCCACTACGCCCACGGCCTGGCCCGCGAAGGCGCGGCCAAGCGCGTGCGCTGCAACGTCGTCTCGCCGGGCACCGTCTATTTCGACGACGGCGTCTGGGGCCGAGTGAAGCAGGGCATGCCGGGCTTCTTCGACCAGATGATCGCCCGCAACCCCATGGGCCGCATGGCCACCCCGGAAGAGGTCGCCGCCGCCACCGTCTTCCTGGCCAGCCCGCGCTCGTCCTTCACCACCGGCATCAACATGCTGGTCGACGGCGCCATCGCCGCCCGCGTGAACTACTAGGTCCAAGGCCGGCGCACGCCCAAACATCGGATTGCGAAATGTATCTCTATACGATACATTTCGTTCAAGTCCTGGAGGTCCAGCTTGGCGATCCAGTCCTTTGCGGATCCGCGGCTCGAGGCGCTCTTTGCGCGTCGTCCGGCGGGCAAGGGCTTTCCGGCGGACCTCGTCCGGGCCGTCCAGCGCAAGCTGGCCATGCTCGATGCGGCGGTCAGACTTGAAGACCTGAAGGTCCCGCCGGGCAACGCGCTCCATGCGCTCGGCGCGGACCGGACAGGGCAGCATGCGATCCGGGTGAATGACCAGTTCCGTATCTGCTTTGTCTGGACTCCGGCCGGCCCCGACCGGGTCGCGTTCGTGGACTACCATTGAAGGAGAGGGCGATGAGCGATGGTGCTGAAGTCTCAAGCCCCTCTGGCGTGCAGGACGGCGCCGTGGCCGAGTTCCGCGCGGACCTTCTTGCTCCGGTCCATCCCGGCGAGATCCTCAGCGAGGAATTCCTCAAGCCCCTCGGCCTCGGCACGACCCGGGCCGCCAACCGCATGGGAGTTCCGCGCACCCGGATCGAGCGCCTGGTGCGCGGCGAGATGGGCGTCACGCCCGATACCGCCCTGAGGCTGGAGCGACTGTTCGGCGCCTCAGCCGAATTCTGGCTCAACCTGCAGCAGGCCTACGATCTCGCCGTTGCGCGGGATCGCGCCGATCCGACCCTCGCCGGCATTGCGCCGTTTGAACGGAACCCAGCCCCATGATCGAACACCAGCTTGACATCCCCACCAAGGACGGCGCGACCACCACCTTCATCGTCCATCCCGATCGCGACGGGCCGCACCCGACGATCCTGTTCTTCATGGATGCGCCGGCGATCCGCGAGGAGCTGCGCGACATGGCGCGGCGCCTGGCCACCGCCGGCTACTACGTCATGCTGCCCAACCTCTATTACCGCTCTGGCGTCATGGAGCTGGGGCCGCTGCCCACCGACGACGCCGGGCGGCAGCGGATGATGGACCTCATGTACTCGCTCACCATCGACAAGGTCATGGACGACGCCGACGCCATGCTGGCCTATGCGGCCAAGGACCCGGCGGCGGATGCGCGGCAGGTCGGCTGCCTGGGCTACTGCATGAGCGGCCAGTTCGCCATCAACTGCGCCGCCCGCCACCCCGACGTGGTCAAGGCGGCGGCGTCGCTCTACGGGACCTATCTGGTCACCGACAAGTCGGACAGCCCGCACCTGGTCGCCTCCAAGGCTCGCGCCGAGCTCTACTTCGCCTGCGCCGAGACCGACCGCTGGGCGCCGATGGAGATGGTCGAGGAACTCGGTCAGGCCCTGGCCGCCAACCCGGCCATCAACGCCGAGGTGGAGATCTATCCCGGCGTCGAACACGGCTTCGCCTTCCCCCAGCGCATGGCCTACGACAAGCCCGCCGCCGAAAAGCACTGGGCCCGCCTGAACGCCCTGTTCCGGCGCAATCTGGGCTGATCTCCGTATCGTCATCCCCGCGCCTGCGGGGATCCAAGCTGAGTCGGTCAAGGCCCGCCGTCCTATTGATCGCCGAACGGATCTCCCTTCCCCAGAGGGACCGTTGCGAAGCGCCTTTCCCCCAGACCGTCATGGCCGGGCTTGTCCCGGCCACCCATACGCGCCTGAGGTTCATGCCTGGGCGCGGTGGCCCCGCCGCGTT
>CAZXVO010000125.1:12145-12577 GCA_964643835.1 uncultured Phenylobacterium sp. | reverse complement strand
CCCGCGACGCTGTCCAGGGTCGCGCCGTGGCGGATGTATTCGTCCTGGTCGACGACCGTGTCGCCCTTGCGGCCCTTGATGGTGACGGGCGCGATCTCGTCCTTGAACTTGCCGGCCTTCTGGGCGGCCTCGGCCTTGTTCTGGCTGGCGACTGCGAACTTGTCCTGCTCTTCGCGGGTGATCTGCCAGCGCGAGGCGATATTCTCGGCTGTCTGGCCCATGTGGTAGCCGTGGAAGGCGTCCCACAGGCCGTCCTTCAACATGGTGTCGACAAAAGCCAGCTCGCCCATCTTCTGGCCGGAGCGCAGGTTCTGCGCGTGGGGCGACTGGCTCATGCTCTCCTGGCCGCCGGCGATGACGATCTCGGCCGAGCCGTCGGCGATCTGTTGGGCGCCGAGGGCGATGGCGCGCAGGCCCGAGCCGCACAGCTGG
>CAZXVO010000125.1:965-12135 GCA_964643835.1 uncultured Phenylobacterium sp. | reverse complement strand
AGGCCGGCGCTTCGACCGGAATGCCGGCGTTCACCGAGGCCTGGCGGGCCGGACCCTGGCCGGCGCCGGCCTGCAGCACCTGGCCCAGGATCACTTCCTGGACATCGGCGGCGGTGATGCCTGCGCGTTCGATGGCGGCCTGGATGGCGATCTTGCCCAGCTCGTGAGCGGGAACGCCCGAGAGGGCTCCGTTGAACGATCCGACCGGGGTGCGGGCGGCCGAGACGATGACAACGTCGGTCATGGCGGAACTCCTTCCAAGGCAGCGTCTGCTATCTATCGGGAACGGACCGACGAAGGGCAAGGGGGAGAAATCTCTCACCGATCAATCGCCTGTGCTTTGCGAACGCCCTCGCATCCGCGATACTGCGATGCGATAAGGAAGGCCGGCCGGGGGATCGGCCCCAAAGGGGTGAGGAATGGCTGACGTGCAAGGTGGTGCGGGCAAGGACGATCGCGTCGTCATCAAGAAGTACGCGAACCGCAGGCTCTACAATACCGCCTCGAGTTCCTATGTGACGCTCGAGCATCTGTCCGACATGGTCAAGCAAGGCGTCGACTTCGTGGTCTATGACGCCAAGACCAACGAGGACATCACCCGCACGGTCCTGACCCAGATCATCTTTGAGGAAGAGAGCCGCGAGGGGCAGAACCTTCTGCCCATCCAGTTCCTGCGCCAGCTGATCGGCTTCTACGGCAATTCGATGCAGGCCTTCCTGCCCAGCTACCTGGAGCTGTCGCTCGCCACCTTCGCCGAGCAGCAGGAGCGCATGCGCACCCAGCTGTCGGCGCTGGGCCACCACTCGGCCTATGACGAGACCATCCGCCAGAACCTGGCGATGTTCGATCGGGCCATGAAGATGTTCTCGCCCTTCAATTTCGTTCGCCCCGATGAACAGGCCGCGAAGCCGGCCGAGCCGGCCGCGCCCGCCGCCGACGACGCGCTCAACGATCTGAAGAAGAAGATGGACGAGATGCAGGCTCAGATCGCGAAACTCGCCTCGAAGAGCTGAGTTTTTTAACCGGGGGCGGGGCAGGGTTTCGCCCATGTCCACGCCCATCGACCCCATCCGGAGAGCTCAGCGCGCGCGCAACGCCCGCCGCGCCATCGATGCGTCGTCCGAAGAGGTCTTCGAAACCGAAGATCGCAACCTGCCGGTGCCCGTGGGACCGGTATTCTCCCAGCCCGGCCCTGACCGGCCCCAGGCCAACGCCTCGGCCTTCTCCGCCCACCTGATGGGCCAGGAGGGCCAGAAGCGCGGTCTGCGCGGCGGCCCTGAGACCCTGGACTCCGCCCGCTCGGCCTATGTCCGCACCGAATGGTCCGGGACCTACGACCGCCGCGCCCGCCGCGGCGGCTCCACCAAGACGGAGATCTAGCGGTCAACCAATCCGACCGTCATGGCCGGCCTTGTGCCGGCCACCCATACGCGCCTGATCCTGCAAGTCGGAGTTCATGGGTGGCCGGGACAAGCCCGGCCATGACGGTCAGGACCTGTTCAGCCGCGCCAGCTCTGCCTCCAGCACGGCGACGCGCCGCTCCAGCGCCGCAATCCGCTCAAGGGGATCCTCCACCGGAACCGGTGTCGAGATCCCTGCATGCTCGGCGATCTCTGCCGGGCTCGCGCCCAACAGCTCGGCGAAAGCCGCCACCTCAGATGCGCTCAGCTCTCGCTGGTCCTTGAACACCAGGGCGAGGTCAGCCTCGCTCATGCCGCTGACGGCGGCCAGCACGGGGCGGGACAGGCCGCGCTCGGCCAGTTTCGCGTCGAACCAGTCGGGATCGAAAAACAGCGCCATGGCTCAGTCGAGCTGGCGCCGGTCTTGCTTGCCAACCCGGTAACCAACCTGACCGGGACAGTTCATGACCGCCCTCGCCATCCGCATCTTCGACGTCGCCGTGGTCGCCCTGATCTTCACCGTCCTGACCTGAAGCGGGCTCAGGCGCCGGCGTCGTTGAAGTCCAGGTCGCGCCGGGCCGAGACAATCGTGACGATAAAGCCGGCCAACACGTCCAGCAGCACCATGATGGTGAGCAGGAAGAAGGCCGAGGTGCCGCAGGCCGGGGCCAGCAGGAACTCCACCAGGCACAGGATGAACAGGATCATCGACAGCGAGTGATTGATGATCGCGATGCTGCGGCTGGTGGTCGATTTCAGCAGCTCGATGAACAGCACCACCAGGGAGGCCGCCAGCAGCAGGTCGCCCAGGCTGACCGGCCAGTCGACCTGGCTGGTCATGCGGATGGTGAACAGGGCCTCAGTCATCCGCGCGCTGGCGTCGATGGACTTCAGTCCCCCGTCCAGGGTCAGCGCAATCAGGTTGTAGACCAGCACCGGCAGCGCCAGCAGCGGAAACGCGGCGAACATCGGCAAGCCCCCCAGACAGCCTCGCAAGGACCTGGAAGTCCTGCGTCGCCCCAGGGTTAACCGCTTTGACCGGGGCCGTGAAGGCTTAGCAACCGGTAGGCGTCTGGCCGGCCTCAGACCTCGTCGGCGCCGCCGGGATTGCGGGCCCTAGTCTGCAGCCACATGACGCCCAGGAGGTCGGACACCGAGGCCATCAGCCGGCCGAAGTTCGTGTACTTCGAGGCGCCGGTCTGGCGGTGACGGTGGTTTACCGCCCGGAAGTCCACCTGGTAGCCCTCGCGGATCATCAGGGCCGGGATGTAGCGGTGGATATGGTCGAAATAGGGAAGCCGCAGGAAGGCCTCACGCCGGAAGGCCTTCAGCCCGCAGCCGGTGTCGTTAGCGGTGTCCTTCAGCAGGCGCTTGCGCACCCCATTGCCGAACTTGGACGCGATCTTCTTGGCCTGGCTGTCCTGGCGCTTGACGCGCTCGCCGCCGACCAGGGCCAGCTCGGGCGGGCCGGCGACCAGGGCGTCCACCAGCTTGGGGCCGTCGGCGGGGTCGTTCTGGCCGTCGCCGTCCAGGGTGACGATGATGTCGCCGCGGGCCCCCAGGATGCCGGTGCGGATCGCCCGGCTCTGCCCCGAATTGGCCCGGTGCTTCAGGATCCGAAGCTGCGGCAGCTCGGCTTTCAGGGCGCTCAGGGCCGCCACCGTGCCGTCGCGGCTCTTGTCGTCGACAAAGACCATTTCGAAATTGCGGCCTGCGAAGGCGGCGGCGATTTCCCGGGCGAGCGCGGGCGCGGCGCCCTCCTCGTCGAACACGGGAACGACGACGGAGATGTCGGGAGCGGAATCGGCGGTCTTTGCGGGCGTCTTGGCCATGCCTCTACATAGCGGAAACGCGGGCGAGCGGAAGGATCGTGCTATTTAGCCGCCTATGAGTCTGGACGCCCTGATCGAACGCTGGAGCCGCGGATGGCGCGGGCCGGCCCTCGCCGCCCTCGTGGCCTTCCTCGCCGGCCTGCCCGGCGTCTTCGCCGTGCCGCCCCTGGACCGGGACGAATCCCGCTTCGCCCAGGCCACGGCCCAGATGCTGGAGCAGGAGGACTTCGTGGTCATCCGCTTCCAGGACCAGCCACGGTTCAAGAAGCCGGTGGGTATACACTGGCTGCAGGCGGCCAGTGTCTCGACCTTCTCGGATCCCGAGACCCGGGCGATCTGGGCCTATCGCCTGCCCTCGCTGCTGGGCGCGATGCTGGCGGCCGCCGCCTGCGCCTGGGGGGCCGCGGCCCTGTTCGGCGCCCCGACCGGCCTCGTGGCCGGCGCGGTCCTGGGCGCGACCTTTCTGCTGTCCACCGAGGCCTTCATCGCCAAGACCGACGCGGTGCTGTGCGGGACCACGACCCTGGCCATAGCCGCCCTGGCACGGATGTACGCCGAGGCCAATGGCGGGGCTGCCACGGGCCGGCTGACCCGCTTGCTGTTCTGGCTTGGCCTTTCCGTAGCCGTGCTGGTCAAGGGGCCGGTGGGCCTGCTGGTTGTGGCGCTGACCGCGCTGAGCCTCTGGGCCTGGGACCGCAAGGGCGCCTGGCTGACCCGGCTGGGCTGGGGCTGGGGCGTGATCCTGCTCTTCGCCATCGTCGGGCCCTGGGCCTGGGCGGTGACCGTAGCCACGGACGGCGGGTTCTGGAGCACGGCCATCGCTGGCGACCTAGCCCCCAAGCTGGCCGGCGGCCAGGAGACCCATGGCGCCCCGCCCGGCTATCACACCATCGCCCTGCTGCTGCTGTTCTTCCCGGCCACCCTGATGTTGCCGGCGGCCCTGATGCTGGGCTGGCAAGGCCGGGTCGAGCCGGGTGTCCGGTTCGCCCTGGCCTGGCTGGTTCCGTCCTGGCTGCTGTTCGAGCTGATGCCGACCAAGCTGGTCCACTATACCCTGCCGACCTATGGGGCCCTGGCCTGGCTGGTGGCCGCGGCGGCCATGAGCAAACGGATGAGCCCCAGGCTGCGGGTGGCGGGCGCCGGCGTCTCGGCCTTCGCCGGCGTGGTGTTGGCGGCGGGCGTGGCCTACTTGTTCAAGGAATATGGCGAGGGCTCAGACCTGTTCGCCACGGTCCTCACCGCCCTGCTGCTGGCGGCGGCCGGCCTGGCGGGCGCGATCCTTCTGCTGCGCAGCGTCCCCCTGACCGCCCTGGCGGTCGCCCTGGGCCTGGGCGTCCTGGGTCACGGGGCCCTGGCCGCCGGGCTTGCGCCGCGACTGGAGCCCCTGTGGCTGTCGGCCCGCACCGAGGCGGTGCTCGCCAAGGCCAGGCTCCTGCCGCGCCAGGGGATCACCCCGGCCCCGGTCGCCGTGGCGGGCTATGCCGAGCCCAGCCTGGTCTTCGCGCTCGGCACCCCCACCGACCTGGGCGGCCCGGTGGAGGCCGCCACCGCCCTGGCCGACGCGCGTCCCGCCGTGGTCGAGGCGCGCGAACAGGTCGCCTTCGAGGCGGCGCTGAAGGCCCTGGGCGTCAAGCCCAGGCTCATCGGGACTGTCAATGGACTTGACTACTCCAACGGCGACAAGACCACCTTGCGCGTCTATGCCCCGCCCGCGGAGCCCAAGGAGACCCGTCGATGAGCCGTTTCATCCAGATCGTCGAGGTCGGCCCCCGCGACGGGCTGCAGAACGAGAAGACCCCGCTGGATGTCGCGCAAAAGCTCGACTTCATCCGCCGGCTGGAGGCCGCGGGCGCCAAGCGGATCGAGACCGTCTCGTTCGTGAACCCCAAGCGCGTGCCGCAGATGGCCGGCGCTGAGGAGATCATGGCCGACCTGGCCCCCGTCCCCACCGGCGGGCGCATTGGCCTGGTGCTGAACATGCGCGGCTGGGACCGGGCGGTGGAGGCCCGCTGCGACGAGGCCAATGTGGTGGTCTGCGCCACCGACGGCTTCGGGATCCGCAACCAGGGCGCCTCAGTCGCCGAACAGATGCAGGCCCTGGCCGACATCGCCGCCCGCCGCGCCGCCGAGGGCGGTCCGCCGATCACCGCCACCTTCTCGGTCGCCTTCGGCTGTCCCTTTGATGGCGAGGTCGCGCAAGCCCAGGTGGTCGCCCTGGCGCGGGACGCCGCCAAGCTGGGCATCGCCGAGATCGCCCTGGCCGACACCATCGGGGTCGCCGACCCCTGGACCGTGCGCCGCCGCGTTGAAGCGGTCCAGGCCGTCACCGGCGACATCCCCCTGCGCCTGCATTTCCACGACACTCGCAACACTGGCCTGGCCAACGCCTTTGCCGGCGTCGAGGCCGGCGTCGATATTCTGGACGCCAGCTGTGGCGGGCTGGGGGGCTGCCCCTTCGCACCCGACGCCACGGGCAATATCGGCACCGAGGACCTGGTCTACATGCTGGAACGGGCCGGGTTCGAGACCGGCTATGACCTGCAGGCGCTGATCGCGACGGCGAAGTGGATGTCGGGCCTGCTGGGCAAGGCGCCCAGCGCCTCGGTCAGCCGGGCGGGCGGCTTTCCGGTTCCCGTAGTCTAGGCCTTAGCGGCCGGCGCGCATCCGCCACATGACCGGCCGCGCCACCGCCGTGCAGACGATGATCGGCGACAAGAGCCAGGCGAGAACGGTCTCGGAGACGTTCTCCGCCCGCTTGCGGAAATAGCGGGCCAGACCGACGCCCTTGTGGAACTCCACCTTGATCGGGCTGGCGCGGCTGGTGTGGCCCAGGTGGACCACCTCGGCCTTGGGTTGGAACAGGACAACGCCGCCGGCCTGGCGCACGCGCCAGCACAGGTCGACGTCCTCCACGTGCAGGAAGTAGCCCTCATCGAAGCCGTCCACGGCGTCGAAGTCCTCGCGGCGCATGCAGAAGCAGGCGCCGGAAATGGTCGGGACCGCCGCCACGTCCTCGGGCGGGGCTTCGCTTTCCCAATGCACCTCATAGCGGCGCCAGGCCGGAACCCGGCGGGCCAGCTGGCTGAGACTCATCAGGGCGCTCATCGGGGTGATGTCGCCCCGGCGGGCGCCGCGCTGCTCGGTGCGGTCAGCGTTCAGCACCCGGCCGCCGACGATGCAGGGCACAGGCTTGCCGTCGATGGCGCGCACCAGCTCGTCCAGGCAACCGGGTTGCAGGAAGGCGTCGGGATTGAGGAACACCAGCACGTCGCCAGAGGCCCGGCGGGCGCCGAGATTCGCGCCGCGCGCGAAACCGACATTGCCCTGCCCCTGGATCAGCACCACGCGCCGATCCCGCTCTGCGAGCCCGTTCAGGCCTAGCGCCTCCGTGCAACTCGACCCGTTGTCGACGATGATAAACTCATCGACCATCGGATCGGCCAGCACACAGGCCACGCTTTCCTGAAGCGCATCGCCGGTCATGTAGACCACCATGACCACCGACACCTTGCGGCGCTGAGCGATAAAGCTGGGCGTCGGCGCGGGCTCGTAGGCGACGATCGGTGCGGCTATGCCGTTCATCCAGCCTCCATCACCTCGGCCGAAACAGTGGCCGAAGCAGCCGCCGCCCCCGCGACGCCACGGGCAACATCGGGCGGGCACGCTTCGCTGGCAAGAGTCTTCGCGGCCTGGGCGAGCGAAAGGATGTTTTGCCCATCCGAGCCCAGTCGACGCAACGCCACCTTGCCCTCCTCCGCCTCACGGCGACCAACCACCGCGATCACCGGCGTCTTGGCCAGGCTGTGCTCGCGGATCTTGTAGTTGATCTTCTCGTTACGCAGATCGATTTCGACCCGGAGCCCCGCGGCGCGAAGCGTGCGGGCCACTTCGTGAGCGTAGTCGTCGGCGTCTGACGTAATTGTGGCGACCACGACCTGGGTCGGGGCGAGCCACAGGGGGAAGGCCCCGGCGAAGTTCTCGATCATCACGCCCAGGAAGCGTTCCATGGAGCCGCAGATCGCCCGGTGCAGCATGACCGGACGCTGTTTCGAGCCGTCCTCGGCCACGTACTCGGCCTCGAGGCGCTCAGGCAGCACATAGTCGAGCTGCAAGGTGCCGCACTGCCAGGTGCGGCCGATGGCGTCGCGCAGGTGGAACTCGAGCTTCGGCCCGTAGAAGGCGCCCTCGCCCGGCAGCATCTCTACGGTCTCGACCCCGGCGGCCAGGGCCGCGCGCTCGAGCTTGGCCTCGGCCACGTCCCAGACCTCGTCGGTGCCGAAGCGCAGTTCAGGACGCAGGGCGAGCTTCACCGAATGCAGCTCCAGGCCGCAGTCGGCGTAGACGCTTTCCAGCAGGCGGATGAACTTGGTGCTCTCCGCCTCGATCTGGTCCTCGCGGCAGAAGATGTGGGCGTCGTCCTGGGTGAAGGCGCGCAGGCGCATGATGCCGTGCAGGGCGCCCGACGGCTCATACCGGTGGCAGGCCCCGAACTCGGCCATCCGCAGCGGCAGGTCGCGATAGCTCTTCTGACCATGGTTGAAAATCTGCACGTGCCCCGGACAGTTCATGGGTTTAACGGCCAGGATCTCGCCTTCCGTCGTTTCGCACGTGAACATGTTCTGGCCGAACTTCTGCCAGTGGCCGGACTTCTCCCAGAGCACCCGATCCATGATCTGGGGCGCCTTGACCTCCACATAGCCGTCCTCGTCCAGGCGCCGGCGCATATAGGCCTCAACCGTCCGGTACAGGGTCCAGCCCTTGGGGTGCCAGAAGATCATCCCCTTGCCCTCTTCCTGCAGGTGGAAGAGGTCCATGGCCCGGCCGATCTTGCGGTGGTCACGCTTCTCAGCTTCCTCCAGGCGCGTCAGGTGCGCCGCAAGGTCGGCCTCGCTGGCCCAGGCCGTGCCGTAGATCCGCTGGAGCTGGGCGTTGCGGTGGTCGCCGCGCCAGTAGGCGCCGGCCAGCTTCATCAGCTTGAACGCCTTGCCGACATGCTTGGTCGAGGGCAGGTGCGGGCCAAGGCACAGGTCCTTCCACTGGCCCTGGCGATAGACCGTGATCGTCTCCCCCTCGGGCAGGTCGGAGATGATCTCGGCCTTGTAGGCCTCGCCGATGGACTTGAAGTGGCTGATAGCCTCGCCGCGGTCCCAGACCTCGCGCACGATCTTCTCGTCGCGGTCGACGATCTCCTTCATGCGCTGTTCGATCTTGGCCAGGTCGTCCAGGCTGAACGGCGTCTCGCGGGCGAAGTCGTAGTAGAAGCCGTCCTCGATCGCCGGGCCGATAGTCACCTGGGTGCCGGGGAACAGCTCCTGCACGGCCTCGGCCATCACGTGGCTGGCGTCGTGACGGATGACCTCCAGCGCCTCGGCGCTGTCGCGGGTCAGGATCTCGAAGGCGCCGCCGCCCGGCAGGGGACGATCCAGGTCGAGAAGCTGGCCGTCCAGCTTCACCAGCAGAGCCTTCTTCTCCAGCGACTTGGCGATGGAGGCGGCCACGTCGCGGCCGGAGGCGCCCTCAGCGAACTCGCGCTTCGAGCCGTCGGGAAAAATCAGTTCGATCATGTTTCACACGTCCAGTTCCGAGCCTTGCTCGGCGGAGGCGGCGGGTCATAGCCCGATCCGCCCCACGGATTGCATCGGCAGACCCGCTTGGCGGCGAGCCATCCGCCGCGCCAGGGGCCATGACTGATCAGGGCTTCCGCCGCATACTCCGAACAGGTCGGTAGAAAGCGGCATTGGCGTCCGATCAGCGGTGAAAGCGTCAGCTTGTAGGCGCGCAACGCGCCCCTGACGCAGTGTTCATAGAAGCTCATGCCGGCTCGCAGCCTTGCGATTCAATCGCCGCGATTATCCCGTGTAGATTCAGGGATCAAGCCGCGCCGGCGCGGCTAGTTCGCTCCATGGCGCGGCGGACGGCTTCGGCCGTGGCCTCGAACGCGAGCAGCGTGGAGGCGTGACGGGCGGGATAGTCCTTCACCGGGGCGAGCATGGAGAGGTCCGAGAAACGTCCAGTCGGCGCGGGCGCGCCGTCCTTCAACATGGCACGAAACTGGTCCCGGGCCAACTCGATCTCGGCAAGGCTGGCCCCCAGGACATGGGCGCCCAGCACGGCGGCGGAGGCCTGGCCGAGCGCACAGGCCTGCACATCCTGGGCGAAATCGGTGACCACGTCGTCTTTGACGTCAACATGGACGACCACCTTGCTGCCGCAGAGCAAGGCCACCTTTTCGGACACGCCCTGAGGATCCGCCAGCCGCCCGATGTGCGGGATATTCGCAGCCAATTTCAACAACTTGGCGGAATAGAGGTCGTCAATCATGACTCTGACTTAGGCGCCCCGCCCTGCTCGCGCCAGCGGGCCTCGGCGCGGGCGGCCAGAGCCTCGCCCATTTCGGTGAAGCCGCGGCGGATCGACTTGCGCAGCCGCCCGGCGACGACGCCGCCCAAGAGGCCGCCGAAGATCTCGCCATTGGAGAGGATGGCGTTCTGCGGCCCCATGGCCTCGATCTCGATGAACCGGACCGAGGTCACCAGGCCGCCCAGGGCCGACAGGCGCCAGTGCAGCTGCTCGTGCGGGACCCAGTCCAGGATCACCGGCTGGATCATCCGCTCCGGCTGCCCGGGCAGGGCCAGTCGCAGGTTCAGGGTCGCGCCGATGCGGATTTCGCCCTCGGCTTCAGGATAGAGCGTGTTCCACTGCGACCAGGCCGGCAGGTCGGAGATGATCTCCCACAGCACCGAGGCCGGCGCCTGGACGCCGATCCGGTGCTCGATCTTGGGCGGACCCGAGCCCGCCTGACCGCCCCCGCCGCCGAACACGAAGCCGGCGGACGGCTTGAACATCTCCCCAGGTTGGAAGGGCATCAGGCCTGCTCCCGGATGCGCCAGGTCGCACCGGTCGGCCCGTCCATGACCTCGACGTTCAAGGCCGTCAGGGCATCGCGGATGCGGTCGGCGGCGGCCCAGTCCTTGGCGGCGCGGGCGGCGATACGCTCGGCGATCAGGGCCTCGACCTGTTCGCGCAGCTCATCGGTGACGCCGGCCTGGAACCAGGCTTCCGGATCGCCCGACAGGAAGCCGACGAGCCAGGCCGAGGCGAGCAGCTCGCCCTTGGCCTTGGCGCGGCCGGGCCCCTTGGCGGTCTCCAGCGCGGTGGCCAGGCCGAACAGCTCGGCCATGGCGGCCGGGGTGTTCAGGTCGTCTTCCAGCGCCGCGAGGAACTTCGGGCTGGGGCCGGTGTCCTCTGCCTCGACCTCGCTGGAACGCCGCAGGGCGCCATAGAGCCGATCCAGGGCCTTCTTGGACTGCTCAATCAGGTCGCCGGTCCAGTCCAGGGGGGCGCGGTAGTGGCCGACCAGCAGGGCCCAGCGCAGGGCCTCGCCCGGGGCCTGGGCCACCAGGTCATGGACCAGCGCCACATTGCCCAGGCTCTTCGACATCTTCTCGGCGCCCATGTTCAGGAAGCCGTTGTGCAGCCAGTAGTTGGCGTAGCCGACCTTGTGGTCGCCGTCGTTGTGCGACCCATGAGCGCAGACACCCTGGGCCATCTCGTTCTCATGGTGCGGGAACAACAGGTCGATGCCGCCGCCATGGATGTCGATGGGCAGGCCCAGGCTCTGCTCGATCATGGCCGAGCACTCGATGTGCCAGCCGGGCCGGCCCGGACCCCAGGGGCTGTCCCAGACCGGCTCGTTTTCCTTGGACGGCTTCCAAAGCACGAAGTCGGCGGGGTGCTGCTTGTAGGGGGCGACGTCCACCCGCGCGCCCGCGATCATGTCCTCCATGGGATGACCGCTGAGCTTGCCGTAGTCGGAATAGGCCTGGGTGTTGAACAGCACGTGGCCCTCGGCGGCGTAGGCCGAACCGTTCTCCACCAGTCGCCCGATCATGGCGATGATCGCGTCGCGGACGCTGCTGGATCCCGACGCGAGCTCGG
>CAZXVO010000125.1:0-955 GCA_964643835.1 uncultured Phenylobacterium sp. | reverse complement strand
GGTGTGTCGCGGGCACCAGCGGACCCGGAGTCGCGGCGACCGCCGAGCGCACCCCCGTGTCGAGGATGGCGATGATCGCGTCCATGGTCTGGGTCGCCCGCGGCTGGTGCGTGGGGCGCAAGGCGCCCAGCTGCGCCATGTCGGCGTTATAGACCCCCAGATAGCGGTCGGTGATCGTCGAGATCGGCACGCCTTCCTCGGCGGCCTTTTTGTTGATCTTGTCGTCCACGTCCGTGACGTTGGCCGCATAGATCACGTGATCCGCCCCATAGAGGTGGCGCAGCAGGCGGAACAGCACGTCGAACACCACGACCGGGCGGGCGTTGCCGATGTGGGCGTAGTTGTAGACCGTCGGCCCACAGACATACATCGTCACCCGGCTCGGATCGCGGGGAACGAAGGGCCGCTTGGCGCGGGCCATGGAGTCGTAGAGGGCGAGGGTCATAGGGTTCTTCGGCTGTCTCTTCAGGAAAACTACGTAGCGTCACAGTTGCCGGGCGACGCCATCGTCCCATATACAGACGACCCATGCGGTAGGCCACGGGAACGCAACCTCGAAGCCCGAGCTTACGTACACAGGGTGGCACGCGTCATTTCCGGGACCCTCGTCCCGGCGCAACTCAGCCCGGAAAGAACCTCAAGCACATGGACGCTCCTATTCGCGACCGAACCCTGATCGGCGTGTCCGATCTTGATCTTGACGCCGTGAAGCGTCCGACCCGTGAAGAAGCCATGGAGGCGGTTCGCACCCTGATCGCCTGGGCCGGTGATGATCCGCGCCGCGAAGGCGTGATCGACACCCCCAAGCGCGTGGTCGACGCCTATGGCGAATGGTTCGAGGGCTACAAGCTCGACCCGGCCAAGGAGCTGTCGCGGACCTTCGAGGACGTGCAGGGCTATGACGACATCGTCATGCTGCGCGAGATCGAGGTGGAGAGCCACTGCGAGCACCACA
>CAZXVO010000124.1:0-12610 GCA_964643835.1 uncultured Phenylobacterium sp. | reverse complement strand
CTGGGCGAGGCGGTGGCCAAGATCAATCACGACCTGCGCAACATGCTGACCAGCGCCCAGATCGCCTCCGAGCGCCTGGCCATGGTGCAGGACCCCCAGGTGGCCCAGGCCCTGCCGCGCCTCGAGCGGGCTCTGGACCGCGCGGTCAAGCTGGCCTCGGACGTGCTGGCCTATGGCAAGACCGAGGAGCCGGCGCCCGATGTGCGCCCCACCCCCCTGGCCGAGGCCCTGGAGATGGCGGCGGAGGAGGCGCGCATCCTCGACCGCGGCCACGCCTTCTCCAACGAGGTTGCTGAGACGGAACAGGTGATGGCCGACCCCGACCAGCTGCACCGCATCCTGGTCAACCTGTTAAAGAACGCCCGCGAGGCCATCGAGCAGCAGCCGGGCCGCGAGGGCCCCGGCGTGCTGCGGGCGAGCTTCGTGCAGGAGCCGGGCGTGGCGGTGATCCGGATGGCTGACGATGGGCCGGGCGTGCCCGAGCGGGCGCGCGAGCGGCTGTTTCAGCCCTTTGCGGGCTCCAGCCGGCCGGGCGGCGCGGGGCTTGGCCTGGCCATCGCCCGTGAACTGGCCCAGGGTCACGGCGGAGACCTGAGCCTGGCCGAGACGGGGCCGGAGGGCACGGTGTTCGAACTGCGCCTGCCGGGCGCCGCGCCCGCCCTGGAGACGCCCAAGAAGGCTCGTCGACGCCGGAAAGCGGAAAACTGACGCTCCAGGCCTGGGATTCCCCCGGCGCGTCGCTAGTTTGACCCCCAGTTCATTCGCACTCGGGGGACCCCCATGAAGAAGACCAGCCTGCTCGCCCTGGCCCTGTGCGCCGGCTTGAGCACCCAGGCCCTGGCGGCGACCCCGCCCGCCAAGGCCCCGATCACGCACGAGTCCCTCTGGATGATGAAGCGGGTCGGGGCGCCCGTGGTTAGCCCGGACGGCAAGTGGGTGGTCTATGCGATCAACGAGCCGGCCTATGAAGGCGACAAGGCGGTCAACGACCTGTGGCTGGTCTCCACCGACGGCGGCGCGCCGCGCCGGCTGACCAACACCAAGGGCGGCGAGAGCGATGCGGTTTGGTCGCCGGATTCCACCTCCATCGCCTTTGTCGCCAAGCGCGAGGGCGACGAGGCCGCCCAGGTCTATGTGCTGGACATCGTCCATGGCGGCGAGGCCCGCCGGGTGACCAGCGTCTCCACCGGCGCGGCGCGGCCCCAGTGGCGGCCGGACGGCGGGGCGATCCTGTTCGAGAGCTCCGTCTTCCCGGGCGCGGCGGACGATGACGCCAACCGCAAGGCCGCCGCCGACAAGAAGGCGCTAAAGTACAATGTGCGCATCTATGAGCGCTATCCGATCCGCTACTGGAACGAATGGCTGGACGACCGCCAGCCGACCATCCTGGTCCAGTCCCTGGAGACCGGCGCCAAGCCCAAGGACATCCTGGCGGGGACCAAGCTGGCCACCACCAACGGCTTCTCCGGGATCTTCGGCGGCGATGCGACGCCCTCGCTGAAGCCGGTCTGGAGCCCGGACGGCAAGGAGGTGGTGTTCATCGCCACCACCGAGGCCTGGACTGCGGTCCGCGCCAATGTCGGCTATCAGATCTATCGCACGTCCGCCGCGGGCGGGACCGAGCCGGTCGCCGCCAGCCCGGTCAAGGGCGACTATGACAAGCTGACCTTCAGCCCGGACGGCAAGTTCCTCTACTTCACCTACGCCGAGCAGGATCAGGAGATCTACCAGCTGCCGCGCCTGAACCGCCTGGCCTGGCCGGGCGGCGGCGCCCACACCCTGGTGGCCCGCGACTTCGACCGCGAGCCGGCGGAATTCGCCCTGACGCCGGATGGCGGCACCGCCTACGTTCTGGTCCCCGAGGCCGGGATGGAGAACCTCTACAAGGTGGCCGCCAGCGGCGGTAAGCCGGAGCTGGTCATCGCCCCGAAGACTGGCGGCTACACCAGCCTGGCGATCCCCGAGAAGGCCGCCAAGCCGATGCTGATCGGCGCCTGGGGCAGTTCGGTGAACCCGACCGAGATCGTCCGCATCGACCCAGCGGCCAAGCGGCACGTGAACCTGACCTCGGTGAATGTCGCCCAGGCCCAGGCCATCGACTGGAGCTCGCCGATCCACTTCACCTTCACGGCCAAGGACGGCCTGCCGATCCACTCCATGCTGGTGACGCCGCCGAACTTCGACCCGAAGAAGAAGTACCCGGTCATGGTGTTGATCCATGGCGGTCCGGCCAGCACCAACCCCGACCAGATAGGCCTGCGCTGGAACTACCACCTGCTGGCCGCCTCCGGCGTCGTGGTGCTGATGAGCGATTACAAGGGCTCGGTCGGCTATGGCGAGAAGTTCAGCCAGGCGATCAAGCTCGACCCGCTGAAGGGCCCGGCCGAGGAGATCGACCAGGCCGTGGACGAGGCGCTGAAGCGCTACGCCTTCCTGGACGGCTCACGGATGTGCGCGGGCGGGGCCTCCTATGGCGGGCACCTGACCAACTGGATCCAGGCCACCTCCACCCGCTATCGCTGCCTGATCAGCCACGCCGGCGAGGTGGACCTGCTCACCCAGTGGGGCGAGAGCGATGGCAACTATGGCCGCGAACTGACCAATGGCGGCCCGCCCTGGGCCGGCTCGCCGATCTGGGTCGACCAGAGCCCGATCACCTATGGCGCGGACTGGAAGACCCCGATGCTGATGTCGATCGGCGAGCGCGACTATCGCGTGCCGCTGGGCAACACGCTGGAGGCCTGGGCGGTGCTCCAGCGCCAGCAGGTGCCGAGCCGCCTGCTGGTGTGGCCGGACGCCTGGCACTGGATCACCAAGCCCGAGGACAGCCGCAAGTTCTACGGCGAGGTCGACGCCTGGCTGACCAAGTACCTGGCCAAATAACTCAGGGCTGGCGCGCGACCCCCTCGCGACGGGGGTCCGCGCCGCCCGTCAGGCCCTGCGGCGTAACCAGGATGCCGTGCAGGCCCGAGCCTTCGCCGCCGACCGGAGAGATCTTCACGCCCTTGGCCGCCAGGCCGTCCAGCACCCCAGGGGCCCAGCCGTTGGCCTCCGAGGCGTAGTTGTCGCCCCGCGCGATCAGGTTGGGCAGCATGATCGCCTCCTGCATGGACAGCTTCCAGTCCAGCACGCCCACCAGGGCCTTCAGGTTATAGGCCAGGATGTTGGAGCCGCCGGGAGAGCCGACCAGGGCCACCAGCTGCTTTTTCCTGTCCAGCACGATGGCCGGAGCCATGGACGAGCGCGGCCGCTTGCCGCCGGCGACCGCATTGGCCATGGGCGCGCCGTCCCGGTCCTTCGGGGCGAAGGAGAAGTCGGTCAGCTGGTTGTTCAGGAAGAAGCCGTCGACCATCCGGCCGGTGCCGAAGATGCTCTCCACCGTGGTGGTCATGGAGACGGCGTTGCCGTCGGCGTCGACGATCACCAGGTGGGTGGTGCCGCCCGGTTCGGCCGTGGCGTCAGGGGCGCGGACGCCGGCGCCCTTGGGATTGCCGGGCCCCGGCGCAGGGCCGGCCTTGTCCGGGGCGATGAGGGCGGCGCGGGCCTTCAGGTACTTGGCGTCCAGCAGGCCGGCCATTGGCACGTCCACGAAGTCCGGGTCGCCGTAGTAACGGTCACGGTCGGCGTACATCAGCCGCTGAGCCTGGGAGAACAGGTACCAGCCCTCCGCCGAGGTGGCGGTGGTCTTGTCGAACCTGGTGTTGGCCAGCAGGCCCAGGCCTTCCAGCACGGCCGGGCCGCCCGACGGGGCCGGCGGCACGCAGACGATATAGACCCGATAGGGCCGGCAGACCGCCTCGGTGGCCTTGGGCTGATAGACCTTCAGGTCATCCAGGGTCATGGCGCCGGGCCGGGGGCCGTCGGTGGTGCGCCGGACGATGTCCTCGGCGATCTTGCCTTCCAGCAGGGCCTTGGGGCCCTCGGCGGCGATCTTGCGCAGGGTGGCCGCGTAGGCCGGGTTCTTGAGCAGGTCGCCGGCCTGGTACTTGGCGCCATCCGACTTGGTGAAATAGGCCACGGCGTCAGGCTGGCTGGCCTGCGGGAAGGGGCCAGCGATCATCCCGGCCAGGCGCGGGCTGACCACAAAGCCCTGGTCCGCCAGGCGCTCGGCGTCGACGAACAGGTCCTTCCAGGCCAGCTTGCCGTGCTGCCCTTGCGCCAGATGCAGCATGGCGACGGCGCCGGGCACGCCGGTGGCCCGGCCGCTGGTCACCGCCTGCACGAAGGGCATGGGCTTGCCGTCAATCCCCAGGAACAGGTCCGGGCCGGCGGCCTTGGGCGCGGTCTCGCGGCCGTTATAGGCGGTCACCTTGCGGGTCTTGGCGTCGTAGTAGGTCATGAACGACCCGCCGCCGATCCCGGAGCTCTGCGGCTCCACCAGGCCCAGCACCGCCTGGACGGCGACGGCGGCGTCCACGGCCGAGCCGCCCTTACGCAGCACGTTCAGACCCGCCTCCACGGCCAGCGGATTGGCCGCGGCGACCATGCCCTTGCCCTGGACGGGCGGGGCCTTGGCGTCGGCGGCGGACAGGGGCAGCAGGGCGGCCGCGAGGAGGGCGGCGAAGGACCGGAAGGACAACACGACAATAAGCCTCTCGAACAGTATGGCCCCACCATAGCGAGCCGCGCGTGGACAACAAACGTCCGCTCGTGCTCTTGGCTCGGTCATGACCGAAAGACCGCTCGCCGCCCCTGGAACGCGCAACCTGATCACCGACGTGCCCGGCCTGAAGGTCGGTCAGGCCCACGACGCCGCGGCGCGCACCGGCGTGACCGTGATCCTGCCTGACGACCGCGCGGTCGCCGGCTGTGATGTTCGCGGCGGCGGACCCGGCACTCGCGAGACCGACGCTCTGGCGCCGGAAAACCTGGTGGACGCCATCGACGCCATCGTCCTGTCCGGCGGTTCGGTCTACGGCCTAGCCGCCGCCGACGGCGTGGTGGGCTGGCTGGGGGCGCAGGGGCGGGGCTATGGCCTGGTGGCGCGGCCGGGTGTGCCGCCCTCGCCGGTGGTCCCCGCCGCCATCCTCTATGACGTCGCCAATGGCGGCGACCGCGACTGGGGCGAAGAGCCACCCTATCGCCGCCTGGGCCGCGCGGCGGTGGCCGCCGCCGGGCTGGACTTCGACCTAGGCACGGCGGGTGCGGGCTACGGCGCCATGGCCGGTAGCCTGAAGGGCGGCACCGGCTCGGCCTCCATCGTCTCGGCCGACGGCTACACGGTGGGCGCGGTGGTGGCGGTGAACAGCTTCGGCTCCGTCGTGGCGCCTGGGGGCCGGACCTTCTGGGCCGCGCCCTTCGAACTGGACGCCGAGTTCGGCGGCCTGGGCGCTGCCGGCCTCGCCGCCGGCCCCGACGACTGGGGCCTGGCCAAGGCCGACCCGGTCCAGCGGATGAACACCACCATCGCCTGCGTGGCCACCGACGCCATCCTGACCCCCGCCCAGGCCAAGCGCGTGGCGATCATGGCCCAGGATGGCCTGGCCCGCGCCATCCGCCCGATCCACGCTCCCTTCGACGGCGACGTGGTCTTCGCCCTGTCCACCGGCCGCCGGCCCCTGGGGGAGGCCGCCGACTTCACCGTCGCCCGTCTGGGAACGCTCGCCGCCGACTGCCTGGCCCGCGCCGTCGCCCGAGGCGTCCACGCCGCCACGGCCTGGCCGGGCGTGCGCGCCTGGTCGGACCTGTGACCGGATGCAAAAAGAATCTCGCAGACCCGCTTGCGCTTTCCGCGGACCCCGACTAGGTACTGCGCCCTCGCCGTAAGGCAATGCGCGCCCGTAGCTCAGCTGGATAGAGCATCAGACTACGAATCTGAGGGTCGGACGTTCGAATCGTTCCGGGCGCGCCACTTCTTCCATTGATCCACTTACACGGCGCCCAAGGCGAAGGCCTGGGTCCACGAAATGCTGTCTCAGGCTCACGGCGGCCCCCAACGGTTGCTCGTTAGAGTTGGAGATGTTGTTCTCCTTTTGTTCTTGACAAATTGATTGCCGCCCCTCAATCTGGCTGAGCGTCGATCAGTGCGCGCGCCACCCGCCTGAGCGGACACGGCGGCCCACCAAGAGCCACGCACTCCCGAACCCATGCGGCCGAAGGCGCCGCGAAGGCACGCGCAATGCGCGGGCGTATTCGTTCAAGGAGAGCAGCATGGCTCACAGCCACATAGATCCGGCGCGCTTGGACGGCGCCGCGTTGAAACGTTGGTATCTGCGGTCCCCAACGGACATCGATCAGGAGCGCCGGCAAGCCGCCGCGCAACGCTATCGCGACTTCTTCCGTGGTGCCGAGGCGCGCAACGATGGCGGTGTGCGGGACTCGACGCCCGCCGCTGCTACAAATTCGGACCGTATCGGTATTGGGTTCGGGCCTCCCCAGTCAGGACAGTATCGCACCAGTCCCGCTTCTTCGCTGACTGAGGGTGCGGGTGAGCATTTTCAGCTGACCGCAGCATGGACCCCCTCTCCGAATTCGATTTGTCAGGCGTGCTATGGCCCCAGCGTTCTTCCACCGCCCCCACCAGTACTCTACAGGCCTCCTCGTAGCCCCAGCGGAAACCCTCCATCCCCCGGCGGCGGTGAGTCATCTGGCAAGAACCCGAAACAATGTGCCGTTCAGTATGAGAACGATGCGAGTATCTGCAGGTGGGTACCCGGAATGGACGCGCGGCGTCGTTGCTGGGAGAGTGCGACGAGACGCGAAGCTCATTGCATTCAGACCAAGGGGGAGGTCGGATTTCCCGACCTCGTCACCAGATAGAATAAGAGTGTTGCATGGAGCCGATTGCGGAAGTCGCCTTCGATATCGTCGGCTCCAACGAGAAGGTGCGCGCCCGGCTCTTCGCCCCCGAGCACCACGAGCGCGACTGGGCCTGCACCTTCGAAATTGATGCGCCAATCGATGTCAGACGCACCATCTACGGCGCGTCCAGCATGCAGGCCTTGGTCCTCGGGTTGAAGACATTGGCGGGCTATTTGTATGGCTCCGAGGCGTATCGGGAAAAGCGGCTTGGTATCGGCGGGGAGTTCGGGGGCAACCTCTTTGTGCCGGCGCCGGCGGAGTTTCTGAAGGATGCCCCCTATCCTTTCTAACGGACATGGGGCTAAGAAACGTCAACGTGCTGAAATTATTGTATTGTGTGGGCCTTGGGTGTTGGGCTCGTCACGTCCTCAAGCCCCGTCGAAGTCCTCGCGGGTGACGCGCCAGTAGCCGTCCAGCCAGGCGATGATCTCGTGGGCGCCGGGGTGGTCGTGTTCGCTGAAGCGGGCGCGGAGGCGGGCTTCGGCGGCGGGTTCGAGCTTTTCGCGGCCGATGTCCTGGAGCCAGAGCAGGTTGCGGACCACGAGGTCGCCGAGTTCCTGGCCCAGCACCTGGTGCGCGGCGGCGCGGGTGGCGCGGCCGTACTCGTAGGCGTCGCCTTCCGCGTAGGCCATGGCCTGGGTGATCATCGGGATGCGGGTCAGGATCGGCTGCAGGGCCGGGTTGACCGCATGGCCCGACAGGCGCGGGGCGAGGCTGGCCGGTCGGCCGGTCATGCCGCGCAGGTGCAGGAAGGGGCTCATGCGCGGACCGTCATTGACCGGGTAGTTGTCCCACAGGAACGGCTTGCGCCGCATGGCTTCTGCGACCCGGTCCAGGTGGCCGGGGCTGTAGGCGGGGGAACAGACCTCCTCGCCAGTCCAGAACATCTTGATGCGCGGGTCGAGGTCACGGCCCAGGTCTTCGAGGTAGTTCGCCGGCGCCTGGCCGAACACCACCTCCAGCAGGATGTCGTCGCTGTAGTAGGTGGGGCAGAAGATCAGCCGGTCGGCGCGGGTGCGCGCGGCGATCCAGTGGACGATCTCGGTCTGCATGCGGGCCAGGCCGTCGACATCGCCGCGCATGTCGTCGAACAGGATGGCCAGGTCGCGGACGCCGGCGGCGTCCAGGGCGGCCAGCTTGTCGGTGAGGGCGGCCTTGGCCTCAGGCCCGAAGTCCAGCCACAGCTCATAGGGCGACAGGCCGACGCCGAAGCGCACGCCTTCTGCCGCACAGTGGGCGCCGAACTTCGCCAGTTCGGCCTGGGTCTCGGCCGGATGCGGCTCGCGCCAGCGCTTGCGCAAGTAAGGGTCGGCCTTGGGCGCATAGGTGAAGAAGCCATAGCCGTGGGGCTTCAGGGCGGTGACCTGGGCGGCGCGGTCGGCCCAGGACCACGGCTTGCCGTAATAGCCCTCGATGACGCCCAGCTGGGCCTTGGCTTCCTGCATGGCTTGGCCTTCCTCAGCGGGGCGCGAAGCGGGCGCGGAAGCGCTGGACGACGATGGGCGCTAGCGCCGCCGTGACGCCCCCGGTGTCCGCCACCCAGTTGTTCAGGGCCAGCTTGAAGGGCGCGCCGTGCATGAGCTGCAGCCCCGCCAGGGCCAGGGCGAACAGCAGGTAGCCCACGCCCAGCCGCCGGATCTGCATGCGCGGCATGGCCGCGGCTCCGGCCAGGGCGGCGACGTAGAAGGCCGCGAAATGCTCCAGGTAGTGGGAGCGCAGCATCTTGGGCACCAGCCAGCCGGGCGCGATGACCGCCAGGACGATGATGAGCACCGTCGCGCCGAAGGCCAGCCGCGCGCCCACGGCCAGGATCCCGGTGTCCGGGTAGGGGGTTTGAGTTTCCCAGTCCATGTGACGCCCTATTCCGCCGCCGCCTGCAGGCCCGCGGGCTTGCGGGACCGGTGATACGGCCGGTCGCCCAGCACCGTGGCGCGGTTCATGATCCGGCGGTGGGGCAGGTAGTCGTTCACGGCGTAGTGCTGGGTGATGCGGTTGTCCCAGAAGGCCACGGCGTTGGGCGTCCAGCGCCAGCGGACCAGGAACTCCGGCTTGGTCACATGCTCGAACAGCATATTCAGGATGGCGTCGCTCTCCTTGCGGCGCAGGCCCTTGATCCGCTCGGTGAAGCCGAAATTGACGAACAGGGCGTCCTCGCCGGTCTCCGGATGGGTGCGGACGACCGGGTGCAGGACCGGCGGGTGTTCGGCCAGGGCCTTGGCGTGCTTGTCCTCGCCGGCGCCCTTGGCGACGATGCCCCTCTGGGGAAAGCCGCGGGCGAAGTCGTGCACCGCGTCCAGCCCGCTCAGGAACTCGCGGAAAGCCGGCGAGAGGGCGTCATAGGCCGCCTTCATGTCCGACCAGATGGTGTCGCCCCCGACCGGCGGAAGATGCTTGGCGTAGAGGATCGAGGCCATGGGCGGGGTCTCGATGAAGGTGACGTCGGTGTGCCAGCTGTCGTTGTCGGTCGGGTTGTCGGCGTGGTTGTCCAGGATGAACAGCTCCGGCGCCTCGGGCACGCCGGGATAGAGCGGATGGGTGTGCAGGGCGCCGAACCGGGCGGCGAAGTCCCGGTGCTGGACCGGCGTCAGGTGCTGGTCTTCGAAGAAGATCACCTTGTGCTTCAGGAAGGCCGCCTTGATCTGGGCGAAGGCCTCATCGTCCAGGGGACGGGACAGGTCGGCCCCCTCCACCAGGGCGCCCAGGGTCGGGGTCAGCGGCTTGATCTCGATGTGGCTCATGGGGCGCTCCTGTTCGCGACATCTAACGCCGCCCCGGCGAGTTTCGCCAGAGCAAGCGGGGATCTGGAGCAGGCGGGAATCATGCGAATAGAGGCCATGCCCAGCCCCCCCGGCCTTCCCGACTTCGACCTGCCGATGATCTTTGGCGACAAGGTCGCAGGCCTGGGATTCCAATCAGGCACCTTCCGCCTGGCCCTGGCGGCCAATGTGACGGACGCCCAGGGCAAGGAGCAGATCGTGAAGTCCGGCTTCCTGATCCTCAGCCCCAACGGCATGGTCGAGCTGCGCAGCCAGATCGACCAGATGCTGGGCGAGCTTGAGCGCCGCGGCGTGCTGAACCTGCGGCCCGAGAAGCTCGACGGCTAGGGGCAGTCCTAGTGAAAGGTCGACGGCGGTGCGGGAAGCGCGGCTGTCGCGGCGTGGCGCGGAAAGGTCAGTTCGAGACCCGAGCCCTCAGCGTCAGTGGCCAGGCGCAGCCGGCCGCCCAGCTGTTCGACCATGGCGTTCAGGAGCAGGGCGCTGTCCAGGCTGGCGCTCGAGACGCCGGTGCGCCCGTCGATGCGGCTGATGCGGAACCGCGCGGTGTCCTGGCCGGCGGATAACCGGACCCGCAGGCGGGCGGTGGGTTCGCGGGCGGCCAGGGCGCTGACGCATTCCAGCAGGGCCACCCCCAGGGACGTCGCCTGGTCGGGCGGCAGCAGGACAGGGCCGGCTTCCAGCTCCGGCGCCGGGGCGCTGCGGCGCTCGGCGGCGCCGGCTAGCAGGGCGCGGGCGAAGGCGGTGAAATCCACCAGATCGCCGGACTGGCCGGCGACGTCGCGGTGAACCTTCGCGATGAGCAGGGAGCGTTCCGAGGCGCGGGTCAGGGCGCCGGACATGGCCTCGTCCCTTTCGCCCTGGGCCTGGAGCGCGAGCAGGCCCGAGATCAGCTGCAGGTGGTTGGTCACCCGCTCCGACAGTTCCCCGAACAGTTCGGCATGGCTGTCGGCGCGGGCCTCCGCCCGGTGCTGGCGGGCGGCGAGGTCTTCCAGGGAGCCCTTGAGCCCGGTAATCAGGTAGATCGCGGTCGAGCAGTTCAGGATGTAGAAGCCGAACCCGGCCAGGACGCCGGTCTCGGTCTTCCATGTGAAGGGCGGGGGCACGAACATCCAGTAGGCGAGCCCCGCGGACAGGCCCATGGCCATGGCGGCCGGGCCGGCCCCCAGGCTGTAGGCCGCGAACAGGACCACGGGATAGAACACCGTGTACGGATGCCCTGGGCCGAACAGCGGCGCGAGCATGAACCGGACAAGCAGGGCTGTGGCCACCAGGGCCGCGGCCGTGGCGTAGCGAAGCTGGCCTGATCTCATGGCCTGGGCGAGAGGCGATCGCTCGGAGAGGTTACGCTTGGAACTCATCTGTGCGGACTTTGGCGGCCGCCAAGGGGCCTTTGAACAGCACCCTTACCGGGTGCAGCCGCCGCGTCCAGCCCCTTAGGGTGTCTTCTTCGGCGGATTGACGCCCACGTCCATCATCAGCTTGGTCAGCAGATAGAGCCGGGGAGTCAGGGTCTTAAGGTCAAGGTACTCCTTCTCGGAGTGGAAGCCGCCGCCCACCGGGCCGAGGCCGTCGAGGGCCGGCGTGCCGGCGTCGTGGGCCAGGGCCGATTCCGAGGCGCCGCCGTTTCCGCCCTCGCCGAGGGTCAGGCCGAGGGGGGCGTAGATCGCCCGGGCGCGGGCCGCGAGGCTCTGGGTCCAGGGGTTCTCCGGCAGGGGCGGGAACGAGGTCTCGCGGCTGACGGTCACCTTGGTGTCGGGGATGACCGTGGTGGCCGCCGACTGTTCGAAGGTGGCCTGGACGGCCTCCAGATCGGCCTTGTCGCGCATCCGCACATTGATCTGGGCGCGGGCGTTCTCCGGGATGATGTTGTAGCGCGACCCGGCGTTGATGATGGTCAGGTTCACGGTCAGGTCGTCGCCCGCGTGCGGGAACTGCTCCACCGTCGCCAGCTGGTGCACCAGTTCGGTAGCGGCGTTGCGGCCGTCCTGCGGCGCGACCCCGGCGTGGGCGGCGCGGCCCTTGACGTCGATATTGATGGTCGAGGAGCCCTTGCGCCAGACGGTGACCGAGTCCGGCGGATCACCGGGCTCCAGGTTCAGCTCGACATCGTGCTCGCGCACCAGCTTGTCGATCAGCTTGCGGGTGCCGGGCGAGCCGCGCTCTTCGCTGGTCTCGATCAGGAAGGTGATCTTGGCGAAGTTCTTGAAGCCCATCTGCTTGAGCAGCTTGAGCGCGAAGACGCCTTCGACCACGCCGCCCTTCTCGTCGGACACGCCAGGGCCGCGGGCCCGGTCGCCCTCGATGCTGAAGGGCCAGTTGGCCACCGTACCGGGGCCGAACACCGTGTCGATGTGGCCGATCAGCAGGATGCGGGTCTTGCCTGTGCCGGTCAGGGTCGCGACCGTGTTCTCGGGCAGACCCTCGATCTCGGCCGGCACACTCTCGACGGTCATGCCCAGGGCCTGGAGGTGGGGCGTCAGCACGGCGGCGACCTTGCGGCCGCCTTCAACGTCGCCGGTGCCGGAGTCGATGTTGACCACCTGCTTGAGCAGGTCGAGCTGGGCGGGCCGCGCGGCCTCGGCCGCCGCCCACACCTTGCCGTCCTTGCCGGCGGCCTGGGCCTGAGCCCCGGCGCCCGCCACCAGGGCCGCCGCACAGGCGCCCAGGAGCCATTTGGAAGTCATCGTCGCAATCCTCGGAAAACTGAGGCGCGGAGCATGGCTGGCGGGCGACGTCACGACAAGGGCGCTATGGCCTGAGCGCTTGTGGGGCGAAACTCGGACTGGCGCATCTCTCGCGGTTCTGGCTCTGATGACGGCGCTCTAAGGGGGACAGACATGGCCGTGGGCGCCGCGAAACCGATCAATCCGATGCTCGTGGTGGCGATCTGCTTCAGCATCGCCGCGCTCGAGGGCTATGACATCCAGGCCTTCGGCATCGCCGCGCCGCAGTTCGCGCCCCAGCTGAAGCTTGATCCCGCTCAGATGGGCTGGGCCGGCAGCGCCGCCATGATCGGGCTGATGCTGGGCGCC
>CAZXVO010000123.1:0-12613 GCA_964643835.1 uncultured Phenylobacterium sp. | reverse complement strand
CCTCGGCCTGGTGGGGGGTTATGGGCTTTTTCCGCGGGGCTATGGCCTACTGGGCGTGGGGGGGGGGGGCCTGCTGGGCCGGGCTCGCGCCGGCGGCCTTGTGGTCCTTGAGAACATTCAGGAATTCGTACAGCCGGGCGATGCCGGAGTTGAACCGGAAGGTGTCGATGGCCTCGGTCATCGCCTTGATCAAGCGATGCGAGGCGCGGCGGACGGCCTTGGCGCCTTCATCGGCCTCGATGTCGGCGGCGGCGACGTCAGCCGGCTGGCTGTCGAACTCGTCCCAGACCCGGTTCACGAAGCGCCAGGCGCCCTGGACGCCGCCACTGGTCCATTGAGTGTCGCGTTCCGGCGGGCTGTCGGACAGGACAAACAGGCGCGCGGCGTCCACGCCGTAGACGTCGAAGATCTCCTCCGGCGCCACGGTGTTCTTCTTGGACTTCGACATCTTCTCGACGTCGCCGATGGTGACCTGCTCGCCGGAGCTCACCAGGACGGCGCGGCGGGTGGCGCCTTCGGCCGTGATCTCGACGTCGCCGGGCTCGACCCATTCGCCGGTTTGGCGGCGATAGGTCTCGTGGGTCACCATGCCTTGGGTGAACAGGCCGGTGAACGGCTCCTTCACGCTCAGCAGGCCTTCGTCGGCCAGAGCGCGGGTGATGAAGCGCGAATAGAGCAGGTGCAGGACCGCATGCTCGATGCCGCCCACATACTGGTCGACCGGCAGCCAGTAGTCGGCCGCCGCCTTGTTGACCGGGTCCGCAGCCTTCGTGTCCGTGAACCGGGCGAAATACCAGGACGAGTCCACGAAGGTGTCCAGGGTGTCGGTCTCGCGGGTGGCCGGGCCGCCGCAGTCGGGACAGGTCGTGGTCTTCCAGGTCGGGTGTCGCGCCAAGGCGTTGCCAGGCTTGGAGAAATCCAGGTCCATAGGCAGGGCGACCGGCAGCTGGTCCTTCGGCACGGCGACCACGCCGCACTTGTCGCAATGCACCACCGGGACCGGACAGCCCCAACCGCGTTGGCGGGCGACGCCCCAGTCGCGCAGGCGGAACACGGTCGCGCCCTTGCCCAGGCCTTGCGCCTCGATACGGGTGATGGCCTCGGCCTTGGCGGCCTCGATCTCCAGCCCGTCCAGGAACTTGGAATTGTAGATCACGCCCGGACCGACATAGGCCTCGGTCCCGACCGCGAAACTCGCGGCGTCCTCGCCCGGCGGCAGGACCACCGGCTTGACCGGCAGGTCGTACTTGCGGGCGAAGTCCAGGTCGCGCTGGTCGTGTGCGGGGCAGGCGAAGATCGCGCCGGTGCCGTAGTCCATCAGGATGAAGTTGGCGATCCAGACCGGCAGTTTCCATTCCGGATCAAAGGGATGGGCGACGGTCAGGCCGGTGTCGAAGCCGATCTTCTCGGCGGTCTCGATCTCGGCCTCGGAGGCCCCGCCCTTGCGGCACTCGGCGACAAAGGCCGCGACCTTCGGATCCGCCGCCGCCAGCTGCTCGGCCAGGGGGTGATCCGGCGCCACGCCGACGAAGCTCGCCCCGAACAGGGTGTCCGGACGGGTGGTGTAGACCTCCAGGCCCGTCTCGAAGCCAGCCGGGGCTGCGCCCGCGAACGGGAAGCTGAACCGCAGGCCCTTGGAGCGGCCGATCCAGTTCTCCTGCATCGTCCGGACCTTGTCCGGCCACTGGTCCAGGGTCTTCAGGCCTTCCAGCAGGTCATCGGCATAGTCGGTGATGCGCAGGAACCACTGGTTCAGCTTGCGCTTCTCGACGATGGCGCCCGAACGCCAACCGCGGCCGTCGACCACCTGTTCGTTGGCCAGGACGGTCTGGTCGACCGGGTCCCAGTTGACCACGCCCTCACGGCGATAGACCAGGCCGCGCTTCCACAGGTCCAGGAACCAGGCCTGCTGCTGGCCATAGTATTCCGCGTCGCAGGTGGCGAACTCGCGGGACCAGTCGATGGACAGGCCCAGCTGCTTCAGCTCGTCCCGCATGCGGGCGATGTTGTCATAGGTCCAGGCGCGCGGATCGACGCCGCGCTCCATGGCGGCGTTCTCCGCCGGCAGGCCAAATGCGTCCCAGCCCATGGGATGCAGGACGTTGAAACCCTTGGCCCGCATGTAGCGCGCCTTGACGTCGCCGAGCGCATAGTTGCGCACGTGGCCCATGTGGAGCCGCCCCGACGGATAGGGGAACATCTCCAGCGCATAGTACTTGGGCTGACCGGGCGCAGGCGGGCCGGCGCGGAAGACGTCCGCCTCCGCCCAGGCCTTGCGCCACTTGGGTTCGGTCTCTTTCGGATTGTAACGGGCCATGGGTGGGCTTTAGCGTGGTTTCAGGTCGATAGGAAACCGGCGCGCACGGAAAAACGCGCGCTCGGCAGCGGCGCGCGTTCGACCGTCTGACTAGAGAAGTTCGCCCGAACGCGCGGAAACTAGTTCCGGATGTTCGAAAGTCGAAGCTGGCGAGCCCGGGTCAGGATCGAGTTCTCGATATCGATCTCGGTCTGGCCGGCGGTGGGCGTGTCCACCCAGTTCCCCGACGCGTCCTTGGTCTGCTTGAACACCGCGACGTTCAGGCCGTCGGCGCGCAGGCGAGAATCCAGGATGTAGACGGTGCACTTGAAGCGCTCGTCCGGCTTGTCGGGGTTGGTGTACCAGTCGGTGATCACCGTGCCGCCGTAGGGGTCAGCCGAGGACAGGGGCATGAAGGCCAGGGTGTCCAGGGTGGCGCGCCACAGATAGCCGTTCACGCCGATGGCCGGCTGGTCGCCGGGCGTCGAGGCCTTGGCGCCGCCGCCGCCCAGCTTGAAAGGATTGAAGCCGCCAGGCTCCTGGGTCTGGAAAGTCCGGGGTCCACCACTCGAACAGGCCGCCAGGCTGAGGGCCAGGACCCCCGCCGCAACGCCACGCATCCAGTACCCGCGCACAAACGGCATATGCATCCGCTCCCAACAGTTGATCCGCGTCGGTGAAATCGCCGCCCCGCGCCGAGCCCTCTATAACAACGGCTTGTCGACCGCCAAACAGGAATCGCGTGGCGTCCCCGCCACAGAATCGAACGAAGTGGCGTTTAGCCCTGCCTGCGACGTCTGATCCTGTTGACCCTGGCGAATGGCGGGGCCTAATCGCAACAACGGCGTCACCCGAAATAGGTGGCGTCGGGGCTATGGGGGCCCATGAAGGTGATCATGTCGAACCGGAAGGTCATTTCGCTGATCGGCGCGGCGCTCCTCGCGGGCGTGGCTTCGAGCGCGCATGCCGCCGACTCCGGCAAGAAGATCACCGATTTCACCGTGCGCACGGACGTCTCGACCTTGAACTCGCAAGGGACGAAGTCGCTGAAGTGGGACGCGCGCAAGGGGCGCTGGGGGGTCACGCTCAACCTGGAACAACCGGCTGGGCGTGATGCGCAACTGAATGACATCCAGGCCGGGGCCTATTTCCGCGTGACGCCGTCGCTGCGGATCGGCGGTGCCGTGGCCCTGGGCGACAAGGTGACGCCGAACTACAAGCAGACCGAGCCGCAGGAAGTTGCGCCGCGGGTCAAGCTCGAGACCGCCTTCAAGTTCTAAGGCCTTCCACCGCTGCGATCCCGACCACGCCCGCCGGCAACAGCCCGCGGGCGGTTTTGTTATTGATCCCTCCCAGAGCGTAGATCGGCGTGGCCGTGCGGCGGACGATCTGGGCCAGGCGCAGGACGCCAAGCGGCTTGCCCGCCGACGGGCTCCGCGACGGGAAGATGGCGGACACCACGGCGGCGTCGGCGGTGGCTCGGGCCGCGCGTGGACTGTGGGCGGCCACGGTGACAAGCCAGCGCGGCTGGGCGCGGCGCAGGGCCGGCGCCTGGTGGGCCATTCGCTCGGGCAGATGCACACCGTCCGCCCCCACGGCGCAGGCCAGGCGGACATCGGCGCCGATCAGCAACAGGACGCCGCGCCGCCGGGTGATCCGGCGCAGGGCGCGGGCGACCGGCTCGGCGTCTGGGGCCCCGAAGCTGCGATAGACCAGGGCCTCGCCGGGCTGCAGACTCTCGGCCAGGGCCAGAACGTCCGGCGTCCGGGCCGGGTCGGTGAAGGCCAGCAGGCCGGGCAGGGGGTTCCGCAAACCGCCCTGCCGCCTTAAGGCTTGCGCCGTCCGCCGCATGGTCCAGAAGCCTGAAATGTCCGTCTCCCCCGCTCTCGACGATATCCTAGCCCGCATCGCCCGCGCCGCCGAAGGCTGCGGCCGCAAGCCCGCGGATGTGACCTTGGTCGCCGTCTCCAAGCAACAGGCCTGGACGAGTGTCGAGCCGGTGCTGGCCGCCGGCCAGACGGTGTTCGGCGAGAACCGGGTGCAGGAGGCCATGGACCGCTGGTCCGGCCATCGCGGCGAGATCGAGCTGCGCCTGATCGGACCGTTGCAGACCAACAAGGCCAAGGAGGCGGTGGCCTTCTTCGATGTGGTCGAGACCCTGGACCGGGAACGGCTGGCCAAGGCCCTGGCCGACGAGGTGCAGAAGCAGGGCCGTACGCCCCGGCTCTATGTCCAGGTCAATACCGGCGAGGAGCCGCAGAAGGCCGGCGTCATCCCGACGCAGGCTGACGCCTTCATCGCCACGGTGCGCAAGACCTATGGCTTCGAGATCGAGGGCCTGATGTGCATTCCGCCGGCGGAAGAGCCGCCGGGACCGCATTTCGCCCTGCTGGCCCGGATCGCCGCGCGCAACGGGATCGCCAGGCTGTCCATGGGCATGAGCGGCGACTTCGAGACCGCCGTCCGGTTCGGCGCCACCAGCGTGCGGGTGGGGTCGGCCTTGTTCGGCGGGCGGCCGCCTCAGGCCTGAACGATTGCGACGGCGTCGCCGGGCTTTGCGGCCCGCAGCACCGCCAGCAGGTCCTCGCGGGCCAGGGCGACGCAGCCTTCCGTGCCGGTGTAGCCGTCGCGGGCGATGTGCATGAAAATCGCCGAGCCCATGCCCGGGACTACCGGATCGTCATTGTGCGCCAGGATCACGATCAGGTCGTAGACATGATCCTCCCGCCACAGGTGCTCGGCGCTGGCGGGGTAGGGGAGCTTGACCGGGCGGTTGTAGTTGGGGTCGGCGGCGGCGTCGCACCAGCCGTCATCCGGTGCGATGGCCTGGGCGGGCAGGGCGGTGAGCGGCGGCGGCCCGCGGTCCGGCCGATAGAGGATGCGCCGCATGACCCAGGTTCCCAGCGGCGAGGCGCCGTCGCCCTCGCGCTTGTCGGCGGCGGGCTTGACCCCGCCCTTGCCCAGGGCGCAGCGCACGATCCGGCCACCCAGATCGAAGCGTCCATCTGACATCGCCGTGAAGATCACGCCCCGAGCCCCTTCAAGGATTGGCGGAAAACCCCGACACGGTGCATGTTTCAGCCCATGGCACAACGCAAGACCCTGCTCGTCGTCGACGACAACGACGATCTGCGCACCGAACTCGCCGAACAGCTCGAGCTCCAGGACGAGTTCACCGTCTTCCAGGCCGACACCGGCCTCTCGGGTGTGGCGGAGGCCCTGGAGCGCCGCCCGGACCTGATCCTGCTGGACGTGGACCTGCCCGATATCAACGGCCGCGAAGCCTGCCGCCAGATGCGGGAGAAGGGCGTCGCCTGTCCGGTGATCATGCTGACCGCGGCCGACACCGACGACGACACCATCAAGGGCCTCGACGCCGGGGCCAATGACTATGTCACCAAGCCCTTCAAGGTGGCGGTGCTGCTGGCCCGCATCCGCGCCCAGCTGCGCAGCCATGAACAGTCGGAAGGCGCGGTCTTCCACCTGGGCGGCTACGAGTTCCGTCCCTCGGCCAAGCTCTTGATCGACCAGTCGCAGAAGAAGATCCGGCTGACCGAGAAGGAGACCAACATCCTGAAGTACCTCTACCGGGCCGGCGAAAAGCCGGTGAGCCGGGAGGAGCTGCTGGCTGAGGTCTGGGGCTATAACGCCGGGGTCACGACGCACACGCTGGAGACCCACGTCTACCGGCTGCGGCAGAAGATCGAGCCCGATCCGTCCAACGCCAAGCTGCTGCTGACCGAGGCCGGCGGCTATCGCCTGGCGCCCTAAGGCTCTGAATCATTAAGCATAGTCTGCGCCCGGACTGGGCGTAGCCTGTCTCCCGGCGAAGGTCGGGCGGCGCCACTGTGTCTGCGGAAGTTCTCCGGAGGCTGCAAGATGGAACCCACGGTGACGAAGGTGCGGACCTGGGCCGGCCTGTGGTCGGCGCCCAAGCGGCGTCGGCGGATCCAGGCCTCTGAGGATGCGCTCCTGCTGTTCGGCTTCGCCTTGGGCCTGGTGGTGGCCGCCGGCCTGATGCTGGCGGCCTTCAGCCTGGGGATCGCGGTGGGCTCGGCAGCCCGCTAGATGACGAAGTCGGCGCTGACCGGGGCGTGGTCGCTAGGCCGTTCCCATTCGCGCACATCGTCATGCACCCGCGCCGCCGCTGCGCCCAGCCGGAAGGCGGCTTCGCGCAGGCCGGGCGAGATCAGGATGTGGTCCAGGCGCAGGCCCCGGTTCGAGGCGCGGAAGTCCTGGGCGCGGTAGCTCCACCAGGAGAACAGCTTTTCAGGTTCGGGAACCGCCTCGCGCACCAGGTCGGTGAAGCCGAGGCTCGCCTTGAGCCTGCCGAAGGCCTCGACCTCGACGGGGGTGTGGCTGACGACCCGCGACATCTGCCGGTGGCTCCAGACATCGAATTCGCCCGGGGCCACGTTCAGGTCACCGACCACCGCCAGGGGCGCCTTGGGATCGCGGGCGGCCATGTCGGCGGTGAGCTTCTCGAAGAAGTCGAGCTTATGGTCGAACTTGGGGTTCTGTTCCCGGTCGGGAATGTCGCCGCCGGCGGGGATGTAGAAGTTCTGGATCTCGACCCCGGCCACCTTGGCCGAGACGCTGCGGGCGTGGCCCTCGCGGCAGACATCCAGCCTCGGCGCGTCCTCGATCGGCAGGCGCGAGGCGATGGCCACCCCGTGCCAGCCCTTCTGGGCGGCGACCCGCAGGTGCGGCAGGCCCATCTCCTCGAAGGCTTTGCGGGGGAACTCGGCGTCCTGGCACTTGATCTCCTGCAGGCAAAGGACATCGGGCGCATGTTCGGCGACGAAGCGGGCGACCTGTTCGGCGCGCAGGCGGACGGAATTGACGTTCCAGGTGCAGAGGCGAAGACGCATGGGGAGGCTTTAGCCCAAAAGAAAACGCCCGGGCACTGGAGAAGCCCGGGCGCAGTGTGTGTCTCTCATGCCGCGGCCGGGAGGGGATAGGTTCCGGCACGGATCACGCCCGCTCGCACAGGCGTCATGCGTGTCATCTAGGCCACAAACGCACACAAAAGTCAATCTAAAGCGCTTAGATTCTTGCGTGTGGCCCCTGTGTCACACTTTGGCACGGCCTGGGTTCTTCGGCCGCGGGTCGTTGAGCACGAACAGGGACGAGGCCAGGCCCGAGGTCTTTTCCAGCGAGGCGAGGCGGATGCGGGTGGAGAAGCCTTGGGCGTCGGTCACCGCCCAGCCGATCAGGGTCACGGGGGCGTTGGAGAAGGTGAGGGTGATCTCGCCCTCGGCCTCGCGCTTGCCGTCGCGGGCGGTGATCGAGAAGCCGTCGGCCAGGCGCGACACCCGGCTGACCACCACGCCCTTGTCCAGACGGATCTGGCGGGCGAGGAAGATCGACAGCGGTGTCGCCATCAACGGGTAGCGGTCAAAGGTCTTCAGCCGGGAGTCGGCGATGGAGACATTGGCGCCGTCGGCGACCACCAGCAGGCCTGACGGCGGCTCATAGGCGAAGCGGGCCTTCCCGGGCCGTTTCAGATAGACCGCGCCCTTGGTCATCGTCCCCCGGGCGTCGGTCTGGACGAACTGGCCCTTGGCCTCGGTGAGGTCCTGAAGATAGGCGGCGGCCTTGTCCACCAGGGCGCGATCCTCGGCCGACAGCGGCGCGATGGCGGGCCGGGCCGCCAGGGCGGGGCCAGCGACGGAGCCTGTAACGGGCAGGGCGGCGAGGCCGAGGGCGATGCTGCGGCGGGTCGGGCGCATGGACCGGTCTCCTGAAACTGTTGCTCTAGGGCCTATCAGACGAACGCGCCGTCAATAGGGCGAGCGGCCTGAACGGCAGATGAGCCAGGCTGTTCCCTGGGTCCCGCCTGCCCGCTACCAGCTCCAGTCAGCGGCAGACTTGCGGCAGCCGCCGTCCTTCCAGCCGGTCCAGCCCCGGCCGCGGACAAAGCGGCCGGGCCGGGCGTCGGTGGGCTCGCCGCCGGCCAGGGCGAGCTGGCCGTTGACCACCACCTCGCTGACGCCGGTGGCGAACTGCTGCGGCTTCTCGAAGGTGCCGTGGTCGGCGATGGTCTGGGGATCGAACACCACCAGGTCGGCGAAGTAGCCGGTCTTGACCAGGCCCCGGTCCTTGAGCCCCAGGTTATGGGCCGGCTGGCTCGAGAGCTTGCGCACGGCCTCCGCCAGGGTCAGCGTCTTTTCCTCGCGCACATACTTGCCCAGCAGCCGGGCGACATTGCCGTAGGCGCGGGGGTGGGTGGAGGACTTCAGGAACACGCCCTCGGGCGCCAAGGCGCCTGCGTCGGAGCCGAAACTCATCCAGGGCAGCGCGGTCTCCTTGGCCACATTAGGCTCGGACATCAGGAAATAGACCACCTGGACCCGCGTGCCGTCCTCGATCACCAGATCGATGGCGGCGTCCTGCACGCTGACCCCGCGGGCCTTGGCCACCTCGGCCAGGGTCTTGCCGGTGAGCGGCTTGAGGGCCGGGTTCTTGAAGCCCACCAGCAGGGTTCCCTCGCCGCCGGCGTGCAGCAGCAGGTTTTCAAAGGCCGGCTTCTCGGCCCGCATCTCGGCGATGACCTTGGCGCGCGTGGCCGGGTCCTTCAGCCGGGCGATCCATTGCTCGACCCCGCCGGCCTGGACCCAGGTGGGCATGGCGGCGTCGAGCCCGGTGGAGCCAGCCGGATAGGTGTACATATCGGCGGTGATCCGCTGCCCCTTGGCGCGGGCGGCCTCGATGCGGGCGATGGCGGTGTCGAGCTTGCCCCAATTGGCCCGGCCGGCGGCCTTCAGGTGGTAGATCTCGGCGGGCGCCCCGGACAGGCGGGAGATTTCGATCAGCTCGTCCACCGCCTCGATCAACCGGTCGCCCTCACTGCGCATGTGGCTGATGTACATGCCGCCGCATTTGCCGGCTTCGGCGGCCAGGGCCGCGAGTTCCGGCGTCTCGGCATAGCTGCCAGGCGCATAGATGATCGAGGAGCCGACGCCCATGGCGCCTTCCTCCATGGCCTGGCGAACCAGGGCGCGCATGGCGTCCAGCTGGGCCGGGGTGGGATCGACGTCGTCCTCGCCCAGGACGTTCACTCGGGTGGTCTCGGCCCCGATGAAGGAGGCCACATTCATGGAGACGCCGCGCTTCTCCATGCCGGACAGGTAGTCGCCTAGCGTGGTCCAGTCGACGTCATAGCGGATGTCGGCCTGGCGGTTCTGGGCCTTGGCGCGCATGTCGGCGTTGATCGGGCCCATGGAGTTGCCCTCGCCCATCACCTCCAGGGTGACCCCTTGCTTCAGGTCGGACAGTCCGCGGCCGTCGGCGATCAGGGTCTCGTTGGCCCAGCTCAGCATGTTGATGAAGCCCGGAGCCAGCGCCTTGCCGCCGGCGTCGATCTCGCGGGCGCCCTGGCCTGGCGCATGTGGGCCAACATAGGCGATGCGATCGGCCTTGACTGCGACCTCGCCCCTGAACGGCGCGCCACCGCTACCGTCATAGATCTCAGCGTTGCGGATCACGAGGTCGAAGGCCGGCGCGGTGACCGGGGCGGCCCCCAGGGTCAGGACGGCGGCGAGGGCGGTGACGGCGAGCTTCATGCGGACTCCGGCGTGACAGGATCACGACCATAGCCCGACCACGCGCATTGTCAGGCCCAAGCTTGCCCGTGGCGGGGTGCGCCGGTCAGGCGGCCTCGGCGTTGGGGGACCAGCGGGAGAGGGCGGACAGAAGGTCCGCTGGGCTGATCGGCTTGCCCAGGTGGTCATTCATCCCGGCCTCGACGCAGGCCCGGATCTGGTCGGGCAGGACATTGGCGGTCATGGCGATAATCGGGGTGCTGCGGGCGCGATCGGTCGGCAGGGCGCGGATGGCGCGGGTGGCGGTCAGGCCGTCCATCACCGGCATCTGGACATCCATCAGTACGATGTCGAAGGGCTTGTGGCGCATCTGCGCCACCGCTTCGACGCCGTTCTCGGCGGTGGTGATCTCGATGTCGAAGGGGCTAAGCAGGGTCTGGATGAGCTCGCGGTTCACCGCCACGTCCTCGACCACCAGCAGGCGCAGGGCGGTATCGGGGAGACTGGCCTGCGCCCGGTCGGATTCCGGGATCGCCTGGGTCCGGGGCAGGTCAAGCTCGAACCAAAAGGTCGAACCCTCGCCGGGCGTGCTGTCGGCGCCGATGCGGCCGCCCATCAGCTCGATGTTGCGCTTGCAAATCGCCAGGCCCAGGCCGGTGCCGCCATAGCGGCGCGACACCGAGGCGTCGGCCTGGGTGAAGCGGTCGAACAGCTGGGCGATCTGGTCGGGCGGAATGCCGATGCCGGTGTCGCTGACCTCGACCCGAAGATTGTCGCGGTCCTCGCCCGGCGTCTGGACGAGGCGCAGGCGGATACCGCCCTGGCTGGTGAACTTCAGGGCGTTGGACAGGAAGTTCATCAACACCTGGCGGATCCGGGCCGGGTCGCCGGCCAGAGGGCGCAGGTCACCCTCGGCGCTGAAGTCCAGGCTGAGGCCGCGGTCGGCGGCTTGGTCGCGCAGCAGCTCGGCCACGGCCCCGCAGGTCTCGGCGGGATCGAAAGCCCGGGTTTCCGGCTCCGCGGCGCCGGCTTCCAGCTTGGAGAAGTCGAGAACGTCATTGACCAGTTCGAGCAGGCTCTGGCTGGCCTCGTTGATCAGGGCGGCGTGACGGGCGTCCTCGGCCTGCAGGCGCTGCGACGTCCGCAGGACGCCGGAGAAGCCGATAATGGCGTTGAGCGGCGTGCGCAGCTCATGGCTCTTGTGGGCCAGTATGGCGGAGTGGGCGGCGGCCGCCGCCTCGGCCCGGCGGGTGGCCTCCTTGAGTTCCTCCTCCATCCGTACCTGATCGTCGATGACCCGGGAGACGGAGACCAGCATCGGGGCATCGCCCGGTGTCGGCGGCGGAATGATGTTGAAGCTGCCCTCCAGCCAGACGGCGTGGCCCTCGCGGTGGACGATCCGGTAGCGGTGGGTGGCCTGTCCGCCAGTCTGGGCCAGGGCGGTGATGATCGCCGGGATGCTGTCGGCGTCGTCCGGGTGCAGGAAGGTGTAGTTGTTAGTCTCGGCCATCTCCTCCGGTGTGCGGCCCATGGCGCGCACTACCGAGGGCGACATGTAAATCCGGCGGCCGTCGAGACTGTTGAGGGCGATGACGTCGCTGACATTGTCCGCCAGCAGGCGGTACTGGGCCTCGGACGCCTCCAGCCGGCTCTGCGCCTCCTCAAACCGGCGGCGGCTGGTCAGGGCGCGATAGACGCCGTCGCAGGCGAAGATCAGGCCCAGCCCCGCGAGGAGGAGGACCGGCGCCTGGTTGAACCCTGAGGGCTCAGGGGACAGAGCGATGCAGGCCAGCATCGCCAGGCCTGGCGCCGCCGTCCCGATGATCAGGCCGGTGAGGCGCCGATAGGCGCCGGTCTGGCCGAAGAAAATCACGGTGAGCCAGATAATCAGGGCCATCAGGTGGCCCTCGGACCGACCTGTGGTCCAGAGCATGGCGCCCAGACCTGTCCACAGGACCACGCCGCCGAAGAAGAGGCTCAGATAGAATGGGCGGCCGCTGGACGGAGACAATCGGCCCCTGGCCATGGCTGAGGCCAGCGCCGAACTGCCAGCCTCGACCAGCGCCGTCAGGCCGAACCAGATCAGGGTTTCGCGGATCGGCAGGACCATGGCGGCGGTGACGGCGACCGCCGCGGAGACGACCAAGCGCACGGGCGCGGCCTGCTGCGCCTGCTGGGGCACACGACCGAGCATCTGATCAAGCGTATGCGGCAAGTCTGGCCCCAATCAACCTTGGCCCATATTGAGGCCGCTGGGATTGAGGTAAGGTTACCGCTCGTCGCTCAGGCCGCCACAGGCCCTTGTCTGTAAATGGGTTTCCCGTTTAGCGCGCTATGCTTCCAGGCTCTGTCTAAGGTGGCGGCGGGGCCAGGACGTCGCGCTTGCCGGCATGGTTGGCGGGGCTGACCACGCCTTCCTGCTCCATGCGTTCAATGAGCGAGGCGGCGCGGTTGTAGCCGATCTGCAGGCGGCGCTGGACGTAGGAGGTCGAGGCCTTCTTGTCGCGGGTGACCACCGCCACGGCGCGGTCATAGAGATCGTCGCCCGAGCCCTCGCCGCCGCCGCCGAAGTCGCCCTCGCCGCCGCCGTCCTCGTCGCCGCCCTCGGTGACCTCTTCCAGGTACTGAGGTTGACCCTGGTCGCGAAGGAAGCGGGCCACGGCCTCGACCTCGCCGTCGGACACGAAGGGCCCGTGCAGGCGGGTGATGCGGCCGCCGCCGGCCATGTAGAGCATGTCGCCCTGGCCCAGCAGCTGCTCGGCGCCCTGCTCGC
>CAZXVO010000122.1:1980-12725 GCA_964643835.1 uncultured Phenylobacterium sp. | reverse complement strand
CATGTCTGAAGATCAGGCGCGTATGGGTGGCCGGGACAAGCCCGGCCATGACGGTCGGGGAGAGAGGCGTTTCGCAAGCGGAGACGGACGCGCCACAAGCGGACAGGGTTGGCGCCGTGGTCCCGCCTAACGGTAAGTATCCACCGCCTGGAGGATGTCGGCGACCAGCTTGCGCTCGGTCTCCGACAGCTCCGGGCGCCAGACGTCGAAGATCATCACGACGCGCAGGCGATCCGGGTGCCGGTTCCAGGCCTCGTGCTCGATGCTGTCGTCGAAGACGCAGGCCTGGCCCTCGACCCAGGGCCGAGTGTCCGACCCCACCCGCATGGCGCAGTCGCTGGGGACGATCAGCGGCAGGTGGCAGATGTAGCGGGCGTTGGTGAAGCCGTGGTGCGGCTGGATGTGCGCGCCGGGCCGAAGCAGCGAGAACAGCACCGAGGGCGTCCGGCCAGGAATCCGGCACAGGGGCGCGTCCTTCAGGGCCTCCACCGTCGCTGGGCAGCGGGCGGCGTTCTCCGGGATGAGCGTGCCGCCCTTCCAGATGTAGAAGGCGCTCCAGTTCGGATTGCCCAGCATGCCGTGGTCGTCAAAGAACGGCCGGTTCGGCTCGGCCTCCACATAGGGGCTGAAGCCGGAGTCCTCTTCCAGGATCTTCATCAGCTCGGCGCGGATGTCGTCGGTGGCCTCCTCGATCTGGTCGAGCCAGGGGAAGTCGGCGCGCTGGGCGTAGTGGATGTTGGGCAGCTCGGGGAAATAGAAGTTCTTGGGCTGCTGCAGGTAGAGCTCGGTCTTGCCGAGCAAGAGGTCGAGGGACCCGCGCACGCGACGCGCCTCCGGTCCCGACAGGTCGCCGAGCGTGCGGACCAGGTGGGCCTCATAGTCGGCGGCGTAGCGTTCGCGCATGTGCTGGGCGCGGCCGACCTCGGCTTGCAGGGCCGGCTCCACCGAGCCGTTCGCCACCGCCACCTTCACCACCGCGTCGTAGTAGGCCGAGGCCGCGCGGGTGTCGCCGGTCTCGGCATGGTGGTCGGCGGTCATCAGGAGGGCGCGCAGGTCGCGCGGGTCGCCGCTCAGGGCCCGCTGCAGGGCCGCCAGCTTGGCGTCGGCCTGGCCGAGCGCCTTGTGGGCCATGGCCAGGGCCACCCAGACCGCCGGCGTCGCCTGGCCGGACTCGGCGATCCGGCGCAAGTGCGGCACGGCGTCGGCGGGACGCCCCTCGCGCAGGGCGCGGGTTCCGTCAGACCAGGCCGCCTGCAGGTCCTGGGGTGAAGCGTGAGCTTGAGACATGGCCCATTGAGGCGCGAGCCCGGCCAGGGTCAAGCCGCATCAGCCGAGCGGCGGGCCGGGCGGCAGGGGGAACCGGGAGCGGGGACTCTTGCCCCACGGCGTCGAGGCCGACTTCGGGGCGTTGGCGGCCGGGTCGGCCAGGTAGCGGTCGATGTCCCGCGCGGTCTGGCGATAGAAGGCCTGGGTCAGGGCGTCGCTGTCCTTGCGGACCGTCAGGGCCTCCGACAGCTGGGCCAGCTGGTCGAGGACATAGGCCTGGGCCTCGGCCGAGCCCTCGGCCTTGGCGCCCAGGATCATCATGGATTCAAGCGCCACCTGCTGGCTGACCCGCCGCAGAGCCTTGGCCGAGCCCGTCGTATCGCCCGAGGCGTTCCAGGTGCGGGCCATCACCGCCTCGACCATCTGCGGGAAGGTCAGGGCGTCGGGCTGGCGGGCGGCCAGCGCCACCATGCGGGCGGCGCGGGCGCTGTCGAACAGGGGCTCCAGCACCAGGGCGGCGCGGATCCGGGCGGCGCGCAGCTGGTCAAAGGCCGCGTCGTCCGACAGGTCCTCGATATTGCCGCCGGGATCAGGCGGCAGCTGCTTCAGCAGGGTCTCCGGGATGGCCAGGCTCTCGGGCTCGACCACGTCCAGCAGCAGGCCAAGCACCTCCTTCTGGGTCTTGGCCGGGATGAACTCGGTGGGGGGCAGGGGATCGCCCGGGACCACGATGTTGATGAACAGGCCCCCGACGTATTTCAGGCCAGACTCGATGGCGTAGCGGTCGTGCAGGTAGGCCATCCACAGGCGCATGTCGCGCAGCGAGCCCACCGGCTCGTCGGGCTTCAGCATGGCCGGGCCGTAGGTGGCCAGGATGATCTTGCGGGCCGCGGCGTGCTCCTTCAGGTCCTCCATCGGGGTGGCGCGGTCGTCGTACCAGGTCCAGCGCGGGTCGCTGTCGGGGGTGTAGATCACCCCCTTGGCCCGCATGTCCTTGATCACCCCGTCCAGGCCGACCTTCTCGCCGGCGGTCGGGAAGGGCGTGTAGGCGTAGCGGACCATGTAGGTGTCATAGACGCCGATCTGGCGCTGGAAGGCCTCCGACAGGTCGAGCTTGCCGCCTTTCACCATCACCCGCGGGGTCGGGTACTCCATGACCGAGGCCTGGTTGTTCAGGCTGGAGCTGAAATTGTGGCCGAAGCCCTGGGCGTGGCCGAGCTCGTGGGCGGTGAGCAGGGCCTGGCGCTGCAGGACAAGGTCCCGCTGGCCGGGGCTCATGCCGTCGAGGCCGCCGGGGCTGAGGAGCTTGGGGTCGGCGACCATCAGGCCCGAGCCGTCTGCGGGCAGGCCGCCGGAATAGGCGTCGAAATAGTTGGCGATGGTGCGGATGCGGCTGGTGTCCATGTGGGTCTTGGAGCCCAGGATCTCGCCGGTGCGGGGGTCACGATAGGTGCCGCCAGAGGAGAAGCCCCGCTCGTCGCGGTCGACCCACAGGACATAGGCGTAGCGGATGTCCATCGGGTCCATATCGGCGGGGGCGTCGAGGGCCTGGATGGCGTTTTTGAAGCCCGCGGCCTCATAGGCCTTGTTCCACCACAGGAGCCCCTCCTTCATCGCCTTGCGGATCGGGTCGGGGATGGCGGGGTCGAAATAGAAGGTGATGGGGGTCTTGGGTTCGGACAGGGCCGCCGCCGGGTCCTTCTTCTCCAGGCGCCAGCGGGTGACGTAGGCGCCGTCCGGGGCGTCATTGATGGGCTTGGAGAAGTCGGTGAAGCGCACGGCGCTGACCCCGATGCGCGGGTCGGCCTGGCGGGGGGTGTAGCCGGTGGGCGCCTTCAGGAACGAGTGGTGGATGCGCAGGGTCATGAAGCGCGGATCGGGCGTCACATTGCGCACCAGGGCGCCGGGGGCGTCGGTCGCAAAGGTCGAGACGGTCTCGATCTCGGTGTTCTCAGGGAACGCCTTCATCCGGGCCGGATAGAAGGTGCTGCGGGCCGGATCGAACTTGAACGGGCCCTGGTTGGCTCGTTTCAGGTCGCGCTCGATATTGGCGGCGTCGCGCATGAACAGGGCGGTGGCGTCCACCACCACGGTCCCGGCGGCTTCCGACTCCACCGGCAGCACAGCCAAGGTGGAGAAGGGGAAGGAGGCGGTGACGTTTTCGGCCCGCGCCGTCGTGCCGGCCGGGGCGCGGTAGTCCAGGTTCTGGGCGTTCACCAGCACCTTCTGGCCGACCCGCTGGAAGCGGATGACCTCGCTCTCCAGGACCCCGCGGTCGAAGGGCAGCTCCACCGAGCCGCCGCCGGTGGCCGCCGAGACATAGTAGAGGACATCGGTGTCGAAGGCGCTGATCTCCAGGAGCACCCGGCCCTTGGCCGCGTCCCAGTAGAAGGGGATGAAGCCGTCGGTCTTCTTCAGGGCCGGGGCGGCCTTGGCCGGTGGCGGGCTATCCGCCGCCTGCGCGGCGGGGCCGCCCAGGCTGATCGCCAGAACCGCCGCCGAGGCGAGCCAGACCGTCCGAAGTCCATGCCTGTTCCGCTGTCCCATGGTCGCCCCCGCGTCGCTTGCTATCGTCGGATTTCAGCATGGGCTTGGGCATGGCGGCGTCAAAATCCGGCGCGCACCAAACGGGTGAGAGTCGGAAATCTGCGGGTTTCTCGGTCACCGTGATGAGTTTCGACGCACGCGTTCTGGGCCTTGTGCTGTGATATGCGGAAGACGACACCCGATGGAGCCGCCATGCCCTACCTGCTGATCAAGGCCCTGATCTCCGGCCTGATCGTCGCCCTCGTGTCCGAGGTGGCCAAGCGCTACCCGGGGATCGGCGGGCTGATCGCCTCCCTGCCGCTGGTCTCGGTGCTGGGGATGATCTGGCTGTGGCGCGACACCCATGACGCCGAGCGGATCGCCGCCCACGCCACCGGGACCTTCTGGTTCGTGCTGCCGTCGATGCCGATGTTTCTGGTCATCCCGGCCCTGCTGCGGCGGGGTGTCGGCTTCGCCCCGGCCATGGCGGCGGGCTGCCTGCTGACCATGGGGCTCTATCTGGTGATGATCCTGATCGGCCCGCGCCTGGGGCTGCGGCTCTAGGTCGGGGGGCTCTAGGCCGCCGCGCGGCGGGCTTCGGCGGCGGCGTAGGCGCGCATGATCGCCTCAGCGAGGGCCAGGGGCTGGATCGGCTTGGGCTGGACGTCATCGAAGCCCAAGGCCAGCAGCTTCTGGGTCTCGCCGGCCATGGCGTCGGCGGTCAGGGCGATCACCGGCGGCGCATCGCCGCCCTTGGCGCGGATGGCGGCCAGGGCCTCGATCCCGCTCATCACCGGCATGTGCACGTCCATCAGCACCAGGTCGAAGTGGTCACGCTCCAGGCGTTCCAGGGCCAGGGCGCCGTTGTCAGCGATCTCGATCTCGGCCCCGATGGCTTCCAGGATGGCGCGGATCACCGCCTGATTGATGGGGTTGTCCTCGGCGGCGAGAATGCGAAGGCCGACAAGGCCCTCGGCTTCGGTGTGATCACCGTCAGCGGTCTCCGCCGGGGCGGCGGCCAGGGGCAGCTCCAGGGTCAGGCGGAAGGTCGAGCCGGCGCCCGGCGTGCTCTCGACGCTGACGCCGCCGCCCATCATCTCGGACAGCTGGCGGCAGATGGACAGGCCCAGGCCCGTGCCCCCGAAGCGGCGGGCGGTGGAGACGTCAGCCTGGCTGAAGGCCTGGAACAGGCGCGCGACCTGATCCTCGCTCATACCGATGCCGGTGTCGGACACGGCGATCTCGATGCGGCCCTGACCGGGCGCGGCGCCCGCAACCGGACGCAGGACCATCTTGACCTCGCCGGCCTGCGTGAACTTCAGGGCGTTGGACAACAGATTGAGCATGATCTGGCGGATGCGCCCGGCGTCGCCTTCCAGCCAGCGGGGCAGGTCGGCCTCGGCGACGCAGGTCAGCTTCAGGCCCTTGGCCTCGGCGGCGTCGCGCCACAGGGCTTCGGCCTGGCCGGCCAACTCGATCAGGTCGAAGGGCGCGGCTTCCAGCTCCAGGCGCCCAGCCTCGATCTTGGCCACGTCCAGGATGTCGTTGAGGATCGCCATCAGGCCGTCACCGGCGCGGATCAGCAGGTCTACTTGGCGGCCCTGGTCCGAAGACAGGGGCGTAGCCTTCAGCGCCTGGGCCATGCCCAGCACCCCGGTCATCGGCGTGCGCAGCTCGTGGCTCATGGTGGCCAGGAAGACGGACTTGGCCTGGTTGGCCTCGGTCGCGCGCTGCTTGGCCGCGTTGAGGGCGCGGTTGGCCGAGCGACTGCGGCGGATGCCGTTGGCCCAGTAGACACACATCAGCACCAGGCCGGTGCACAGGATTATGAGGTCGCCCGGTGCGAAGTCCGACTTGAACAGCGGCAGGTAGAATAGGGCGCCCATCGGGAAGGCGGCGTTGACCACCAGCAGGGCGCGGAAGTCGCTTGTGTAGCTGATCGCGTGGATCAGCTGGCCGCAGAGCAGGACCAGGGCGCCGATGCGCATGGCCTCAGAACCAGAGTCCCACAACAGCACCGGCAGGGCGGCCCAGACGGCGCTCTTCACGGCGGTGGAGGCGTAATAGATCCCCCGCATCACGCGGGTGGGGGTGCGGCCGGCCATGGCGTCGCGGGTCGAGGCCCAGGTCCACAGCTCGGTGGCCAGGGCCAGGGCGGCCCAGATCAGGGCGGCGGTCCAGCCCAGACGCCAGCCGGCCAGCAGGGCGACGGGCGGCGCGGTCCAGGCGCGCACGGCCATCGTCCGCGCGCTCTGCACAGCCGCGCGATCGAGTTCCTCACCGAGCGCTTCACGCCAGAAGGCCACAGGTCGTCCTTGCTCAAAGATGGAATGGACAGATTGTCGCAGAGTGGTGAACCGATTCTTTCCAGGTTCGCTTAAGCTGCGCCTGCGTTGGCCTCCCGCGCAGGCTGAGATTGGGTCAGCCCCAGGATCGCCGCGACCAGATCGGCGGGCTGGATGGGCTTGGGCTGGACCGCGTCAAACCCAAGCGACAGCAGGCGTTGGTCCTGGCCGGACATGGCGTCGGCGGTCAGGGCGATCACGGGTGTCCCAGCCGAGGGACCGGCCCGGATGGCGGCCAGGGTGGCGATCCCGTCCATCACGGGCATGTGGATATCCATCAGCACCAGGTCGTAAGGGGCGCTGGCTGCTGTCTTGAGCGCCGCCAGGGCCTGGGCGCCGTCGCCGGCCATCTCGATGCGGGCGCCCAGGGCTTCCAGGATGGCCCGGGCGACCGCCTGGTTGACCACGTTGTCCTCAGCCACCAGCAGATTAAGGCCCGCCAGCGGCGTAGTGCGGCCCGCGGGCGCGTCCTCGGTCTTGGGCGGAGCCTCGGCCACCGGCAGGTCCAGGGTGACCCGAAAGGTCGAGCCCCGGCCCGGCGTGCTGTCCAGGGTGATCTCGCCGCCCATGAGGGCGGCCAGGCGGCGGCAGATGACAAGGCCCAGCCCGGCGCCGCCGAAGCGGCGGGCGGTGGAGGCTTCGGCCTGGACGAAGGGCTGGAACAGGCGGGTCTGCTGGTCGGCGCTGATGCCCAGGCCCGTGTCCGAGACGGCGATCTCCACCCGCACCAGGTCGTCGCGCGGAGAAGGCGCGACGGCGACGACCACGCAGACCTCGCCAGCCTCGGTGAACTTTAAAGCGTTGGACAACAGGTTCTGCAGGATCTGGCGCAGGCGGGTTTCGTCGCCGAGCAGGGCGCCGGGTAAGGCCGGATCGATGTCCACGCTCAGGTCCAGGCCCTTGGCGGCGGCGGATTCCGACCACAGGCCGCAGACCAGCCGCACCAGGTCGCCCAGGTCGAGGGGCGCCAGCTCCAGGTCCAGGCGACCGGCCTCAATCTTCGAGAGGTCGAGGATGTCGTTGAGAATCGCCATCAGACCGTCGCCGGAGCGCACCAGCATGGCGACTTGCTCGGCCTGGCGCGGGTTCAGGGGCGCCTGCTGCAGCGCGTGGGCCATCCCTAGGATGCCGTTCATGGGGGTGCGCAGTTCGTGGCTCATCATGGCCAGGAAGGCGGACTTGGCGTCGCTGGCGGCCTCGGCCTCGACCCGGGCGGCGTCCAGCGCCTCATGGGCGCTGCGGGCCATGGTGGCGCTGACCACGGCGTAGGCGGCCAGGAGGGCCAGGGCGCCGTGGAGGGTGGCCTGCTGGACGGGGGCCAACCCGCCGAACAGCACGGGCAACAGCAGCAGGTTCAGGGTCGAAGAGCCGCCATTGATCAGCAGCACCAACCAGCTGCGATAGGCGAAGCCCTGGGCGTGGATCAGGAAGCCGGCCAGGATCACCACCGCGATGATCCTGAGGCCCGGATCGCCCGAGGCCCACAGGATCATGGGGGCCAGGTTCCAGACCCAGGTGGTCACCAGACAGGAGATGAGATAGCGCGTCCGCTGGCTGCGGGTCGCCGGATGGGCCGCATCGAGGCCGCGGGTGGCGAAGATGGTCCAGACCTCGCAGGCGATCACCGCCGCGGTCCAGGCCGACAGCAGGCCCAGCTCGATCTGCGGCAGCATGAGCAGGAAGCCCACCGCGGCGGTGGCGATGCGGGCGGGCGCTGAACACCGGGCGTCCACGCCTGCGGATTCCAGCCCCCTGAACAGCCACTCCGGGGATTGCGGCATGAAACGCGCCTCCAACTGACACCGGTTGGCTAGAGGGCAAAGATGAAAGCTTTGCTATTCCTGGTTTAATCTTCTCTGGTGATGCTACTTACGAGGCGGAGGTCCCATGCCGCCTAGACGGGGCAGGTCGGCGAGGCTCAGGCGGCCGGTCTGGGCGGTGTCCAGCAGGGCGAAGCGCCGCGCTGCGGCGCGGGACCACTCGTCGGCGGTGACCTTCCAGTCCAGATTGGCGTCGGCCCCACGGACCGGCTGGGGTTCGTTGATCAGGGAGAAGCGAGCCGCGCCCTCGCGCCGGCTCATGCCGCCGTGGCCACCCGGCTTGCGCATGCCCTCGCCGCCGCCGGGCGGACCGCCACCGCCCATGCCACCGCCTGGGGGGCCACCGCCTGGGGGGCCGCCGCCGGGAGGGCCGCGTCGATCGCCTCCGCCCTGGGGAGCCTCGTCCTCACGCTCGGCCGAGCCGATGATCTCGGGGGCGATGCGGGTCTCGTAGGCGTGGTTCTCAAGGCCATCGATCACCCCGTCGCCGTTGGCGTCGACCACCTTGAAGAAGCGCAGGGCGTCAGCGCGGAACTCGGCCAGGCTGAGGGCGCCGTCGTGGTCGGTGTCCGCCCCCTTGAACCAGGCCTCCAGCCCGCCAGGCCCGCGGAAGGGCTCGCCGCAGGGGCTGAGGAACAGGCTGCGTCCCTCCGGAGGCCGGTCGCCCGGCGGCGGGCCGTCAGGGCGTTCGCCAGGGGGCTGGGCCACGGCGGGAACGGCTAGCACGGCCAAGGTCGACAGGGTGAGGGCGGGCAGCAGGCGGGGTCGGATCATGCGGCCCAGCCTGACCGCCGCCGGGGGCGGAATTGGGCCGTCAGCGTGTCGCGGCTGAAACGCTCAGGCGGCGCGGGAGGCGCTGTCGTGGCGGGCCAGCACCTCGGCGATGGCGGCCACCAGGGCGGCAGGCGACACCGGCTTGGTCTGCACGGCGTCGAAGCCGCTGGACTTCAGCTTGGTCTCCTCGCCCGCCATGCCGTCGGCGGTGAGGGCGATGACCGGCAGGTTGGCGTCGCCGGCCTGGCCGTCGCGGATGCGGCCGACCGCCTCGACCCCGTCCATCACCGGCATGCGGACGTCCATCAGCACCAGGTCGATCCCGCCCAGGCGCAGGCGCTCCAGGGCCTCGGCCCCGTGGACGGCGACCTCGACCGTGACGCCGAAGGCCTCGAGCACCGCACGGGCCACGGCCAGGTTCACCGGGTTGTCGTCGGCGACCAGGATCCGCAGGGCGGCGATGTCGAACTCGCCCGCGTCGGCGGCCGGCAGGTCTTCCTGGGCGTCGGCGGCGGGCAGGGGCAGCCAGACCTTGAAGGTCGAGCCCTTGCCGGGCTCGCTCTCGACGCTGACGTCGCCGCCCATCATGGCGGCCAGCTTGCGGCAGATGGACAGGCCCAGGCCGGTGCCGCCATAGCGGCGCGCGGTGCCGGCCTCGGCCTGGACGAAGGGCCGGAACAGGCCGGCCACCTGTTCGGCGGACATGCCCGGCCCGGTGTCGGTGACCGCGATCTCCACCCCGCCGTCGCCGTCGGCGCCGGGAGCGGCGCGCAGGGCCAGGGTGACGCCGCCGGTCTCGGTGAACTTCAGGGCGTTGGAGACCAGGTTGTAGATGATCTGGCGCACCCGGGTCTCATCGCCCAGCACGCGCGGCGGCAGGTCCGCGGAGACATCGCAGGTCAGGGTCAGGCGCTTGGCCAGGGCGCTTTCGGCCCACAGCTCGACGGCTTGGTTTCCGACCGTGCCGAGGTCGAAGCCCTCGATCACCAGGTCCATGCGCCCGGCCTCGATCTTGGAGATGTCGAGGATGTCGTTGAGGATGGCCAGCAGGCCGTCGCCGGAGCGCAGGATGGTCTCCACATAGCCCTGCTGGCGGCGGTCCAGGCTGGTGCGCTGCAGGGCGCGGGCCATGCCCAGCACCCCGTTCATCGGCGTGCGCAGTTCGTGGGTGACCATGGCCAGGAAGGCGGACTTGGCCTCGGTGGCGGCGATGGCCTTCTGCTCGGCGGCCTCCAGGGCCCGCGCATTGGCCATGTTGGCCCGGGCGCTGGTGACCATGTAGCTGATCAGCATCAGGTGGGCGAGGGAGGCCGACAGCCAGACGTGGCCAGAATAGCCGCCATAGATGGCCGGCAGGCCTAGCCACAGCAGCAGCGGCACCCCGCCCATGGCCGCGAGCGAGGCGGGTGAGCGGAACGAGAAGCCGACGGCGTGGATCAGGTTGGCCATGATGATGGCCGAGGCCGCCATCCGGTAGCCCTCCTCGCCGGTGCGCCAGAGGATGACGGTCAGGATGTTCCAGATCAGCGAGCTGGCGAACAGCAGGGCCACATAGATGCGGCGCTGGCGATCGGTCATGGCGCCGTTGCGCCGTGTGGCGCGGGTGACGAAGAAGGTCGCGCCGTCCTGGGCCGCATAGAGGCTGAACCAGCCCAGGGCGCCCCAGACGCCGAGCAGAGGCAGGGTCAGCAGGGCCGCGCCGAGGCCGATCACGGCCCGGACCAGAAGCACTTCCCAATCGACCCGCGGCACCTTGTCCAGGCGCTCGTCGATCAGAGCGGACTTGCTGTCGCTCAAGGCTCGGCTCCCATCCCCGCGTCGCCACATCCGAAGAGTGTGACCATACGCCACCCCACTTTGGGTAAGAATAGTGAATGGAACCTTGTTCTACGAACTCTTTCGGGGAATTCCGCCCTAATCCGCTTGAGCCGGACCGCGCTCAGGCTCAGCTTCAGGTCGTGCCGCCCCGGGGCCCCCGGGGGGCCCCGCCGGCCCGCGAGGGCCCCAGCTGAGC
>CAZXVO010000122.1:0-1970 GCA_964643835.1 uncultured Phenylobacterium sp. | reverse complement strand
ATCGGCTTGCGCCGGACCGCGCTCTGGCTCTGCTTCTGGGCGTCCCGCCGCGCCGGGCGGGGGGACCCAAGGAGGCCTCATGCTCGCCAAGTTTCTCATCCGCGCGATCTTCGCCGCCATCGGCCTGGCCATCGCCGCCCACTTCGTGAAGGGCGTCGCCTATGACAGCCTGACCACCCTGGCCATCGCCGCCGTGCTGTTGGGCGTGGTCAACGCCATCGTGCGGCCGATCGTCTTTGTCCTGACCCTGCCGATCACCGTGCTGACCCTGGGCCTGTTCCTGCTGATCATCAACGCCGGGATGATCATGCTGGTGGCCTACTTCCTGAAAGGCTTCACCGTGGACGGCCTGGTCCCCGGCGTACTCGCCGCCGTCATCACCGGCGCGACCAGCTGGGTCGGCCACCTGGTGCTCGGCGACATGCGCGACGACTGACGCCCCAACGCAAAGAGGGCGGAGCCTCGCGGCCCCGCCCTCCTGTAAGCTGTACTTTATGGGTCCCGGCTCGGCCTTCGGGCTTCGCCCTCCGTTGGCCGGGATGACAGGATTTAGAAGTCCATGTCACCCATGCCGCCGGGCATGCCGCCCGGCATGCCGCCGCCGGCGCCGCCCTTCTTGGGGGCTTCGACGATCGCGGCTTCGGTGGTGATCAGCAGGCCGGCCACCGAGGAGGCGTCCTGCAGAGCGGTGCGGACGACCTTGGCCGGGTCGATCACGCCGGCTTGGACCATGTCCACATACTCTTCGGTCTGGGCGTTGAAGCCGAAGGTCGAGGAGGCGTTTTCCAGAACCTTGCCGACCACGATCGAGCCTTCGACCCCGGCGTTTTCCGAGATCTGACGGATCGGAGCCTGCAGGGCGCGGCGCACGATGGCGATGCCGGCTTCCTGGTCGTCGTTGTCGCCCTTGAGGCCTTCCAGAACCTTGGAAGCCTTCAGCAGGGCCACGCCGCCGCCGGGGACGATGCCTTCTTCCACCGCAGCGCGGGTGGCGTTCAGGGCGTCGTCAACGCGGTCCTTCTTTTCCTTCACTTCGACTTCGGTCGCGCCGCCGACGCGGATGACCGCGACGCCGCCGGCCAGCTTGGCCAGACGCTCTTGCAGCTTTTCCTTGTCGTAGTCCGAGGTGGTGTTTTCGATCTGGGTCTTGATCTGGCCGATGCGGGCCTCGATCGCGTCCTTCTCGCCCACGCCGTCGACGATGGTGGTGTCGTCCTTGGTGATGGTGACCTTCTTGGCCTTGCCCAGCATGTCGAGCGTGACGTTCTCCAGCTTGATGCCCAGGTCCTCAGAGATCACCTGGCCGCCGGTCAGGACGGCGATGTCCTCCAGCATGGCCTTGCGGCGGTCGCCGAAGCCCGGAGCCTTGACGGCGGCGACGCGCAGGCCACCGCGGAGCTTGTTGACCACCAGGGTGGCCAGGGCTTCGCCCTCGACGTCCTCGGCGATGATCAGCAGCGGACGGCCCGACTGCACCACGGCTTCCAGCACCGGCAGCAGGGGCTGCAGCGAGGTCAGCTTCTTTTCGAAGAGCAGGATGAGCGGCTCTTCGAGATCGGCCTCCATCTTGTCAGCGTTGGTGATGAAGTAGGGCGACAGGTAGCCGCGGTCGAACTGCATGCCTTCGACGACGTCCAGCTCGGTTTCGGCCGTCTTGGCCTCTTCGACGGTGATGACGCCTTCGTTGCCGACCTTGTCCATGGCCTTGGCGATCATCTTGCCGACTTCGTCGTCGCCGTTGGCCGAGATGGTGCCGACCTGGGCGATCTCGTCGTTGGACGTGACCTTCTTGGAGCTGTCCTTGATCTCGGTGATGACCTTGGCCACGGCCTTGTCGATGCCGCGCTTCAGATCCATCGGGTTCATGCCGGCGGCCACCGACTTCATGCCCTCGACCACGATGGCCTGGGCCAGAACGGTCGCGGTGGTGGTGCCGTCACCGGCCTTGTCGTTGGTCTTGGAGGCGACCT
>CAZXVO010000121.1:0-12767 GCA_964643835.1 uncultured Phenylobacterium sp. | reverse complement strand
CCCATGGCCTTGCGGCTGCCCAGGTGGGCGATGGCTTCGGCGCCGCGGGTGAGCGGGAAGTGCTCCGAGACGTAGGGCTTCACCTTGCCCTGGGCGTAGAGGTCCAGCAGGTCGCGGATGGACTCCTGGAACTTGTCCGGGTTCTTGGCGGTCCAGGCGCCCCAGAACACGCCGACGATGTCGCAGCCCTTCAGCAGGGCCAGGTTCAGCGGGATCTTAGGGATGTCGCCGGCGGCGAAGCCGACCACCAGGTAGCGGCCTTCCCAGGCGATGGAGCGCAGGGCCGGCTCGGCATAGGCGTCGCCGATGGCGTCATAGATGACGTCGGCGCCGTTGGGACCGCAGGCTTCCTTGAACTTCTCGGCCAGGGCCTTCTGACCGTCGCGGTCGAAGGGGCCGCGGCCATAGACCACCCCGGCGTCAGCGCCGCGGGCGATGGCCAGGTCGACCTTTTCCTGGGTGGAGCAGCCGGCGATCACGCGGGCGCCCATGGCCTTGGCCAGCTCGACGGCCGCCAGGCCGACGCCGCCGGCGGCGCCAAGGACCAGCAGGGTCTCGCCCGCCTTCAGCTTCGCGCGGTCCACCAGGGCGTGGAACGAGGTGCCGTAGGTCATCAGGAAGGCGGCGGCCTCGTCGAAGGGCATGGCGTCCGGGATGGTGGTCAGGCGGTTGGCCGGAACCACGACTTCCTCGGCCAGGGCCCCGTTGCCCATCTGGGCCAGGATGCGGTCGCCCGGCTTCACATTGGTGACGCCTTCGCCCACCGACTTGACCACGCCCGACAGTTCACCGCCCGGCGCGAAGGGCCGCGGCGGCTTGAACTGGTACTTGTCCTCGATGATCAGCACGTCGGGGAAGTTGATCCCCACGGCCTTCACGGAGATCACCGCCTGGCCGGGGCCGGCCACGGGGGAGGGAATGTCCTCGAGCACCAGGGTGTCCGGCCCGCCCACGACCTTGCTCAACAACGCCTTCATGTCCGTCCTCCGAAATGCGGAATTCTGAATTGGGCCGGACGCTAGCCCAGCCGCCGCGCCCGCGAAAGGCGTGCTGCAAACATTTGTTTGAACGACTTGCGTGCGGGACGCGCGGCGCGTCCAATCGCGACATGACCCAGGATCTCCCCGCCCGCCGCCTCCAGACCGTCCGCGACCACATGGCGTTGGAGGTCACCCATGATTGGGACGGGGTGATCGCCACCTTCGACCACCCCCGTTACGAGATGGCCACCGGGGCGGTGTTCGACGGCGAGGCCGCCGTGCGCCGCTATTTCGACCTGTCGCGCACCCCCTTCCCGGACCAGGGCAACGAGATCATCGCCATCGCCCATGACGGCGACACGGTGCTGGTGGAGTTCTGGCTGACCGGCACCCATACCGGCCCCCTGCGCGTGGCCGGCAAGACGGTCGAGGGCACGGGCAAGGCCTTCAAGGTGCGCATGGCCGCCAGCTTCGAATTCGCCCCGGACTCGGACCGGATCGTGTGCGAGCGGCCCTATTTTGACGGGACCGCCGTCCCCCGGGCGCTGGGCCTGATCTGAGCGATTTGGAGCCCGGCTCCGTTCGCCCTATATTCCCGCCTTCCACGACGGGGATTTCCTTTTGGGCGTTACGCTGGACCTCTCGCGCGGCGCGGCTTCCGCCACGCCTGTTCTGACCAACCTTTCGGGGATGACTCGCAAGGCGCTGGCCGACGCCCTGATAGCGGCCGAGGTGGTGCGCCCGGACAAGGCCAAGATGCGGGCCGGCCAGCTGTGGCGCTGGATCCACCACTATGGCGTCACCGACTTCGCCGCCATGACCGACGTGGCCAAGGAGACCCGGGCGGCCCTGGCGGAAAAATTCACCCTGGTCCGCCCCGAGGTGGTCGAGCGCCAGGTGTCCAAGGACGGCACCCGCAAGTGGCTGATCCGCATGGCCCCGGGAATCGAGGTCGAGACCGTCTACATCCCAGATGTCGGCCGCTCTGGCGCGCTTTGCGTTTCCTCCCAGGTGGGCTGCACCCTCAACTGCACCTTCTGCCACACCGGCACCCAGGCCCTGGTGCGCAACCTGACCGCCGCCGAGATCGTGGCCCAGGTCCAGGTGGCCCGCGACGACCTGGGCGAATGGCCCAGCCCGAAAGAGGACCGCCGGCTCTCCAACATCGTCTTCATGGGCATGGGCGAGCCGCTCTACAATCTCGACAACGTCGCCGACGCCATCGACATCATCGCCGACAACGAGGGCATCGCCATCTCGCGGCGGCGGATCACCGTCTCGACCTCTGGCGTCGTGCCGGAGCTGAAGGCGCTGGGCGAACGCACCCAGGCCATGCTGGCCATTTCGCTGCACGCCACCAATGACGAGCTGCGCAACGTCCTGGTGCCGCTCAACAAGAAGTACCCGATCGCCGAGCTGATGGCCGGCATCCGTGGCTATCCGGGCCTGGGCAACGCCCGCCGGGTGACCTTCGAGTACGTGATGCTCAAGGGCGTCAATGACAGCCCGGCCGAGGCCAAGGCCCTGGTCCAGCTGTTGAAGGGCATCCCGTCCAAGATCAACCTGATCCCCTTCAATCCCTGGCCGGGCACGGACTACCAGTGCTCTGACTGGAAGACGATTGAGGCTTTCGCCGCCGTACTGAACCGGGCGGGTTACGCCTCGCCGATCCGCACCCCGCGCGGCCGGGACATCCTGGCGGCCTGTGGCCAGTTGAAGAGCGAGAGCGAGAAGCTGCGGGCCAGCGCCCGGCGCAAGCTCGCCGCCGAGGCCGCCGCCGCGCCGGAAGAAACCGCGTGAGGCGAACGCCCTTGCCGAACCCGGGCCGCATCCGCCAATGACCGTCTGACCGAACCGCCCCGGAGCCCCATGCCCCAGTCCCCGGAAATCCAGGCCTTCGCCACCGGCTTCCCGCTGACCCTGCTGCACGCCGGGGTCACCGTCCTGATCCTGTTCCTGGGCGCCGCCCTCTATGTGCTGCTGACTCCGCACAAGGAGATCTCGCTGATCCGCGAGGGCAATTCGGCCGCCGCCATCTCGCTGGGCGGCGTCATGCTGGGCCTGGCCATTCCGCTGGCGGTGTCGCTGACCGCCTCGACCTCGATCATCGAGATCGGCATCTGGGGCGCTGCCACCGTCATGGTCCAGCTCCTGATCTTCCGCGGCGTGGACTTCCTGCTGCGCGGCCTGCCCCAGCGCATCCAGGAGGGCGAGGTCTCGGCCGCCGCCCTGCTCGTGGGCGCCAAGATCTCCACCGCCATCATCCTCGCCGCCGCGGTCGCCGGCTGATCGATGCACTATCCGCGGCTGCCTGACTGGCTGGTCTACGGGGCGGTGGTGCTCGCCCTGCTGATCGCCCCCGTGGGCCGCCAGGAACGCGCCGACGCCCCGCCGCCGCCGCCGCCCGTGCCGGGTGAAGAGGGCCTGCCCTTAGGCCCCGCCTCACCCTTCGATCCCGCCGTTGTGGTGGACGTGCCGGGCAAGGCCGAGCCGGGCACCGGCACCGCCTTTTCCATCGCTGACCGGGGCGTCTGGGTCACCGCGCGGCACGTGGTGGACGGCTGTTCAAAGGCCGCCATCGTGGTGGCCGAGGGCCGAGGCGTTGAGGCCCAGGTTCATATCGATCCACATAGCGAAGCCGCCATCCTGACCACCGAGGGCGGCGCGCCGCCCCTGCCGCTTGGCCTGGACATCAAGCTGCGCCGGGGCGACCGGGCCTTTCATCCGGGCTTTCCGCAAGGCTCGCCGGGCGAGGCTACGTCGCGTCTGCTGGGCCGCGAGAACCTGATGGTTCGCGGCCGCGGCGCGCGGACCGAGCCGGTGCTGGTCTGGGCCGAGACCGGCCGCACTGACGGTCTGAAGGGCACGCTGGCCGGCCTGTCCGGCGCCCCGGCCCTGGACAACGCGGGGCGGGTGATTGGGGTCACGGTGGCCGAGGCCCCGCGCCGGGGCCGGATCTACACCACCGCGCCGGAGACCCTGGCCGCGACTCTGAACTCCGCCCGCGAGAACCCCGCCGCCTTCGCCGTGGGAGAGCAGGTTTCGGTCGAGAACTACGGGCGGGTGGCCGACGCCCTGCGGCGCGACCTGCGGGTGGCCCAGGTGATCTGCCTGGGCGGCGCGGCCCCGGCCCCGGGCGGGCATCAGCCGCCTGGCCAGACCCCTAGCTGACCGCGGGCGCTTCCGGCGGCGCGGCCTTGGCTGACCGGGCGGCGACGATGAAGGTCAGCAGCACGCCCAGCACGCCCAGGGCGGCCGAATAGACGAAGAAGGTGACGTAGCCGGCGCCCAGGGCCTGGGCCGACACATGCGACTTCTCCATCGCGCTGGCGAAGGCTTCCTTGGGCAGGGCGCTGAACAGGCCCTTCAGGCCCGCGATCGCCCCGCCATGGTCGGCCGAGGCCGCGGCGGCCTCGACGATGCGCCCCGACTGCGAGGCGACCAGCTTGCCGAGCAGGGCATAGAAGGACGAGAACATCGCGTACTGGGTGGCCGTGAACCCCTCGCCGGTCAGGCTCGACATGTAGGCGATGAGGCAGGTGCCGGCGAAGCCGGAGGCGATATTGTCCACCCCGATGGCCACTGACAGGGCCCACAGCTGCGGCCCCTGCATGGCCAGCCAGGCGAAGATCAGGTTGGAGATGGGACCTGCGAAGGCGCCGATGATCAGGGCCCGCATCAGGCCGAGCCGCGCCACCGCGAAGCCGCCCAGGCCCACCCCGATCACGGACATCACCACGCCCAGGCCCTTACGGACCTCGGCGATCTGCAGCTTGTCGAAGCCGAGGTCGATGTAGAACGGGTTCATGATGTTGAGCACGAAGTCGCTCAGCCGATAGACGCAGATCAGGGCCAGGATCAGGCCCGCGACCCCCGCATAGCGCTTGAAGAAGTCGATGAAGGGATCGGCGAGCGCGCTGGACAGATAGATGCCGGGGCGGGTCTTCAGCCCGGGGATGGGCAGGGCCGCGGCCACCACCACCAAGGTCCCGACCGCGATGCCGGCAAGCTGGACGAAGATCCCGCTTCCCTTGGCTTCCCAGGCGGTCGCCAGGGCCTCGCCGGCCGCGCCCTGGCCGAGGGCGGACAACAGGCTCTTAAGCAGGCTGGCGTCCCCCGCCAGGCCGGAGCCGAAGATCATGCCCCCCAGCACCACCACGGCGAGGCGGGCCAGCCATTCGATGACGTCACGGGCGGGGGCCTCGGGCGCGTCTTTGTAGTCGATGGGCCGAATCTGGTGCGCGGCTTCCCGCGGCGCGCCGAACACGCCCAGGACGCCGATGGCCATCAGCACGGCCATGGCCGCGTAGGACAGGTTCCAGCCGACCACCTCCGACATCAGGAGCGGCGCGACCCCGGCGACGATAATGGCGATGCGGTAGCCCCACTGGTAGGCGGCGGCCATCGCGCCCTGCCGTTCCTCGGTGACCGCCTCGATCCGCCAGGCGTCGATGACGATGTCCTGGGTGGCGGAGACGAAGCCGACGAACACCGCGAAGGCGGCCATCAGCGGCAGGCCGGTCTTTGGATTGGCGCCCGAGATCAGCCACAGGCCCAGGATGATCAGGGCCTGGCAGGCCAGCATCCAGGAGCGCCGATGGCCCAGCCAGGCGGTCAGGCCCGGGATCTTCGCCCGGTCGACCAGGGGCGCCCAGAGCAGCTTCAGGGAATAGGCCAGGGTCGCCAGGCTGAAAAAGCCGATCACTTCCAGGCTTAGGCCCGCGTCGCGCAGCCAGGCCGACAGGGTGTCGAAGATCAGCAGGTTCGGCAGGCCCGAGGCGAAACCCAAGGCCAGCATGACCAGGCTCCGGCGCTCGCCATAGACGGCGATGGCGCTCCATAGGCTGGGCTTGGGGCTGGGCTTGGGGCTGGGCTTTGGCTTGGGCTCGGCGGCGTCGGTCATCTGGCGGTCCCCCTATCGGGGCCGGCCCGCCCCGTCTCAGCCGACCTTGGCGTGGTCCGTCGTCGGCGTCCAGCCGCCCCGGCCCAGCCGGGCCAGCACCCCGCGCAAGGCGTCGGCGGACAGGGGCTTGACCAGGAAGTCGTCCATGCCGGCGTCCTGGCAGGCTTGGCGGTCGTCTTCGAAGGGGTGGGCGGTCAGGGCCACGACCGGGGTGGCGACCCCTTGGACGCGCAGCCGCCGGGTGGCCTCCAGGCCGGACATGCCCGGCATGCGCATATCCATCAGGATCAGGTCATAGGCGCCGACGGCCAGGGCCGCCAGGGCCTCGTCGCCGCCGGTGGCGTGGTCGACCTTGCAGCCCTCGCGGGTGAGGAGGGTGCGGGCCAGGAGGGCGTTGATCGGATTGTCCTCGACCAGCAGGATCCGCGCGCCAGGCGCCGCGGCGGGGGCCACGCGCTCGTCCTCGGTGGCGTGCCGGGTGGCGTCCTGGCCCAGGGCGGCCTGGACCCGTTCGGCCAGGGAGGCCCGGCGCAGGGGCTTGATCAGGTAGCCGGCATAGCCTGCGGCGCGATAGTCGGCGATCCGGCCGCGCTCCTCCGGATTCAGCAGCACCAGGGCGGGTCGGTCGTCGGGCGGCGCAGGACCGGCCAGGGCGTGGTCGATCAGCACCACCTCGGCCTCCGCCGGCAGGGCCTCGAGCGTCTCGTGCAACGAGGCTAGGGCGCCGCAGGCGCTCAGCTGCATCTCAGCGGCCAGGGCGGTCACCGGATTGGCGCAGGCCACGGCGACCCGGCGGCCCGCCAGGCTGTCGTCCGTGCCCGCGGCGGTCAGGGGAGCGGTGATCTCGATCCAGAAGGCGGCCCCGCCGCCGGGGGCCGAGCCGACGCCAGCCTCGCCGCCCATGGTCTGGGCCAGGGTGCGGACGATGGCCAGACCCAGGCCTGCCCCGCCGAGCTGGACGCCGTCATGCACCGGATCGGCCTGGCCGAAGGCCTCGAAGATCTTCTCGCGGTCGGCCTCGGCGACGCCGGGACCGGTGTCCTCCACCGTCAGGCGCAGCCGGTCAGGGCCGGTCACCTCGGCGTGGACCAGGACGCCGCCCTTGGGTGTGAACTTGATGGCGTTGCCGGCGAAGTTCAGCAGCACTTGGCGCAGGCGGCCCTCGTCGGCGAAGGCGCGGCCCAGGCCGGCGGGCGCCGCCCAGGCGACCTCGAGGCCCTTTTCCTGGGCTCGCGGCGCCATCAGCTCGCAGACCCCGCGCAGCAGGTCCTCGACCTCGAACTCCGCGGGAACCAGCTCGACCTTTCCGGCGCCCAGCTTAGCGAAGTCCAGCACGTCATTGACCAGGCCCAGTAGGTGCTGGCCGGACTCGCGCAGGGCCTCGACATAGGTGCGCTGTTCGTCAGTGAGGCCGGTGCCCTCCAAGAGTCGGGCCATGCCCAGCACCCCATTCAGCGGCGTGCGGAACTCATGGCTCAGGGCGGCCAGGTGTTCGGCGGTGATGCGAGGCGGGGCGGGCGGGCTCATCTTGGGGTCAGAGACTAGCCGTCACGGCTTAACGGGCGGTCAAGTCTCCTCGCGGCCCATCTCGCGGGCCAGGGCGATCAGGGCCTGGCGGGCGCTGGCCCGGTCGATCTCGGCGAAGGCCTGCAGCAGCTCCAGGGCGCCGGGCGCGGCCAGGGACTGCAACAGGGCTTCGGCCTCGCCGCCGCCGGCCGCTTCCTCGCCCACCAGCCAGCCGACGCTGGTGTCGAGCGCGCGGGCGACCGAGACCAGGGTCGAGCCGGACACCCGGTTAGCGCCGCGCTCGTATTTCTGCACCTGCTGGAAGGTGACGCCGATCCGCGCCGCCAGGGCGGCCTGGGTCAGGTTGAGGGATTTTCGGCGCAGCCGGATGCGCGCGCCGATGGCCATGTCGATGGGATCCGGTCCCGGAGCATCGTCTAGGGGCATGTCGCCTCCAATCCACTAGCACCCAGTCTCTGACCTGCTTGAGGCCATTGCATGGCGCTGGACGGCAAAGGCCGAGCCCCCGCAGCTTCCGCGTCTTCGAGGCTGGGCGCAAGCTGAGCCTTGGCCTTTTGGCTGCGACCGCTTAGCGCCACGATGAGTTGATCTGCTTCAAAGCGACCTTGTGCGGGGTCGGTCAGGTTCTCTGCACAGACCGGACGCGCGAGGCGCGCCGGGCCAAGGGAGTGGAACATGGGCGAGAGGAACGATCTGGCCGGCAAGGCGGCCCTGGTCACCGGCGCGGCGGGCGCCATCGGGGCGGCGACGGTTAAGCTGCTGCTGGAACGCGGGGCCTCTGTGGCGGCGGTGGACCGGCCCGGCGTCTCCTTCGCGCCGCTGATCCAGGCCTGCGGCGAGGCCGAGAACCTGGTGACCCTGGAGGCCGACGTCAGCGACGAGGGGCAGGTCGCCGACTATGTGAGCCTGGCGCGGCAGGCCTTTGGCCGCATCGACATCTTCTTCAACAACGCCGGGGTCGAGGGCGTGGTGAAGACCGTCCCCGACTATCCACTGGACGAGTTCCAGAAGGTGATGTCGGTCAATGTGATCGGCGTGTTCCTCGGCATGAAACACGTGATCCCGGTGATGGCGGCCCAGGGCGGCGGCGCGATCATCAACATGTCCAGCGTTGCGGGCCTGATCGGCTCGCCGGGGCTGTCGGCCTATGTGGCCTCCAAGCACGCGGTGATCGGCCTGACCCGCTCGGCGGCGGCGGAATGGGCCAGCCACGGGGTGCGGATCAACACTGTCAATCCCGGCCCCATCGAGAGCCGGATGATGCGCTCCATCGAGGGCGGGGTCTCGCCGGCCGGCGCCCAGAAGGCCCATGACCAATTCGCGCAGCTGATCCCCGCCGGCCGCTATGGAACCCCGGAGGAGGTGGCGCGGCTTGTGGCCTTCCTTGGATCCGACGACGCAGCCTATCTTAACGGCTCCGTCTATGTTGTGGACGGCGGCATGCACGCGGTGTGACCCGATGACTGGCGCGTCCCGAGGCCTGATCCTGGTGTTGGCGCTCGTGATGGCGGGCTGCGCCACGACCCCGCCGCCTGCGCCGGCGCGACCGGTGAAGCGTGGCCCGGTGGACGATGCGGTGACCCAGCCTCTGCGGGACCTCAGCCTGATGCGGGATGATCCCGCCGCGGTGCTGATGGCGGCGCGGGCCGCGCCCTATGCGACGCCGCAGCCGGCGACCTGTGCGGCCCTGGCCCCGCGGATCGCCGAGCTGGACATGGCCCTAGGCCAGGACGTCGACGATCCGTCCTCGCTGAGCTCCCTGAACAACATGGCTGGCGCGCTGGTTTCGGGTGCGATCCGTGACGCGGTGGGCCTGCCGTTCCGGGGCGTGGTGCGGCGTCTGTCCGGCGCCGAGGCGCGGGACCGGGAGCTGCGGGCCTATGTGCTGGCCGGGATCGTCCGCCGCGCCTTCCTCAAAGGCGTGGCCCAGGCCAACAACTGTCCGGCGGTGGCGCCGGCGGACCGGTGAGCCTGATCGCCGGCCTGGCGGCGGCCTTTGCCGTCTGGACCGGGGTCGATCCGCTGTGGGCCTTGCCGACGCCGGAGGTTCCGGCCGTGGCCGATCCGGCCCTGGCGGCGGCGCAGGCGCGTTACGCGGCCATGGACTGGGCGCCGCTGGCCAAGGACCGCGCCTTGAAGGCTGACGGGACCGGACCAGCCGTGCTGGCCCTGCGGACCCGGTTGGCGGCCGAGGGCTACCTGCCGGCGGCGGAGCCCGCTGATCCCCTGGTCTTTGACCCTGAGCTGACGGCGCTGGTGACTGCCTGGCAGGCGGCGCATGGGCTGGAGCCTGACGGGCGCGTGGGGCCGGAGACCCTGACGGCCCTGAACATCCCGGCAAGCGCCCGCGCCGCGCAGATCGAGGCCAATCTGATCCGCGCGACCTGGCTGCCGGCCGAGCCGCCGCTGCGGCGGATCGAGGTGGACATCCCGGCGACCGAGGCGGTGGTGTTCGACGCCGGCCAACCAGTCCTGACCATGCGCGTGGTGGTGGGCGACGGCGACCACAAGACCCCGATGCTGGCCACGGCCCTGGAGGCGGTGGTGTTCAATCCGCCCTGGAAGGTCCCGGCCAGCATCGCCAAGGCCGAGCTCTGGCCGAAGGAGGCGCGCCAACCGGGCTATCTGGCCGCCAACGGCTTTGTGGCCACCGACGGGCGGCTGGAGCAGGCGCCCGGACCCGGCAATGCGCTGGGACAGGTGAAGTTCGACCTGAAGAGCCCATTCGGCGTCTTCCTGCACGACACCCCGACCAAGGGCGCCTTCGCCCGCTGGCGCCGAACCTTGAGCCACGGCTGCGTGCGGCTGGAGAAGCCGCGGGAGCTGGCGGCGCTGCTGCTGGCCGACCAGGGCTTCGACGCCACAGCCGTGGACGCCGCCATTGCCACGGGTGAGACCCGTAGCGTGGCCGTCAGCGCGCCGCTGCCGCTGGTGATCGTCTATCGCACCGTGGTCCCGGACGGGGCCGGCGGCGTGGTGTTCCGGCCGGACGTCTATGGCTGGGACGCCGAGCTGATCGCCTGGCTGTCCGGCGCCACGCCCTGACTTTAGCCACTTGATGGAGTGGTATTGCCGCCCAAAATTTAAGTCGTTGAGAAAACTAACGTAAGTCGTCAGTCCGCCGCTGGTTTGGCCCTAGAACTCCTCCCAACCCCCGGCCGCCGGAGACTCTGCTGGGCCGGGGGCGCCGACGGCGCGGGCGAGGCGCGCCTGCTGGCGGGCCACGGGATTCGCGGAGCGCGCTGGGGCGCCGGCGCCGGTGCTGAACTGGCCGATGAGATGGGCCAACTGCCGGGCCTCGGACTTCAAGCTGGCCGAGGCCGCCGTAGCTTCCTCGACCATGGCGGCGTTCTGCTGGGTGACCTGGTCCATCTGGTTTACAGCGGTGTTCACCTCGGCCAGGCCGGTGGCCTGTTCCTGTGAGGACAGGGCGATCTCTGAGATCAGGCCGTCGATTTCGGCGACCTTGGACAGGATGCCCTGCAGGGCGGCGCCCGTAGCGTCGACGAGCTTGACCCCCTGTTCGACCTGGGCGCTGGAGGTCGCGATCAGGGCCTTGATTTCCTTGGCGGCGTCGGCCGAGCGCTGGGCCAGCGCCCGCACTTCGGAGGCGACGACGGCGAAGCCCTTGCCGGCGTCCCCGGCCCGCGCCGCCTCGACCCCGGCGTTCAGGGCCAGAAGATTGGTCTGGAAGGCGATTTCGTCGATCACCCCGATGATCTGGGTGATCTGGTTGGACGAGGCCTCGATCGCGCTCATGGCCGACACGGCGTCCTGGACCACACCGCCCGAGCGCTGCGCTTCCTCGCGGGCGCTGGAGGCCGCGGTGGAGGCCTGGCGGGCGCCTTCGGCGCTGCGTTTCACCGTGGCGGTGATCTGGTCGAGGGCCGCCGCGGTCTCCTCGAGGCTGGCAGCCTGCTGCTCCGTACGGCGGGAGAGGTTGTCCGAGGCCTGGGAAATCTCGTCAGCCCCGCCACCGACCGAGCCAGAGGCGGCGAGTACGGCGCCCATGGTGTCGTCGAGCTGGCGGATCGCCAGGTTGAAATCGTCGCGCAGCCGTTCGAACGCGGGATCAATGGCGCCGGTGATGCGGTGGGTCAGGTCATTGCGCGCCAGCGCGTCGAGGCCCGCGGCTATGGTTTCGGTCGCCGCCACGCGGGAGGTGACGTCGGTGGCGAACTTGACCACCTTGGTGATCCGGCCCCGGGCGTCGAGGATCGGGTTGTAGGAGGCCTGAATCCAGACCGCCTTGCCGCCCTTGCCGACACGCTTGAACTCGGCGGCCACGAACTCCCCGGCGTTCAGCTTGCGCCAGAATTCAGCGTAGTCCGGCGAGCTCGCATAGTCGGGCTCAACAAACATGCGGTGATGCTGGCCCGTGATCTCGGAGAGGCTGTAACCCAGCGTCTTCAGGAAGTTCTCGTTGGCCGTGAGGACCTCACCCCCGGGGGTGAACTCGATGATCGCCTGCACCCGGGAGATCGCGTTGATCTTGCCCTCGAACTCCGCGTTGCGTTGCTTCTGCTCGGTGATGTTGGTGGCGACCTTGACGACGCGGGTGACGACCCCCCTGGCGTTCTTCACCGGGTTGTAGGAGGCCTGGATCCAGACCTCCCTGCCGCCCTTGCCCAAGCGGAGATATTCGCGGGCGTCGAACTCGCCCCGGCCGAGCCTGGCCCAGAAGGCGGTGTAGTCGGGGCTGCGCGCATAGTCCGGCTCGACGAACATGCGGTGGTGCTGGCCTCTGATCTCATCGAGGCGGTAGCCCATGGCCGAGCAGAAGTTGGTGTTGGCGGAGAGAATCTTCCCGGTGGGGTCGAATTCAATGATCGCCAGGGACTGGTCCAAGGCTGCAAGGATCCCCCGAGCGTGACCGCCGGAGCCGACATCAACTTTGAACATGTTGCGTCCTTCCCGACCCGGCGTGATTGGGTGCGCCCAGTCTTGCTTCGTTTTTCGAGGTGAAAGGTCCGCCCGCATCGTTTCCGAGGGGTTAATGGCAGCTAGAGTTGGCGCCCAATTCGGGCAGTTTTTCTGAGGCGCACCGACACGCCATTTGCGAACAGTATGCTGTGGCGCCAGGGAAGAAATGTTTCGCCGTCAATATTCAAGTTGCTTCAAGTCTTCGCGTAAAGGCCACAAAAAATCAGTGTTATTTGGGCCCCCTCCGGCGACGCCGCGCGTCGTGTGGCGCGGACTTCAGGTTGATCCTGGCTTCATCCCCCAAGTCGCGGCGGCGTGCGCGCGGATCACCCCACCGGCGAGGCTGCGCCGGCGCGGCGGTAGATGAGGGCTTCGGCGACGTGGAGGCGGGCGACGGGGCCGGCGCCGTCAAGGTCGGCGATGGTGCGGGCCAG
>CAZXVO010000120.1:11163-12796 GCA_964643835.1 uncultured Phenylobacterium sp. | reverse complement strand
GTTGTTGTAGGCCTCCAGGCGGCGCGTGAATTCCTCGACTTCGGCTGTGGTGCAGCCGGTCAGGGTGAGCAGGAGGGCGAGGGGGGCGAGTCGGTTCAGCTTCATGGTGAGCCTTTTGATCTAATTGGGTAATCTCCTGCCGGCGCCGTCTAACGCTTGGCCCCGGCAGCTGAAATTCCGAAAGCGGACTTAGCCAGAAACTACCCTCAGGCCGCGCTCAGGTTGTTGGGTTGGTCCGCGCTCGTCAATCGGGTTGGCCGCGCCGTGGTCCTGAAAGGGGGCGCGGCCACCTGTGTGGAACTGCTGGTCGAGCATCTTCGCCACCTTGCTCGCAGCCGACTGCAACGGATCGTCGGCTAGGTGGGCGTATCGCTCAGTTGTGCGGGCGCTGGCATGTGGCGCAGGTCGTGGATGCGCAGGTCCGGCTGGCCAGCCGTGTCGCGGACCTTCACGAAAGCGCGCCTCAGGCCGATGGCGTGCCCCTCGCCCTTCGCGCTTGGGAACACGAATGCGCCTTCGGTGATCTTTCGGCGGTCCGCGAGAATGCTGGCGGCAGGCGGCGAGAGCGCGATCCGGCGCTCACCGGTCTTGCCGCCCGCCTTCGTACGCTCTGGCGGCAAGGTGATAGTGAGTCGCCCCAAGTCCACCTCGCTCCAACGCAGGCCCAAGATTTCCGTCTTGCGAGCCCCAGTGAGCAGAAGCAACCGGATGGCGTCGCCGAAGGTTCTGGAGACCTCTCCAGCACCTTCCAGATCCCCGAGCACCGATAGGAGCCGTCCGGCCTCAGGCGCGGTCAGGAATCGCTCCCGCGTGGGCGCTGCCGCGAGCCGAATGCCGCTGAAGGGGTTCGTCTCCACATGACCATGCTCAATCCCCCAGGCGAACATCGCCGCCGCCGTGGTCCGCGTCCTTCTGGCCGTACCGGCTCCGCCCATCACTCTCGCTCGGCCTCGCAGCCCGGTCTTCTCGACCTTGCGGGTCCTGCCATCGGTGATGTCCTTGACCGCCTTGGCGGCGTCCGCCCTGGTCACCTCATTGGCGATCTTGCGTCCCAACAGAGGGAGGATGTGGCGGCGGAGGTTGCTGGCGTCGATGGTCCAGGTAGAGGCGCGCTTGGAGGGTCTGGTTGCAGGACCGTCCTCCAGATAGCGCTCGATCAGCGTGGCCACCGTGATCGCGGTTGCGTGCTTGCGCTTCGCCGCCGCCGGATCATCCCCCATGCGCACGCGGGCGAGGATTTCGCTCGCCTCCTTCCGGGCCTGGTCTGGCGTCCAGGGGGAGCCGTGGACGCCGATGGTGTAGACGCGCTGGCTGGCGCCTCGCCGGTAGCGGACAGCGTACACCTTGCGTCCGCCAGCGTAGGCGCGGACGAAAAAGCCCTTCAGCTCGCTGTCCCAGAGGCGGTTCTCCCCAGTGTCGGGGATGGCGAGCGCGTCCACGGCGCGCTTGCCGATCTTTGAGGTCGTGTTGGTCAAGACAGGTCTCCAGACACGAGTTCCCCGACACCAGCCCGACACCAAATAGACACCAGGCCCGAGGCAACTCGGTCGAATTGTGGGTAAGTGGGGGAAAGAGACCGGTCGTCCCTATCCCTGTATTTTCATGGGGTTAGGAAACGCGCGGCAATTCCGGG
>CAZXVO010000120.1:0-11153 GCA_964643835.1 uncultured Phenylobacterium sp. | reverse complement strand
AGTCACAGGTTCAATCCCTGTCGCGTCCACCATTCTTCCCGCCGCAAGACCGGCGTGGAATCCTTCCCCACGAATACCTCCTAGAAGTCCGCCAGCCAGCCGGCTTCGCATCCCTGCGCTCGGCTATCCGATAGCCGCAAGCCGACGCCAGCCCCCCAATTCTCCGCGTTCTCTCCAGGGCCACTCCACAAGTGTAGCTCTCGATGCATGGGCCGCCCTGAAGTCTTCCCGCTCGCGCGGAGCTCTGCGACGGCTCATGAAGTCGGGCGTCGCCTTACGAGCAGGCCGCCAACGCTCGCCGCCGCGGCGTCTTAGCCCAGCATGTTGGGCGCTTGCCCTACATGCCGGGATGGACCATCCGGTTGGCGAGAGACGGACTGCGCCAAGCAGCTGAAGCGCGGTTGTCAGCCGGGCAGCTCTTCACGGTACAGGGCGTTGATCAGCTGCGGCAGCGTTTGCGCCATTCGAACAGCCGCCTGCAACTCATCCAGCATTTCCCGCTCCTCCCGCGGAGGGGCGACCTCGCCGGCGATCGCTTCGTCGTCCCGCCAGTCGTCCGGATTGGCTTCGATCGAGGCGCAAGCGCGCTCTTTCACCTGCTCCAGGGCAAGGGGATCGATCTCGACAAGCTGCTGGTCTATCCGGTGCACGCTCTGCCGCACCAGGAACCGGAGTATCCGTTCCCAGAAGGGCCTGACGACGCCGAGGTCAACGACAGCCAGAACCTTCCAGCACCGGCCACTGCTGTCCGCCAGCACCATCCCGAGCCGCTCGCCATGTTTGAGCTCCCACGAGGTGCAACTCGAGAAGTCCTCGTGGTCGAGAAACCAGGTCAAGCGCTCCCGCCCCGGAATTGCGTAACGCCCGACGTCGCGACGAAAAGCCAGAGCGGGAAACAAGGGGGCGTCGAGGGTCAACGGCTCTTGTCCGCCTGAGCTTTTCCGGCCGCTGCAGGGTGGCCGACCGCCGAGCCCGTCGCAACCTTCGACCAGGTGGGCGTCCCGTACACATATCTCTCCACCGCATTGAACCGCGGCTTGCCCTTGTAGGCGTTGGTGAGGCGCCCGTGAACCTCGGCGCTGGGCATGGGCTTGATGTTCCACGGCTGGTTCTTGACCCAGTCCGGCACTTCCTTGCCCCAGCCATTCTGTGGGATCGCCCAGTGATGGCCATGCTGCTTCGGCGCAAGCATGCCTCTTTCCTTGCCCAACCAAGGCCTCACGTACCGGTCCCAGTCATATGGATTCTTCGCCGCATTCCTTGCGACATAGAAGGCTCCTTTACCCACGCCCTTCGCGATGGATCCTGCTAGGAACAGGTCGGAGCCGGCGAGAGCGCCATTGAGAACTGCGCCGGCATAGTCGCCCTCCTGGAAGTCCGCCACCGCCTCGCGACCAGAACCCCAGACCGGTATCAGGGACTCCGCAAATCCTGGGTGACCTACCGAGCTAGCCGGTGACTTGGTCCCGGCAGCCTCGGCGCGTTGCCTTTTCAACCGCTCCTGCCGATTCATCTCGTCGTATTGGTCGCCTGCGAGGTCCGGAACTGACCGCGGCTCTCCTCTTGGCATCTGCGCCATCGAGCATTCCTAACGCTGTTCTGATTTCGAGCTTGCGGACGGCTGGCCACGGCGTCCCCAACCGCTAGACGGTCGCATAGGCCCGCCCAAATGTCCAGAACAAAACAAGAACAAATCTATCTCTGGTGACGGAGGCGGGTGACCGCGAGACGGCCTCCGTCACCATTCCCCGCCCTCGGGGATGACCTGCTTCCTGGCAGTCTGCCGCCCCCGCACCTGCCCTCGCGGCATGATTCTGCGCGCGATCCGGTGTCGGTGAACGACCCTGCACCCCTTGCGCCGCCTGGTTTTGCCCAGCTTCTGGGCGATCCTGGGTGAGCGGCGATAACTGATCGCAGAACACTGTTGCGCGAACGCTGCACTTTCACAGCTTTGCTTCATCCCTGTAACAAAACGCTTCGCGGCCCTACGTAAGTCGCGGTCTCCTTTGATTCCCACGGCCCGACCCCTCGCGTCAGATCGAGTGCGGCGGAGCCGAGGAAGGGGAGGAAACCTTCAATGTCCAAGCACAAGTTTCTGTGCGGCGGCTCCGTTCTGGCCGTCGCGCTCGCCCTCGGAGGCTCCGCCTTCGCCCAGGGCTCGACCACCGTTGAGGAGGTGGTGGTCACCGGCTCCTTCATCGCCGGCACCCCGGAAGACGCCGCCCTGCCGGTGGACGTCATCTCGCAGCAAGACCTGGAAAAGCAGGGTGCGCCCACCACCCTTGAGCTCCTGAAGACCCTGTCGGTGTCCTCGGGCGTGCTCGGCGACACCAACCAGTTCGACCCCCGCGCCCAGGGCTCGGAAGGCTCCGGCTCGGTCAACCTGCGCGGCCTCGGCGCCCAGCGGACCCTGGTGCTGATCAACGGCCGGCGGATGTCGCCCAACCCGTTCGGCCAGGCCGGCGCCGGCATCGTCGACACCAACATCATCCCCTCGGCCGCCATCGGCCGGGTTGAAGTGCTGAAGGACGGCGCGGCCGCCACCTACGGCTCCGACGCCATCGGCGGCGTCGTGAACTTCATCACCCGCAAGAACCTGGAAGGCCTTGAGGTGGGCGCCAGCTACACCTCCATCGACGGCTCCGACGGTGACTACACCGGCTCGCTGCTGTTCGGGCATTCCTGGGACAACGGCAACATCCTGCTGAGCGCCGGCTACCAGCACCGCTCCAAGCTCGAGGTGACGGCCCGCGACTTCGCCAACAAGTCCTATTTCGCCAACCCGGAAGGCGGCTGGTCGGGCGGTAACGGCGTGGCGCCCTTCGCCCCGATCACCCAGAACCCGGCCACCGGCGGCTGGATTCCGGTCGGCGGCTTCCAGCTCGACAATGGCTGCGCCCGTCTAGGCGGCGTGGCGGTGGGCGGCGGCCTGCCGGCGTGTAACTTCCACTACACCCAGTACGACAATCTGATCGAGACCGAGAACCGCTACCAGCTGTACGGCGAGATCAACGCCGACCTGAGCGACAAGACCAGCCTGCACGTCGAGGCCTTCTATTCGGAGACCGACGTCCCCGACTGGAACACCTCGCCGTCCTACCTGGCCCTGCAGACCTCGACGGCGGCCACCAACCCGAGCGTCGGCACCCTGACGCCGGCCCTGCTCGCCGGCTACTTCGTGCCGCTGTCGAACCCGGGTCTGCAGGCCTACATCACGGCCAATCCGGGCGCGATCCCGGCCAGCGCCACGGCCGTCCACTTCCCCGGCGTGCGCTACCGTCCGTTCTCCTTCGGCGGCAACCCGGCCTTCGACAACGGCCCGTCGGAAGGCACCCGCCACTACAAGGCCTATCGCGTCTCGGGCGGCCTGAAGGGTGAGTTCTCCAACGGGATCGGCTGGGACGTCGCCCTGACCTATGGCCAGGAGCAGGGCGTCCGCAGCGGCTATGACACCATCGTCTCGCGGTTCCAGATGGCGCTGCGCGGCTTTGGCTCGCTCAACAACGACAAGGACGGTTGTACGGCGGCCGAGACGGCGAACTTCACGACCAACGCCGGCAACACCGCCGTCGGGTGCTACTACTTCAACCCGTTCTCCAACGCGGTGGCCAAGAACCAGATTTCGGGCGAGACCAATTCGGCCTTCTCCAGCGGCCTGGCCAACAACCCGGAACTGACCCGCTGGTTCTTCCAGCAGTCGCAGACCAAGGCCACCCAGCGCCAGTTCGTCGTCGACGCCGTGCTCAACGGGACTCTGCCCATCGAGCTGAAGGGCGGTTCGGTCGGGTGGGCGGCTGGGGTCCAGGCGCGCCGCAACTCCTATGAGGCGGACTTCGACGCCCTGGGCAACCAGCTGGTCAATCCGTGCGTGGACACCCCGTTCAATGGCTCCACCAGCTGCGCCTCCAAGAACGGCCCGCTGATGTTCCTGGGCGTCTCCAAGCCCCAGGACCTGGATGGCGACATCTATGCGGTGTTCACCGAGTTCAACGCGCCGTTCTCGGACAACTTCTCCGTCCAGCTGGCGGCCCGCTACGAGGACTACGGCCGTAACGGCGGCACCACCTTCAACCCGAAGCTGGCCGCCAAGTGGCAGGTCACCGACTGGCTGGCCCTCCGCGGCTCCACCGGCACCACCTTCCGCGGTCCGCCGCTGACCCAGCTGTCCAACAACTCGGTCACCGCGCTGAGCTTCATCGCCGGCTCGTTCCGCGCCATCGATCTGTTCGGCAACGCGGGCCTCGAGCCTGAAACCGCCACCACCTACAGCGCCGGCGCCATCTTCGAAGCCGGCAATTTCAAGGGCAGCATCGACTACTGGCGGTTCGACTTCGACAACCCGATCATCGCCGAGCCCTCGGCCTCGATCGTGTCGAAGATGTTCCCCGGCGGCCTGACCACCAACTGCGGCGCCGCGGCCTATGCCGGCCTGCAGAGCCGCTTCACCTTCCAGGGCGCCTGCTCCACGGCCACCATCGCCCGGGTCCGCACCCAGTATGTGAACGGCCCGGCGATCAAGACCTCGGGCGTCGACGTGCTCGGCGACTACCGCTGGAACGACGTCCTGGGCGGCGACATGCGCTTCGGCGCTTCGGCGACCTACACCATCGAGTACAAGATCGACGCCTTCACTGTGGAAGGTCTTGTCGTGGAGAGCGCCTTCGACGCCGCCGGCAAGCTGAACTACCAGCTCGCCGCGACCTCGCTGCCGCAGCTCAAGGGCTCGCTGTTCGCGGAATACACCCGCGGCCCGCATAACCTGCGCTGGACCATGAACTATGTGGACTCCTACGACGACCAGCGCGCTTCGATCCTGGCCCCGAACCCGGTCACCGGCGTGGTCAACTCGAACGGCGCCAAGGTCGACAAGTTCATCACCCACGAGCTGGACTATCGGGTGCTGCTGCCGTGGAACACCACGCTGACGGCCTCCATCGACAACGTGTTCGATGCCGAGCCGCCCTTCGCCCGGCTGGACCTGAACTACGACCCGTTCACCGCCAGCGCGCTCGGCCGGACCTACAAGATCGGCGTCAAGAAGAGCTTCTAACACCGCCCCCGCCGGCTCTGGCCGGCGGGGCCTTCCGGCCGGCGAAAGCTCGCCGGTCCCGTGTCCCTTGCGCCGCCGGTTTGTCCGGCGGCGTTTTTTCTTTGCAGGCGCCGCAAACATGCAACACCCGTCTCGCTGCAGCGTTTCCATTTGGCGGCGGTCTGGTCGGTTTGTTTTTGACCAAGCCGTATCATCCGGACGTCGACCGGTTTTCGGCGTGAACGTCGATATCTCCGCCTCAGGCGGGCTTTGGCGGCGTGAGCGGAGCCGCCGCGGCGAGTTTTTTGACAACCCGGTATGAGGCGTGGGTCGATAATTGACTTGGGCGTCAAAAAAGGCGGACCGGGGCCGCTCTGTTTCGGCGCCGCAACATCCTGCCGCAACGGTATGGCGCTTCTGGACCGGGCGCCGGATGATCAAGCGACTCTGCGGCCATAAGGCTTCCGGTATTTGAACAAGGGCGCCGGCCGCACGAGGGGGAAAGGAAACATAGATGTCAAAAAGCAGATATTTCTGCGGCGGCTCTGTCGTCGCCGTCGCTCTGGCCTTCGCGGGCTCGGCCTTCGCCGCCGAGACCAGCGCCAGCGCAACAACGGTCGAAGAGGTGGTGGTCACCGGCTCATTCATCGCCGGCACCTCTGAAAAGGGCGCCCAGCCGGTCGACGTGGTCGGCGCGGCGGAACTGGCCAAACAGGGCTCGCCGTCCATCGTCCAATTCGTCAAGACGGTGACCTCGGCCCAATCGTCGCTCGGCGAATCCAACCGCTATAACGGCGGCGCCGGTTCGGCCTCCATCAACCTGCGCGGCCTTGCCTCCTCGCGCACCCTGGTGCTGATGAACGGCCACCGCCTCGCCAACTCCACGGCTGCGGCCTTCCAGGGCGGCGGCGCCGACCTGAACGTCATCCCGACCGCCGCCATCGGCCGGATCGAAATCCTGAAGGACGGCGCGGCCGCCACCTACGGCTCCGACGCCATCGCCGGCGTGGTGAACTTCATCACCCGCAAGGACCTCGAAGGCTTCGAGTTCAACGGCAACTACAGCTACATCAAGGACTCCAGCGGCGACTGGGATGCATCCCTGGCCTATGGACACCAGTTCGACGCCGGCAACGTGCTGTTCACCGCGGGCTACCGCGAGCGCGGCCGCCTGGCGGTTGATGACCGCGACTTCGCCCGCGTGCCGTTTGAATCGGTCTTCTACGGCGGCTGGTCGGGCTCGGCGAGCCCCGGTGTCTATGGCACCCCGTCGGGCGCCACCCTGTTCCGCGACAACGGCTGTAATGAGCTTGGCTCGCAACTGCTGACCGGCGGCCTGAAGCCGACCACGACGGCGGCCGGCAACGCCGCGCTCTGCCGCTACCAGTTCACCCACTTCAACGACCTGGTGAACGAAGAGCATCACTACCAGCTCTACGGCGAAGTGAACTTCCAGCTGTCGGACAACATCGACTTCCACGCCGAAGGCTTCTGGAACCGGTCCGACGTTCCGGATCAGCGGATCTCGCCGGCCAACCTGACGACCCAGTTCCCGACGGCCAACACCTCGGGCTCGACCGCGACGCCGGGCTACAACAACCAGACCCGCTACTTCATCCCGGCCAATAACCCGGGCCTGATCGCCCTGCGCACCGGCTGCGCCGCGCCGCTTTCCGCGGCTCAGTGCGCCGCCATGGCTGGCGGCGTCACCACCAGCCAGGCGTCCTGGCGTCTGATCGGCGTCGAAGGTCACCCCATCAATTCGGACGGCGCCGACCACCAGGACATCCAACGGACCTCCTGGCGGATTTCGGCGGGCCTGAAGGGCAAGTTCACCGAGGGCATGCTCAGCGGGATCAACTGGGACACCAACCTGCTGTTCATGGAAGTGCAGAGCAACGTCGTCACCAACGACCTGCTCGTGAACCGCATCCAGCGGGCCTTCAACGGCCTGGGCGGTCCGAACTGCGACTGGCGCACCGGCACGCCGGGCCAAGGGAACTGCAAGTGGCTGAACCCCTTCTCGAACGGTATCGCCACCAGCGCCATCACCGGGGCCTCGAACCCGTTCTACAACTCGGCCGTGGCGAACGACAAAGCCATGCTGGCCTGGCTGTACGGCTCGTACACCCAAGTCTCCACCAACCAGATCATCGTGGCTGACGCCGTCCTGAGCGGCGACACCCCGATCGCTCTGCCGGGCGGCAACATCGCCTGGGCGGCCGGCGCTCAGTATCGCTACGAGCGCAACGTCGACGACTGGTCCGACCTGGGCGACGTCGGCGCCACGCCTTGCGTTGACTCCATCGACGGCCAGCAAGGCCAGTGCCCGAACCCGGTCGGCCCCTTCATCTTCTTCGGGGCCCAGAAGGACTACGACGTCGACGGCCGCGTCGGCGCCGCCTTCGCCGAGTTCAAGCTGCCGGTGCTGGACAACCTCGAGGTCAATGTGGCGGTCCGTCACGAAGACTTCGGCGGCCAGGTCGGCTCCACCACCAACCCGAAGATCTCGGCCAAGTGGCAAGCCACCGACTGGCTGGCGTTCCGCGCCACCGCCGGCTCGACCTTCCGCGCTCCGCCGCCGACCATCGTCGCTCCGGGCAGCACCAAGGGCGTCCGTCAGCTGGGCGGCACCTATCGCGGCGCGCTGATGGTCAACAACCCGGATCTGCAACCGGAAACCGCTGACACCCTGAACCTGGGCGTCATTCTGGACCTGGGCAACTTCACGGCGTCGGTCGACTACTACAAGTTCGACTTCCAGGACGAGCTGATCCAGGAAGACCCGTCGCAGCTCTTCGCGACCCTGGGTCAAGCTGGCGCCTGCGCCAAGCCGGCGCTCGCCGCCCGCTTCGTGTTCGCCGGCGGCGTCTGCAGCCAGGCCAACGTGCTGCAGGAGACCATCCGCTGGGTGAACGGTCCGCAGACCAAGACTTCGGGCTTCGACGTCCGGGCTCAGTACGAGTTCGACAATGTCTTCGGCATGGACCTGTGGGGCGCTCGCGCCACGGTCGGCGCCGAGGCTTCGATCCTGAAGGAATACAAGCGCGGCGCCGTGACCCTGCTCGAGGACTCCTCGATCACCATCGCGCCTGCGGTGGATCGCGCCGGCCTGCATGACCTGACGGGCGAGTTCTTCTCGTACCCGAAGCTGCGCGCCAACGCCTTCATCAACCTGCGGGCTGACAACTGGAACCTGCGTTACCAGCTGCTGTACCGTGAAGGCACCACCCTGGCCGGTCCGGTCTGCGCCGGCGACGCCAGCGCCGGCCTCACCGCCGACTGCCGTTACAACTACGCCCTCGGCGTCTATCAGAGCGTTGGCAAGCTGGATGACTACTTCCAGCACGACATCACTCTGACGGTCGACCTGCCTTGGGATACGACGGTCACCGGTTCGATCCAGAACGTGCTGGATACCGATCCGCCCTTCGCCCAGAGCTTCTACAACTACGACCTGACCAACGGGAATCCGCTGGGCCGCGTCATCAAGCTCGGCGTGAAGAAGCGCTTCTAGGACGACCTGCGCGGCGGCTCCGGCCGCTGCGCAATCCCCTTAAGATCCCTGGCGCCGCCCCCGAGAGGAGGCGGCGCTTTTTTTATGGGGTCTGGATCAGGGCTTGGACTTGGCCGGCAGGGCCGCGGCCTCTTCCGGGGTCAACTTGGTGATCTTGCTCACCTGGCAGCGCTGCGGCCCCGTCGGGCCGTTGGTGATGATGGTGGCGTCCAGGGGTGAACAGATCGACGAGCCGGGGCGCGAGGCCAGGGCGATGTCGGTGTTCCAGCGCACGTCCGGGCAGGTCCCGAACAGGTCCAGACGCCAGGTCTCCTTCACGCCCACCCGCACATAGACGGTCTTGTCGTCCGGGGCCGTGAAGCCGTTGACGCTCTGGGTCCAGAAGCAGCGGTCCTGCTTGGGCGCAGGACCCGCCGCCCCGAGGGTGACAAGGGCGCCAGCGGCCAGCGCGCCGGTCAGGATGAACTTTCGCATATGGCTCAACTCCTATTTGGCTTTCGGTGGCCTCGGCCGCCCCGCCGAGGAGCGGAAAGACTAGGCCGGGGTCGCGTCGGAAATACGGCCCCGCCGCGCCGCCCGGATGCGGAACCGCTCCGGCTCCACCAGGGCCGACAGATGTCGGGGCAGGGGCGAGGGCGCGTGCGCGATCCTCGCCGCCACATGCTCGGCCAGCAGGGGCGCCATGGCCAGGCCCCGTGAGCCAAACCCGCCAAGGGCGTAGAGCCCAGGGGCCAGGGCGCCTGCCAGGGGCAGGCGGTCCTGGGTCGCGGCCCTTAGGCTGGCCCGCCCCTGCAAGCTTGCCGGATCGATCCCCGCCGCCAGCTCCGGGCGGCCTTGCGCCAGGGTGGCCAGGTTGCGGCGATGGTCCTCGTCCCGCACCTCGGTTGTGGTGTCGTCGCGGTCGTGGGTGGCCCCGAACAACAGGCCCGCGCCGGTCGGGATCGCATAGCCGCCCCAGGCGCTCGGCCGCACCTGATCCGAGCTTGATGTCCAGCTCGCCTGGCCCCGCGTGGGGGTCAGGGCCGCCTCCGGCCACAGCCGGGCCAGCTCCGGACCGTTGGCCAGGATCACCGCATCCCCGCGCCAGATCTCGCCGCCCTTGTCGTCCAGCAGCCGCCAGGCCTCGCCGTTCCGTTCCAGCCCGCCGACCCTTGCGGTCCGCACCTCAGGCGCCCAGGCGGCCAGCACGGCGCTGGGGCTGATCACCCGCGCCCCGGTCATCGCCAGGCCGGCGGGGCCTGCCGTCATCTCCGCCGGCTCGAACAGGTCGCTGGCGGCGATCTTCGCGAACCGGTCGGCGTCCTTGGCCTCGCCCGCCTGCTGCAGCACCCCGCGGGCGATCACGGCGCCGGGGATGGCGTCATACAGGGTCCTGGCCCGCGCCAGGGTCCGCGCCCCCAGCTCCGCCACCGGCCCAAGCCCCGCGTCCAGCCGGGGCGTCACCAGGCCGGCCGGATTGCCCGAGGCGCCGGCCCCGCGCGCCTCGCCCTCGAACAGCACGGCTTCCAGCCCCAGCGCCTGCAGCGCCCGCATGGCGGAAGCCCCCGCGATCCCTGCGCCCACAACGGCCACCGAGGGCCGGGCGCGTACAGGGGCCTCGCCTGGGATCCAGGCCGCCAGCCGCTCGCGCTTTCGCCCAAAGCCCGGGCGCTTCTCGACCTCAAAGCCCGCCGCCTGCAGCCCGCGCCGAACGGCGCCCGCCACGGTGAAGGTTGCGGCCTTGGCGCCGGGCGCCGAGCGCGCCGCCACCGCCGCCATCACCTCCGGCGACCACATCTGCGGGTTCAGGGCCGGCGAGAACCCGTCCAGGAACCAGGCGTCGGCGACCCCGTCCCAGGCCGCCAGGGCGGCCTCCACTGGCGCCACCGCCAGGTCAAGGATCGCCCCCAGTTCAGGAAACTCCACCCGGTGGAGGCCGCGGGCCTTACCCGGCCAGCGCTGCGCCAACAGCTGCGCCAGGTCGGCGATCTCCGGCCAGCGAGCCACGGCGCGCAGCATGTCCTGCGCCGCCACCGGATAGGCCTCGATGGAAAAGATGTGCAGCCGCCCGTTCGTCGGCCGCTCCCGCCGCCACAGCTCCAGCAGCGCCAGGATGTTCAGGCCGGCGCCAAAGCCCAGCTCACCGACCACGAACCGGTCGCGTCCGCCCCAGGCGCCCGGCAACGCGCAGCCCTCCAGGAACACCGCCCGGCTCTCCCCCAGCCCGTCCTCGGGCGAGAAATAGATGTCGCCGAACACCCGGCTGCGCGGGTGGCCGTCGTCGGTCCAGTCGAGAATGGGGCTGTCAGGCATGACGCAAACGAAAGAGGGCCGCCCAGGCGGACGGCCCTCCATACGCGAAATCGCGTGGGACGCTTAGTGCTTCGGCGCTTCGGCCGGGGCGGCCGCAGGGGCCATGGCGGCGGACATGGCGTCGCCCTGGGCCGGGGACGAAGCGGTCATGGCGTCGCCAGCGGCGTTGGCGGCGTCGGCCGCGGCGTCGGCGGCGGTGGCCGCAGCGTCGGTGGCGGTGTCGGCGGCGGCGGCGGCGGTGGTCGCCTCGGTGGTGGCTTCAGCGGCGGCGGCGTCGGCCGTGAACGCCCGCGTTGTGCACGCGGCGGGAGAGAC
>CAZXVO010000119.1:12631-12846 GCA_964643835.1 uncultured Phenylobacterium sp. | reverse complement strand
GCAGGGTGGTGTCGCGGATGTTCTCCCACAGGCGCAGCAGGTACTCGTAATCGCGCTTGATTTCGGCCTTGGTGCGCTTGGCGCCGGCCGTACGCACGATCAGGCCCATGCCGTCCGGAACGTCCAGGCTCTGGACCACGGACTTCAGGCGCTTGCCGTCGGAGGCCGTGGTGATCTTGCGGCTGATGCCACCGCCGCCGGCGGTGTTGGGCATG
>CAZXVO010000119.1:0-12437 GCA_964643835.1 uncultured Phenylobacterium sp. | reverse complement strand
GGGCTTCGCGGTCGGCGACCGGGATCTGATAATAGTCGGGGTGGATTTCGTTGAAGGCCAGGAAGCCGTGCCGGTTGCCACCATACTCGATGAAAGCCGCCTGGAGCGACGGCTCCACACGGGTCACCTTGGCGAGATAGATATTGCCCCTGAGCTGCTTGCGGTTCTGGCTTTCGAAATCGAACTCTTCAACGCGGTTCCCGTCGACCACCACCACACGCGTCTCTTCGGCGTGCGCGGCGTCGATTAGCATCTTCTTCGTCATAAAATTCTCCGAGGCGCGCCACGAACTCGCTGGCCGGGCGCCGCCGATTTGTCAGGTGAGCGCGCGCGCCGCCGCGGACCGCGTCATGGACGCGGGCGGAGCTAGGCCGGAAGTTGGCTTGAGCAGCGCTGCTCATAGTGTGTTTCCCAGGCGCGCCCCGGGATCGGGTCGCGGATCGGATGAGTGCTTCAGGGCCGGCGGCCGAAGCCGACGCTGGCCTTACATGGACCACGCTCACGAACCCGTGGGCGGTCACATGCGGGGCGACTTTGCAACACTGGGAAGCAAAAGGAAAGGCGCGCAGGCGAGCTTTAGCCGCTTAACCGTTTGTCCATGGCCCCTAGCGATAATCCCAGTCACCAAGATACATAACCAAATAGGTTGGGTGGGTTAGGCAGATGCTGGCGCGGTTTGGCCACGTCTTGAAGAGCAGCGGTAAGCGGGGCCTGGCGGCCATGATCGCCGGGACCCTTTGCGTCGCCGTGGCCGCGGTCTCGCAGGCCTCGGCCGCCGCGGGCGGGGTGGTCAAGGTGCGCCTGGGCGGCGACCGGTCTGAAACCCGCATTGTCATCGATTTGGATCGCTCCGCGACCGGCAAGGTGGTCTCGGACGGCGCCGGCGACCGGCGGCTGGTCATCGCCCTGCCGGGCGTGGGCGCGGTCTCCGGCCTGCAGGGCGGGGGACAGGGCCTGGTGGGCGCCTGGACCGTCGAAAACACGCCGACCGGCGCGCGTCTGAAGGTCGACCTGGCCAGCGACGCGGTGATCAAGCGCCGCTTCCTGCTGCCGCCCGCCGATGGCGCCACCAGCTATCGCTATGTGATCGACCTGGCCTCCGGTGTCGCGCCGCAGCCCCAGGCGCCGGCGCTGCGCGCCGATGGCGTCACCCTGATCTCCAATCCCGCGCCCATGCGGGCGCCGCCGCTGGCTCTGAAGAAGATCGTCGTCATCGACGCCGGCCACGGGGGCAAGGACCCCGGCGCCATCGGCTCGAGCGGGGTCGAAAAGGAAGTCACCCTGGCCGCGGCTCAGGCGCTGAAGGCCCGCCTGGAGCGCACCGGCCGCTACCGCGTCGTCATGACGCGGGACTCCGACGTCTATGTCCCGCTGGAGAACCGGGTGCCGATCGCGCGCCGGGCCGGCGCCGACCTGTTCATCTCGCTGCACGCTGATTCGGGTCCGACCACCCAGACCCGCGGGGCCAGCGTCTACACCCTGGCCGACCGCGCGGTGAGTCGCTCGGCCAAGCTGGTGTCCAAGGACGACTGGTTCATGAAGGCCAGCCTGCAGGGCGATCGCGGGGTCTCCGGCATCCTGTTCGACCTGACCCAACGGGCCACCAAGAACCGCTCGGCCACCTTCGCCGAGATGCTGCTGGACCGGATTTCCGACAACGACATCCTGCTGCTGCGCCGCAGCCATCGGGAGGCGGGCCTTGCGGTCCTGCTGGCCCCGGACGTGCCCGCGGTGCTGCTGGAGATGGGGTTCGTCAACAACCCCGAGGACGAGGCCTTCCTGCGTGACCCGCAGGGCCGCGCCAAGCTGGTCAACGCGGTGGCTGAAACCGTCGACGCCTACTTCGCCCAGGAAACCCGACTGGCCGCGCGCTAAGGCTGCGAGCAGGCCGGGCAGGGGAGGCTGAAATCCGGCTTCCCCTTTTTTCAAAGCCGCTCTAGACGAAGGCTTTGCGGGAAGTGGGCGCCCGCGGAGGTTTTTCAGTCTTGAACCCCCCGGAAAGATGGGTCGCGATCGCGGGCGTTGCGGTGCTGAGCGCAATCGCCGTGGGCGGTATGGCCATCGCCATCTATGCCGCGTGGCTGTTTCACGACATGCCGGACGCTGGCGACCTCGTTGACTATCGCCCGCCGACCGCCACGCGCGCCTATGCCTGGGACGGCACCCTGATCGGCGAATTCAGCCGCGAACGCCGCATCTTCGTCCCCTATGACAACATCCCGCCCCAGCTGGCCCAGGCCTTCCTGGCGGCCGAGGATCACAGCTTCTTCCAGCATGGCGGCGTCGACGCCCAGGGCCTGGCCCGGGCCATGGCCAAGAACGTGCTCAACGCCGTGCGCGGCAAGCGCCTGGAAGGCGGCTCGACCATCACCCAGCAGGTGGCCAAGAACGTCCTCTTGACCAGCGACGCCACGGTGGGCCGCAAGCTCAAGGAGGCGATCCTCGCGCGGCGCCTGGAGCAGACGCTGAACAAGGAGCAGATCCTCGAGCTCTATCTGAACGAGATCTGGCTGGGCTACCGGTCCTAGGGGGTGGGCGCCGCGGCCTACAACTATTTCGGCAAGTCGATCTCGGACCTGACCCTGGCGGAGAGCGCCTATCTGGCCGCCCTGCCCAAGGGGCCGGACAACTACCATCCGATCCGCCGCAAGGCCCAGGCCATCATCCGCCGCAACTGGATCCTGGACCAGATGGCCGAACTGGGCTGGGTCTCCAAGGCCGACGCTGAGCGGGCCAAGAGGGAAGACCTGAAAGTCCAGCTGGCGCCCAGCCGCGCCAAGTACCGGGACGCCGCCTTCTTCGTCGAGGAGGTTCGCCGCCGGGGTCTCGCGACCCTCGGCAAGCGTCTGAACGAGGGCGGCTACTACATGCGCACCACCCTCGACCCGAACATGCAGACCGCCGCACGGGTGGCGCTGATGAACGGGCTGGAGGCCTATGACCGCCGCCACGGTTGGCGCGGGGCCTGGGGCCATGTGGCGATCCAACCGGGCTGGGAGGCCGCGGCCAAGAAGGTCGCCCCGCCGTCCGAGCGTCGCGGCTGGCGCGCCGCGGTGGTCACCGAGGCGGGCGCTGCTGTCCGGGTCAAGGTGGCTGAAACCGGCCAGGCCGGCGGCCTCGTGCCCGCCGACATCGCCTGGGCCAAGGCCGGCAAGGGCCTGAGCGTCGGCGACCTGGTGTTTGTCGAGCCGTCGCTGGGCGGCGGCTTCAACCTGCGTCAGGTGCCCAAGGTCAACGGCGCCCTGGTGGCCATCGAGCCCAACTCCGGTCGGGTCCTGGCCATGGTGGGCGGCTATTCCTTCTCGCTGTCGAACTTCAACCGCGCCACCCAGGCGATGCGCCAGCCCGGCTCGGCCTTCAAGCCCCTGGTCTATGCGACGGCGCTGGAGAACGGCTACACGCCGGCCAGCGTGGTGATGGACTCGGCGATCACCCTCAAGGGCAACGCTGGCGAGGACTGGACGCCCGAGAACTACAACAAGAAGTACTATGGCGCGCTGCAGCTGCGCAAAGGCCTGGAGCTGTCGCGCAACGCCATGACCGTGCGCCTGGCCCAGAGCGTCGGCATGAAGAAGATCTCCGACATGGCGGTGAAGCTCGGCGTCGTGCGCAGCATGGACCCGGTCCTGGCCATGGCGTTGGGGGCGGGGGAGACCACGCCCTTCAACCTGACCGCGGCCTACGCCTCCTTCGTCAATGGCGGCCGCAAGATCGAGCCGCACCTGATCGAACTGGTCCAGGACAGCCAGGGCCGCCCGATCTTCCGGGCCGACAAGCGCGACTGCCCGCGCTGCAATGCTGGCTTCAACGGCGATGAAAGTCCGCGCATTAACCCGACCGGGGACCAGATGATGGACCCGATCACCGCCTATCAGATCACCTCCATGCTGCAGGGCGTGGTCCAGCGCGGCACCGCGACCTCGGTCTCGGTGCTGGGGCGGCCGGTGGGCGGCAAGACCGGCACCCCCAATGAATACCGCTCGGCCTGGTTCGTGGGCTTCACGCCCCAGGTCGTGGCCGGGGTTTTCGTCGGCTTCGACGACAACCGCAGCCTGGGCGAGGGCGAGACGGGGACGGTGGCCGCCGTGCCGATCTTCACCGAGTTCATGGCCGCGGCGACCAAGGACCTGCCCAAGACCGAGTTCAAGGCCCCCAAGGACGCCAAGTTCGCCATGGTCCGCGGCATCCGCGAGGCCTTCCGGCCTGGCACCGAGCCCAAGGTGGCCGATGTCAGCCTGATCCCGCAGGGCCCGATCCCCTACAGCCAGACCCTGCCCGGCGCCCCCGCGCCCACGGCCCCGGCCCCCGCACCGGCCAAGAAGCAGGACGACATGAGCGGGCTGTACTAGGCGGCGGACGCACCGCCTGCCTTGTTGCATTGCCCGCCATCATCTCCCCCAGATCGTCACCCCAAGACTTGTTCTTGGGGTCCCTCTGTCAGCGGGCTTTGCGCCTTGGGATGAAGCGTCGAGCTTGACGCCCCGCCACCTCATTGCGTGGGGATGCAGGGACCCCAAGAACAAGTCTTGGGGTGACGATGATGGTTGCCCCCGGGGGCGACGCGCGGTATCGCCCCCGCTCACCATTGGCGGGAGTTTCCCATGAGAGCGGATGTCGAGGCTGCGAAGGCCGACATCGAGCAGTCGATCGAACTGCTCAGGAGGCGTCTTTGACTGGGATCCGGCGCTTCGAAAACTCGATGAACTGAACGCCCGGGTCGAGGATCCGACCCTGTGGGACGACCCGGCGGGCGCCCAGGCGCTGATGCGCGAGCGTACCCGGCTGGCCAGCTCGGTCGACGCGGTCCGCTCCCTGGAACGCGACCTGGCCGACGCGCTTGGCTATGCCGAGCTTGCCGACGAGGAAGGCGACGAAGCTACTCTTGAGGAGGCTCGCGCCCAACTGAAGGCGATCAAGGAGCGCGGCGCGCGCGCCGAGCTGGAGGCCCTGCTGTCGGGCGAGGCCGACGGCAACGACGCCTTCGTCGAAATCAACTCCGGCGCCGGCGGCACCGAGTCCAACGACTGGGCCGGCATGTTGACCCGCATGTATACCCGCTGGGCCTCGGCCCACGGCATGACGGTGGACTGGCTGGAAGAGACGGCCGGCGAACAGGCCGGGATCAAGTCCGTGACCCTGCAGGTCAAGGGCCCCAACGCCTATGGCTGGCTGAAGACCGAAGCCGGGGTGCATCGCCTGGTGCGCATCTCGCCCTTCGATTCCGCCGCCAAGCGACACACCAGTTTCGCGTCGGTCTGGGTCTATCCGGTGGTGGACGACACCATCGTCATCGACATCAATCCGGCCGACGTGCGCACCGACACCTACCGGGCCTCCGGGGCCGGCGGTCAGCACATCAACAAGACCGACTCGGCCGTGCGCCTGACGCACATTCCGACCGGCGTGGCCGTGGCCTGCCAGGCGGGCCGCTCACAGCACGCCAACCGGGAAGAAGCCTGGAAGATGCTGCGCGCCCGCCTCTACGAGCTCGAGCTCCAGAAGCGTGAAGCCGCCCAGCAGGCCCTGGAAGAGCAGAAGACCGACATCGGCTGGGGCCACCAGATCCGATCCTACGTCCTGCAGCCGTACCAGATGGTCAAGGACCTGCGGACCGAGGTCGAGACCTCGGACACCCAGGGCGTGCTCGACGGCGACCTGGACGCCTTCATGGCCGCGTCCCTGGCCCAGCGTGTGGGCGTCACCCGCGAGGGCTAGATTGCGGGCGACGGCTCGTCAGTCTCGAGCGGCGGCGGACCGAAGCGGTTCGTCGCCGGCTCGCTGCTGAGCAACATGAAGATCAGCAGCACCAGCTGGCCAGCCGCCGGGATCAGCAACAGCAGCAGCCACCAGCCGCTCTTGCCCGTATCGTGCAGCCGCCGGACGGTGACCGCTAGGCTGGGCACGAAGACGTAGAGCGTGAAGATCGCGTGGGCCAGGCCGAAGACGCCTGAGAATGGCCCGCCCCAGTGCATGCCGTGGTGATGTCGCCAGCCCAGGCCCCAACTCCACCAGGCCATGGAGCCGCCGGACAGGATGCCGGCCAGCACGCTGACGCCCACGCAGAACAGGAAGAACAGCCAAAACTCGCTACGGCTGGCGCGGCCCTGGAAGTCGGCGTAGCGCCGCAGGGGCTGGAACATCAGAGACATGGGAAACCTCCGGATCCGAGCGCTCACTCTAGGCTCAACCGGGGAGGGCGCAAGCCGTCAGTCGGGCAGGCGCTGGACCTCGGGCGGCTCGCCGGCCTTGGGATCATCGCCGAAGCGATTGGGGCCGCGCGTGCCCTCCAGGATCAGGAACACGAACAGCACCAGGGCGCCGATGCCGGGAATGAGGGCGATCAGCAGCCACCAGCCGGACCGGTTCGTATCGTGCATGCGCCGCACAGCCACCGCCACGGACGGGATCAGCATGGCCAGGGCGAACAGGCCATAGGCCACGGCCAGGCCCCGGGCGGCCGGGGGCAGGTCCTGGGTGCGCTCCCCTGTGGCGCCCATCATGACCAGCATGATGTAGAAGCCCCAGGACATCAGCCAGTTGAACAGGGCGAACATCCAGTACTCGGCGCGCCGGGCGCGACCGGAGAACTGGGCGTAGTGGCGGAGCGCCTCAAACATCATGGGGCGGCCCTCCGGGTGTGGCTCAGAGGGGCTTCGGCGCCGGCGGGGTCGCGCTGGGCGCGGCGATGGCGGCCGGCTGCGGCGGGGCGGCGGGGCGCTGGAACTTCAGGCTGCGGCCCTGGAAGAAGGCGCCCGTCTCCATGGCCAGCTGCTCATGGGTGATGTCGCCATCGACATAGGCCGTGCCGTACAGGCGGACCTGCTTGGCGGTGATGCCGCCGATGATCCGGCCGCGGGCCTCGACGGCCTCGGCGTAGACATTGCCCTCGATGTGACCGGTCTCGCCGACGGTCAGCTTGCCCACGCGAACGTCGCCGCGGACCACGCCGTCGATCTGGACCTCGCCCTCGCCGGTGACGCCGCCCTCGATGACGAGGTTCTCGGAGATCAGCGAGGCGGGCTTCGGCGCCGCGCGCCGGGCCGCCGCGGGATCGGGCAGCGGCGCAGGCGTCGTATCCAGCTTGGCCGGGGGCTTGGGGGGAGTCTTAGCTTGCTTGCTGAACATAATCGCCGGCCTTCACAAAGCGGTCGGGGTTCTGGGCGCGTCCGTTGACCCAGACCTCATAATGGAGATGCGGCCCGGTGGAGCGGCCGGTGGAGCCCATGGCGCCGATGCGCTGGCCCACCGCCACCCGCTGGCCGGCGCGGACGCCGATGCCCTGCAGGTGGGCGTAACGGGTCTTGAAGCCGCGGCCGTGGTCGATCTCGATGGTGTTGCCATAGCCCGAGCGCACCCCGGTGAACGACACGACGCCGGGCGCGGTGGAATAGATCGGCACCCCGAACCCGCCCACGAAATCCAGGCCTGAATGGAAGGCCGGGCGGCGGGTGAAGGGGTCAAAGCGCACGCCGAAGCCGCTGGACTGGCCAGTGTGGTTGGTCGGCCGGGCGAAGGGCAGCTTCTTGGCGGCTTCCGACAGGGCCGCGGCCTCGCCGAGATTGGTGGCCGCGTGCTGAATGCGCTCGGCGAAGCCCTCGTCCACGTCGAGCACGGCGGCCAGGGCGCGAGGATCCTTGGCCTCGATCAGCGGCCCGCCCAGGGAGCCGCCCTTGGGCGCATAGGCCGAGGGCGTCAGGCCGGCCAGGCGGAAGGCCAGGCGCAGGCGGTCGGCCCGGCCGCGGGCGAAATTATCGGCGGCGTCGATCAGTCGCTCCTGGCTGGCCCGGACCAGCTCAATGCGGCGCATCGGACTGGCGCCCGCCGGGGCGACGGCGGTGCGGCGGATGGCCGGGCCGAGGGCCTGGGCCACGCCGGGCTCGCCTTTCACGTCGGTGAGCAGCATGGCCAGCGCCGCGTGGCGCTTTTCGATGGTCAGGGCGACGTCGTCGATGGAGCCGTTGGTGGCGTTCAGCTGCGCCACGGCGCTGTTCAGCCGGGCCTGACGGTCAGCGATCCAGCGTTCGTACTTGGCCTGGGTGCGGGCGATTTCCTGGTCCGTGGCCGACAGGGCCATGGCGTTGACCATCATCGCCGCAGTGCAGATGCCCATCCACAGGGCGCAGGCCGCCACAACGCCGGCGCCGATCAGTTGCTTGGTGGTCGTCAGCACGAAGGCCCGCATCTCGCCGCCGGAACGGACATAGAGATGGCGCTCGGGGAATAGCTCTTCGATTGATCGGCGGAGGCGCGCGAAGCGTGTCATGCTCACCGTATCGATACGGAACTCAGGGTCCGGGCGATATGCAATGAGAAAGGACGGGCGCGCAAGAAACTTCGCGCCTAGGGGGAGCCTAGCGTGGTCGTCCCCAGCTATTAACGAGAATGGTTAGCGAAGCCTGAATCTGCGGGCTAGTGGCCCAATGAATTCAAGCTCCGCAATCCTCGGGGCCGCGACATATGTACAACAGCCCAGGGGTGCGCCGGGTTCCCGGGCTGATCCAGGCCCGGACGGTGACGCGACCTTGGGCCGCGCCGCCGCCAAAGCTTGGCCTTAAAGGGATTGCGCGGCTTTCAGCACCTCGGCGCCGTGGCCGTTGGTCTTCACCTTGCGCCAGACCCGGGCGACCTTGCCGTCCTTGTCGATGAGGAAGGTGGAGCGGTCGATGCCCATGTACTGGCGCCCGTACATGCTCTTCTCGACCCAGGAGCCGAAGCGCTCGATGACCGCGCCCTCGGGGTCGGAGCCCAGGGGGATCGACAACCCATATTTGGCGATAAACTTCCTGTGACTGGCGACGCTGTCTTTGGAGATGCCCAGAACGGTGAGTCCGAGCTGGGCGAAGTCCGCCGCCAGGGCGCTGAAGTCCTGCGCTTCCTTGGTGCAGCCGCTCGTGTCGTCCTTCGGGTAGAAGTAGACCACATAGGGCTTGCCGGCGAAGTCCGCCGACCGGATCGGCCCATCTGCGCCCTCAACCTCGAACTCGGGCGCCTTGTCCCCGGCTTCCACGCTCATCGCATCCTCCGTCTCAAGCTTGGGCGGAGTTAGGCGCGCGCGGGGCCGGGAACAAGGGCCGTTTCGTCAGACCGGCTTGACCAGCACGATCTTCTTCTTGCCCGCGCCCAGCTTGACCACGCCGTCGGCCAGGTCGGCCTCGGTGATCAGGCGATTGCCGTCGGTCTCGGCCTTGTCATTGACCTTCAGCCCGCCGCCCTGGGCCAGGCGCCGCGCCTCGCCCCGCGACGAGGCGAGGCCCGCATCGGCGGCCAGGGCCGCCAGCACGATCCCAGCCTTCAGCTCGGCGGCCGGAACCTCATGGGTCGGCAAGTCGGCCGAGACCTGGCCCTGTTCGAAGGCGGCGCGGGAGGCGGCTTCCGCGGTCGCGGCGGCCTCGGCCCCGTGCAGCAGGGTGGTGGCGGCGTTGGCCAGCACCTTCTTGGCCTCATTGATCTCGGCGCCCTGCAGGGCCGCGTAGCGAGCGATCTCGTCCAGCGGCATGTCGGTGAACAGCCGCATGAACCGCCCGACGTCGGCGTCCTCGGTGTTCCGCCAGAACTGCCAGTAGTCATAGGGGCTGCGCATGTCGGCGTTCAGCCACACGGCCCCACCGACAGTCTTGCCCATCTTCTGGCCGGACGCGGTCGACAGCAGCGGCGTGGTCAGGCCGAAGGACGGCTTGGCGTCGACACGGCGGATCAGCTCCACCCCGTTGACGATATTGCCCCACTGGTCCGAGCCGCCCATCTGCAGCACGCAGCCGTACTTCCGCTCCAGCTCCAGGAAGTCCACCGACTGCATCAGCATGTAGTTGAACTCGAGGAAGGTCATCGGCTGCTCGCGCTCGAGCCGCGCCTTGACGCTGTCGAAGGCCAGCATCCGGTTGACCGTGAAGTGCGTGCCGTAGTCGCGCAGGAACTCGACGTAGCAGATCTTCGACAGCCACTCGTCATTGTCGACCATGATGGCGTCGGTCGGGCCGTCGCCGAAGGTCAGGAACCGCTGGAAGGTCCCCTTGATGGTGGCGATGTTGCCCTGGATCTGATCGTGGGTGAGCAGGGGGCGCTGGCCGTCCTTGTCGGTGGGGTCGCCCACCTTGGTGGTCCCGCCGCCCATCAGCACGATCGGCTTGTGGCCGGCCTGCTGCAGCCGACGCAGCATCATGATCTGGATCAGGTGGCCCACGTGCAGGGACGAGGCCGTCGCGTCGAAGCCGATATAGGCGGTGATCACGCCGCCGGTCGCCGCCTCGTCCAGTTCGACGGGGTGGGTGATCTGGTGGATGTAGCCGCGGGCCTGCATGGTGCGCAGGAATTCGGACTTGAAAGCTTGGTCGGCGGACATCTGGCTTCGCTCGTGGTGGGACGGCGCGCGCTCTAGCACGCGATTGTCTGGATTATCGAGAGGCATGTGCGGTCATCCGGTGAAGAGGCCGGGCGCGCACGCGATCAGAAGCGGGGAGGGCGCCGGCCGGGTTGAAGGGCAGGCGCAAGGGATCATCCGCGCCGCTCTAGGAGCGGCGGTAATAGCTTTGGCGGCTATGGTCGGCGGCGATCATGGGGCCAGTTAGGGGCGAGCCTTGGCTGCCGTCAACCGCAAGCGGCGCCCAGGCGCAAATCCGCTTCCACCTGCGGCTTCGGCGCCGCTAGTCTCCCGGCCATGCGACTGAACCTGAAACGGCATGAGACGAGCGCGGCTACGGCCGTACGTGAAGTGACGGTGGAGATCGACTGGCTTGGGCCGGATCGCCTGGTCCTGACCTATGAACTGGTCGGAGACTTGAGCCAGGTCCTGGTGCCGGTCGCCGTGCCGCCCGCGCGCACCGACAACCTTTGGCATCACACCTGCCTGGAGGCCTTCATCCGGGTCGAGGGAGCGGAGAACTACATCGAGTTCAACCTGTCGCCCTCCACGGCCTGGGCGGCCTACCGCTTCGACGCCTATCGCCAAGGGATGGCCGATCTGGACGTGCCTGCGCCGACGGTGATGACCGAGCTCTGGCCCAACCGCCTGCGGCTGACCGCTCATCTCAGCCTGGCGGGCGCGCCGCTGGACCTGTCCGCCGTGCTGCGCCTGTCGGCCACCGCCATTGTCGAGGAGGCGGACGGCGCCAAGGCCTTCTGGGCGCTCGCCCACCCGCCGGGCCAGCCGGAGTTCCACCACGTGGATGGCTTTTCGCACCGAATTCCGCCAAGCGATCGGGCATGACCTTCGGAATCGACCGTCTTCTCGCCGATGCGGACCTGCGCGCCGCGCTGAAGGGCCGCCGCGTGGCCCTCGTCGCCCATCCGGCCTCGGTGACCCGCGACCTGACCCACAGCCTGGATGCGCTCGCCGCCTGCCCCGAGATCACCCTGTCCGCCGCCTTTGGGCCGCAGCACGGCCTGCGCGGCGACAAGCAGGACAACATGATGGAGTCCCCGGACTTCAACGATCCGGTCCATGGCGTCCCGGTCTTCAGCCTCTATGGCGAGGTCCGCCGGCCCACCGGCCAGATGATGAGCACCTTCGACGTGGTGCTGATCGACCTGCAGGATCTGGGCTGCCGCATCTACACCTTCGTTACGACCTTGCTCTACATGCTGGAAGCCGCGGCTGAGCACGGCAAGGAAGTCTGGGTTCTGGACCGTCCGAATCCCGCCGGCCGTCCGGTCGAGGGCCTGACCCTGCGCCCCGGTTGGGAAAGCTTCGTCGGCGCCGGTCCCATGCCCATGCGCCATGGCCTGACCCTGGGCGAAATGGGCCAGTGGTTCATCAGCCACTACAAGCTCGACGTCGCCTATCGCGTCGTGACCATGGACGGCTGGAAGCCCGATGAGGCGCCCGGCTACGGCTGGCCCATCGGCGAACGCACCTGGGTCAACCCCAGCCCCAATGCGCCGAACCTGTGGATGGCGCGCGCCTATGCCGGCACGGTGATGGTCGAGGGCGTGACCCTGTCGGAAGGCCGCGGCACCACCCGGCCGCTGGAGCTGTTCGGCGCCCCCGACATCGACGCCCGGACGGTGATCGCCGAGATGCGGAACTTCGCGCCGGACTGGGTGAAGGGCTGCCTGCTGCGCGACTGCTGGTTCGAGCCGACCTTCCACAAGCACGTGGGCAAGCTGTGCTCAGGCGTCCAGATCCACACCGAGGACCCGGCCTTCTACGATCATGAGGCCTTCAAGCCCTGGCGGCTCCAGGCCCTGGGCTTCAAGGCGATCCGCCGGCTCTATCCGGATTATCCGCTCTGGCGCGACTTCGCCTACGAGTACGAGCACGGCAAGCTGGCCATCGACGTGATCAATGGCGGCCCGCTGCTGCGGGAATGGGTGGATAATCCGGACGCGACCCCGGCCGACCTGGACGCGATCACCGTGCCCGACGAACAGGCCTGGCTCGAAGCCCGCAAACCGTTCCTGCTGTACTAGGTTCCTCCCCTCTTGGGGGAGGTGGCCCAGAG
>CAZXVO010000118.1:1385-13007 GCA_964643835.1 uncultured Phenylobacterium sp. | reverse complement strand
GGATCTCTTCATAGGTCTTGCCGACAAAAGCCTCCTTGTCGGTGCGCAGGGCGTCGGCCAGGCGGCGCACGCCCGGGGGCTCTTCGCCGGGGGCCTCGCCGTCGGCGCTCTCATACACCACGTCGTCGGGGACCACGGTGATCACGCGCTTGACGATGGTCTCGCCGGTCTTGGGGTCGATGCGCACGCGGATGTCGTGTTCGGCGCCGTAACGCGAGCGGGCGCCCTTCTGGATCGCCTCCTCGATGGCCTCGATCACGACTTCCTTGTCGATGGACTTCTCGCGGGCCACGGCTTCAGCGATCTGCAGAAGCTCCAGCCGGTTGGCCGAAATGCCGGTCAGGCTCATGGGTCAGTCCTCATCGTCGGAAGATTGTTGAGTATCGGCTGCGAGGCGCTGGGCGCGCTCGTCGGCGCCGCGCTTCATCAGCTTGTCGTTCAGCACCAGCTTGGCGTCGATGACCCAGGCGAAGGGAATGAGAGCGGTCTCTTCCTCGCCTTCCAGGTCGATGGCCACGGCGTCGCCCTCGACCCCGGCCAGCACGCCCTTGAACCGCTTGCGGCCCTCGGCCATGCGGTCCAGCTCCAGCCGGGCCTCGAAGCCCTCATAGGTGTCGAAATCCTTCAGCCGGGTCAGCGGCCGGTCGACGCCGGGGGACGAGACCTCGAGCACATATTCGCCCTTGATCGGGTCGGCGGCGTCGAGCAGTTCGGAGACGGCGCGGGACAGGCGCGCGCAGTCCTCGACATTCATATCGCCCTGGGGAGTCTCAGCCATGATCTGCAGCCGGCGGGTCTGCTCGCCGCCCATCAGACGCAGGCGGACAATCTCATAGCCGGCCGCCTCGACCACGGGGTCGAGCAGCTCCACGAGCGATCGGTCTTCAGCGGTCTTGCCGCGCATGAACTCTTCGGCCCTCCGGCCAACAAAAAAGCGGCTGGGCCGGAGCCCGCCGCTCGTAAGCGCTATCCAGCGCTACGGACGATGTTGCAGGTCATATAGCCCTATTGGCGGGGTTTGTCACGGGGGCCTCTTCCCTCGCCCGCGATCTTGGTCCACAAGCCCGGCCACTTCCTTTCCCATGTGTGTGCAAAGGCGATCCTCCCCATGGACGTGTCCAAGATTCCCGTCGGCGTGAACCCGCCCTATGACGTCAACGCCATCATCGAGATCCCGCAGGGCGGCGAGCCGGTGAAGTACGAGCTCGACAAGGAGTCGGGCGCGATCTTCGTCGACCGTTTCCTGCACACCGCGATGTTCTATCCGGGCAACTACGGCTTCATCCCGCACACCCTGTCGGATGACGGCGACCCCGCCGACATCCTGGTGGTGGGCCCGACCCCGGTTGTGCCGGGCGCCATCATCCGCTGCCGTCCGATCGGCTGCCTGATGATGGTCGACGAGGCCGGCGGCGACGAAAAGATCCTGGCCGTGCCGGTGGACAAGCTCCACCCGTTCTACGCCGGCGTGGAAAGCTGGCGCTCCCTGCCGGCCATCCTGACCGAGCAGATCGCCCACTTCTTCCAGCACTACAAGGACCTGGAGAAGGGCAAGAGCGTCGAGATCGTCCGCTGGGCCGACCCCGAAGAGACCGGCGAAATCATCCGCCAGTCCATCGAACGCTACAACGCCAAGGTCGGCTGAAGCGGCCAAAGCACCCGTTCGACGGACGTCGGGCGGGTGTTTATTCAATTATTTCAATAATATAACTTCTTATGAGTTGAGGGGTTCAGAACCACTTCATCAAGTGGCTAAATCCCTCACGGCCTCGAGGAACACTGGCGCGCAGTCGCCCAGCTTCTTCTCTTCATAGCGCGTGGTGACGTGATCGGCCGGCGGTGTGCGCCAGTCGTCGGCCCGTTCCGCCTGCCAGGCGAAGTCCGGCGAGGCGAGGATCCGCTCCAGCGTCCAGTCCGCATAATCCGCCCAGTCGGTGGCGAACCTCAGCCGCCCGCCCGGCTGCAGCACCCGCGCCAGCTCGACTAGCAGCTCCGCGCTGACCAGCCGGCGCTTGTGGTGCCGGGCCTTGGGCCAGGGGTCGGGGAACAGGATGAAGACCCGGGCAAGACAGGCGTCGGGCAGACGGGCGATCATCTCGCGCACGTCACCATCCCACAGCCGCACATTGCTCAGGCCCGCTTCGTCGATATGCCGCAGGGCGCTGGCCACGCCGTTCTGGAACGGCTCAGCCCCCAGGATCAGCACGTCGCTGGCGCGCGCGGCCTGGGCGGCCATGTGCTCGCCGCCGCCAAAGCCGATCTCCAGCCACACCTCGCGGGCGTCGGGCTTCAGGCTCTTGGGATCAAAGGGGGTGTCAGGACAGCGGATCTGCGGCAGCAGGCTATCCATAAGGGCCGCCTGACGCGGCTTGATCGGCCGGGACTTGATGCGGCCGAAGGATCGAAGGGGCGGATGGCGGTCGTCCATCCGCGCCCCTCTAAAGATCGGTCGGGCTTTAGGCCAGCGACTTCAGCGCCGCGACCAGGTCGGTCTTCTCCCAGGAGAAGCCGCCCTCGGCGTCCGGCGTGCGGCCGAAGTGACCATAGGCCGCGGTGCGGGCGTAGATCGGCCGGTTCAGGGCCAGGTGCTCGCGGATGGCGCGGGGCGTGGCGCCGCCGATCAGCTCCGGCAGCACCTTTTCCAGCTTGGCCGGATCGATCTCGCCGGTCTCATGCAGGTCGACATAGAAGCTGAGCGGCTGGGCCACGCCGATGGCGTAGCTGATCTGGATGGTGCACTTGCGCGCCAGGCCCGCGGCCACGACGTTCTTGGCCAGATAGCGGCAGGCATAGGCCGCCGAACGGTCCACCTTGGTCGGGTCCTTGCCCGAGAAGGCGCCGCCGCCATGCGGGGCCGCGCCGCCGTAGGTGTCGACGATGATCTTGCGGCCGGTCAGGCCAGCGTCGCCGTCCGGGCCGCCGATCTCGAAGCGGCCGGTCGGGTTGACGTGCCACTTGGTCTTCTTGGTGATCAGGCCCGACGGGAAGACGCTTTCCACATAGGGCTGGATCAGGTCCTTCACGCGCTTCGGCGAGGCCGAATGCAGGCCGATCCGCTTCTTGTGCTGGGTGGAGACCACGATCTGCAGCACCTCGACCGGGCGGCCGTCCTGGTACAGCAGAGTCACCTGGCTCTTGGCGTCGGGCTCCAGGGCCTCGACCTCGCCCGAGTGACGGACTTCGGCCAGCTTCTTCAGGATGTTGTGCGAGTACTGCAGGGTCGCCGGCATCAGTTCCGGCGTCTCGTCGCAGGCGTAGCCGAACATGATGCCCTGGTCGCCGGCGCCTTCGTCCTTCTTATTGGACGCATCAACGCCCTGGGCGATGTGGGCCGACTGGGCGTGCAGGTGGCAGGCGTACTTGGCCTTGGCCCAGTGGAAGCCCTTCTGCTCGTAGCCGATGTCCTGGATCGCGGCGCGAACCTTGGGCTCCAGGGAGCTGACGATCTCCTTGGTCAGCTTCTTGTTCTCGTCCTTGGACGCGCCCGGCTTGGCGGCGCGGACTTCGCCGGCCAGCACGATGCGGTTGGTGGTCACCAGGGTCTCACAGGCGACCCGCGCCTCGGGCTCCACGGACAGGAAGGCGTCGACCACGGTGTCGCTGATCCGGTCGGCCACCTTGTCCGGATGGCCTTCGGAGACGCTTTCGCTGGTGAAGATGTAGGAGGAACGGCTCAAGAGGAGACTCCCGAATAGGCGCAAAAGCCCCGCAATCGGGGCGTTCGGATCATTTCCGAAACCTATAAAGAAATCTTTATATCCCGCAAGCGCGATCCTCGGCCGCGGGAATTGCGCCTATTCGGCGGGCGCAGCCTCGCCTTCGTCCTCGGTCATGGCCCGCACCAGGTCGAGGATGCGGCGACGCACCCGCGAGCGTTGGATCTTCGGAAACGCCGCGGCCAGCTCCAGCCCTTCCGGGGTCAGGAGGAAGGCGTGGGCCGGGGGCGCCTGAGGTTCGCCGGGCGCGCTCAGCGCCGCATCGCCCAGGCCCTCGAAGAAGTAGCCGATGGTGGTGTCGAGGGCCCGGGCCATCTCCCACAGCTTGGAGGCCGAGACCCGGTTGGCGGCGCGCTCATACTTCTGGATCTGCTGGAACGTCAGGCCGATGGCGTCGGCGAGCTTTTCCTGGCTGACACCCAGTTCTTTGCGCCTCAGGCGAATGCGCAGACCCACATGCAGATCGACGGGGTTGGGGGTTCGGTCGATGTCGAGATCCTTGGCCATGAATCACCCCTTAGCTGAGCCGGCGAAGGACCGTCAAAAATATCGACGTTCGCGTCAATTTCTCATTTGCGGTCGCGCCGACCGAGACCCGCCATGGCCGCGGAAAACAGCAGCAAGATGGCGGTGAATGTTTCACCGTGACGCGAATAGGGTGTCGGGGGCCGGGCGGCGGGCAGCTCCGCATCCACCACACCGAAGCCGCCAAGGCCCAGGCGCTTGCCCGGCAGGATGCGGCCGGAGGCGTCGATCATGGCGGTGACGCCAGTAGGGGTGGCTCGCGCGATGGGCAGGCCTTCTTCGATGGCGCGATAGCCGGCGATGTTCAGGTGCTGCAGTGGGCCGCTGCCGCCGCCGAACCAGGCGTCGTTGGAAACATTCAGAATCCAGGCGGGCCGGCCGCCTCGGCGCGCGGCCTGGCGCGTGAAGCCTGGAAACAGCGCCTCGTAGCAGATCAGCGGCTGCAGGGCGGGCACGCCCTGGGGCTGGAGCGGCGCCGGCTCAGGCCCGGCGGTGAAGTCTTCGGGCATATGCACGAGGCTGCGGATCCCCAGCTTTCCGGCCAGGCCCCCCAGGGGCAGGAACTCGCCGAACGGCACCAGCCGGTGCTTGTCATAGACGCCGGTCAGCACAAGGCCGGGCGCCTCGCGGCGCAGGGCGATCAGGCTGTTGTAGTAGAGGGTCCGCCCGTCGGGGCCCGGACCGACGCGATTGGCGCCGGTCATCAGGGTCTGGCCAGGCTTCAGGGTCCTCGTCAGACCTTCCAGGTAACCGCGGCCGGGAACCAGCAGATCGTCGATCACCGCCGGCAGGGCGCCCTCAGGCCAGACGATCACGTCCGGCGCGCCCGGCCGCTGGGTCAGCTCCAGATAAGTGGCGAAGATCTGGTTCAGGTTCTCAGGCCGCCACTTCTCCTTCTGGTCGATATTGGCCTGGACCAGGCGGATGCGCGGGGCGTCCGGGGCGGGCGCAGGACTATGGGCCAGGCGGATCGCGCCGCCGCCATAGAGCAGTCCAAGGGCGCCCAGGATCGCGACGGCGGCCCGGATACGGCTTGTGCGGTCAGGCGTGCGCAGCAGGACGAAACTTGAAGCGAGCGCCACCGTGATCCAGGTCAGGCCATAGGCGCCCACATAGGCCGCCGCCTGGGACGGGGCCGAGCCCGCCGCCCAGGTTTCGCCCGGCAGGTTCCAGGGAAAGCCGGTCAGGATGTGGCCGCGCAGAAACTCGGTCAGGGTAAGGGCGCCGGCGAACACGAAGGGCGACATCCAGCCCTTGGCCGCCGCCAGCCTGTGCAGCAGGGCCGCCAGGCCCCAGAAAAGGGCCAAGCCCCCACCCATCAGCAACAGGGCGAAGGGCGCCATCCAGCCCTGGGTGGCGGCGTCGACCATGAAGGGCTCGGTGATCCACCAGACCCCGACGGCGAAATAGCCCACCCCGGCCAGCCAGCCACGGAAGAAGGCCTGGCGCAGGGGCCGCTCGCCCAGTTCCTCCAGCAGATGCAGCAGTACGGCGTAGCCGAGCAGGCCCGGAAGGATCCCGAACGGCGGATGCGCCAGGCCGCAGGCCAGGCCCGCGCCCAGGGCGATCAGGCGCGGCCGCCAGACAGGCGGAAGCCAGGCTGGCGAGAGCCAGGCAGGTGGAAGCCTCAAGCCTCCTCGGCCTTTTCAGGTTCAGGGGGCGCGATGGGCCGCAGGCGGACCCGCTTCACCCGGCGCGGATCGGCGTCGATCACCTGGAACTCATAGCCGTCAGGATGGGCGATGACCTCGCTCCGCTGCGGCACCCGGCCGGCGATGGCGATGACCAGTCCGGCCACCGTATCGATCTCTTCCTCGAGATCCGGCGGGGCCAGTTCGCGGCCGACGGCGGTCTCCAGCTCATCCAGAGGCGTGCGGCCCTCAACCTCGAACACCCCTCCTGGCCGGGCGATGACGCCCGCGGCCTGGGCCTCGTCGTGCTCGTCGTCGATCTCGCCGACCACGGCCTCCACCAGGTCCTCCAGGGTGACCAGGCCGTCGGTGCCGCCGAACTCGTCGATCACCAGGGCCATGTGGATGCGCGAGCCCTGCATCCGCAAGAGCAGGTCGGCGGCGCGCATGGAGGCTGGAACATAGAGGGCGTCTCGGCGCAGCTTCTGCAGCACGGTGGCCTCGGGTCCAGGCGGCTTGGCGCGGCCCTTGGCCGGCGTCGCCATCAGCTTGAAGACGTCCTTGACGTGAACCACGCCCACCGGATCGTCGAGGGTCTCGCGATAGATGGGCATCCGCGAGTGCTCGGCCTCGAGGAACTGCTCGACCAGCTCGGAAAACGGCGTCGACAGCTCCACGGCGACGATGTCGGCGCGCGGCGTCATCACGTCGTCCACCCGCAAGGACTGGAAGGCCTGGGCCTGGTCCACCAGCCGGCCGCCGGTGGCGTCGGGCGCGGGGGCGAGATCAACAGGCGCCTTGCCCCTCAGGCGGCGGAGAAGGGCGCGCACGCCCCGGCTTGGTCGCGGCTCCGGGCTCGGCTCTTCAGGACTCGCCATCATCTCCCCGCTCAGCCGCATAGGGATCAGGCGTCCCCAGGCCGGCCAGAATCTCCCGCTCAAGGCCTTCCATGATCTCGGCCTCGTCGTCGGTTTCGTGATCGTACCCTACAAGATGCAGCACGCCATGCGCCACGAGGTGTTGCAGGTGGTGGGCGAAGATCTTGCCCTGCTCCCGAGCCTCGGCCGCGCAGGTCTCGAAGGCCAGCGAGATGTCGCCCAGGTGGCCTTCGGGATTGGTCGGCGCCGGAAAGGACAGCACGTTGGTGGACTTGTCCTTGTCCCGGAACTGCAGGTTCAGGGCCTGCTGGGCCACGTCGTCGGTGAACAGGATCACCACCGTGCCCTGGAAGTCGGACGCCTCCAGGGCGGCGATCGCCACCTCTTCGGCCAACTCGGCGACACGCGGCTCGGCGTCCTCCCAGCGGCCATCCTCGATCTCGATGTCGATCAAGACGCCTCGGCCTCCCCCGACCGGCGCTTGCGGACCGCGACCACCTTGGCCTGATCGGCCTCATAAGCCCGCACGATCCGCTCGACCAGCGGGTGGCGGACCACGTCCTCGGTGGCGAACCGGGCCACGCCCACGCCCTTGACCCCGTCCAGCAGGCCGACCGCGTGGGCCAGGCCGGAATCGGCGGGGTTGGGCAGGTCGCACTGGCTGGGATCGCCGGTGACCACCATGCGCGCGCCCTCGCCCAGGCGGGTCAGGACCATCTTCATCTGCAGGCGCGAGCAGTTCTGGGCCTCGTCGACAATGACGAAGGCATGCGCCAGGGTCCGGCCGCGCATGAAGGCGATGGGGGCGAGCTCGATCTCGCCCTTTTCCCGGCGACGGCGGAACTGGTCGACGCCCAGGATGTCGGTCAGGGCCTCCCAGACCGGCGCCATATAGGGATCGACCTTCTCCGACAGGTCGCCGGGCAGGAAGCCCAGCCGTTCCCCCGCCTCGACGGCGGGGCGGGAGACGATCAGCCTGTCGACCTCACCGCGCAGCAACAGGCCCGCGCCGTGCGCCACGGCCAGGAAGGTCTTGCCGGTGCCGGCTGGACCTAAACCGAACACAAGCTCACATTTCGCCAGGGCGTCGAGATAGCGCGCCTGGGCCGCCGTCTTGGGCGCCACCTGGCCACGTCGGCCCGAAGGCAGGCCGGCGGGCGCCGCGCCACGGCCCGTGCGGACCTGGCCGATGGCCACGCGCACATCGGCCTCGGCCACCTCCAGCCCCTGGTCCACGCGCCGGGCCAGAGTTTCGATCACCTGCTTGGCCGAGGTCCGGGCCTTGGCGTCGCCGCTCAGCGACACCCCGCCGCCGGGGGTCTCGACCAGGACGTCGAAGGCGTCCTCCATCAGGGCGGCGTGGCGGCTGGCCGGCCCGGCCACGGCGCGGACCGTTTCGTCGGACAGAGGGATGAATTCGGGGCTGCGGCTCACGCGGGGGACATTTCCAGGACGCCGCCCAGGCTCATCTTGGCGGCCGCTTCGATGCGCACCGGAACGATCTGGCCGATCAGATGATCCGGCCCCTCGGCGTGCACCGCCTGCAGATAGGGGCTGCGGCCGTTCAGCTGGCCGGGATGGCGGCCCCTCTTCTCGAACAGCACCGGCAGGACCTTGCCCACCTGGGCGGCGTTGAAAGCCCGCTGCTGCTCGTCGATCAGAGCGTTGAGGCGGGCGAGGCGCTCGTCCTTGACCGCTTCGGCGATCTGGCCGGGCATGGCCGCGGCCGGGGTGCCGGGACGGCGCGAATACTTGAACGAGAAGGCGCTGGCGTAGCCGACCTCGCGCACCAGGTTCAGGGTCGCCTCGAAGTCGCTGTCCCGCTCGCCGGGGAAGCCGACGATGAAGTCGCAGGACATGGCGATGTCCGGCCGGGCGGCGCGGATCTTCTCGATCAGCTTCAGATAGGCCTCAGCCGTATGGCCACGGTTCATGGCCTTGAGGATCTTGTCCGACCCCGACTGCACCGGCAGGTGCAGATAGGGCATCAGCTCCGGCAGCTCGGCATGGGCGGCGATCAGCGCCTCGTCCATGTCGCGCGGATGGCTGGTGGTGTAGCGGATCCGGTCGATGCCAGGGATCTTGGCCAGCTTGCGCACCAGCCCAGCAAGCCCGCCGTCACCATCATAGGCGTTGACGTTCTGGCCCAGCAGGGTGACCTCGCGCACGCCCTTGTCGGCCAGGACCTTGGCTTCATCCAGGATCTTGTCCACCGGACGGGACCATTCCGCGCCGCGGGTATAGGGCACCACGCAGAAGGTGCAGAACTTGTCGCAGCCTTCCTGAACGGTGAGGAAGGCGGTGACCCCGCCCGGATTGCGCGTCGCCGGCAAGGCGTCGAACTTGTCCTCAGCGGCGAAGTCAGCGGCCAGACGCTCCCCCCGGGCCCGGTGGGCGCGGGCGATCAGTTCGGGCAGCTGGTGATAGGCCTGCGGGCCCACCACCAGGTCCACGGCGGGCTGGCGGCGCATGATCTCCTCGCCCTCGGCCTGGGCGACACAGCCGGCCACGGCGATGGTCATCCGCCCGCCGCCGGCCTCCTGCCTGGCCTCGCGCAGTTCCTTGATCTTGCCGAGCTCGGAATAGACCTTCTCGGTCGCCCGCTCACGGATGTGGCAGGTGTTCAGCACGACAAGGTCGGCGTCGTCCGGCTGGTCGGTGACGCCATAGCCCAGCGGCGCCAGCACGTCGGCCATGCGCTCGCTGTCATAGACGTTCATCTGACAGCCGTAGGTTTTGATGTAGAGGCGCTTTTGCTGCGCGGTCCCGGTCATGGCTGGGGTTATGGGGTCGAGGCGGGGCGCGCGCAAGCGCAGCCCGGCCACACTACTCCTCCAGCGGGGTCCCGTAGAGCTCCAGCCGGTGGTCCACCAGCTTGTAGCCAAGCTTGCGGGCGATGGCCTCCTGCAGAGCCTCGATCTCCTCGTCCACGAACTCGACGACCTTGCCGGTCTTCATGTCGAGCAGGTGGTCGTGGTGGTGGGTCGGGGTTTCCTCGTAGCGCGAGCGGCCGTCGCGGAAGTCGTGCCGGGCGATGATCCCGGCCTCTTCGAACAGGCGCACGGTGCGATAGACGGTGGCGATGGAGATATGCGGGTCGATGGCGTGGGACCGGCGGTAGAGCTCTTCCACATCCGGATGGTCGTGGGCGTTGGACAGCACGCGCGCGATCACGCGGCGCTGGTCCGTCATGCGCATGCCCTTTTCGACGCAGAGGTTCTCAATACGGTCCACTGGCGCGGCTCCCGAGTCAGTCAGCCTTAGGATAAGCGGCGGGACCCGCCGTGTTAAGGTCAAGGCGCATCACCACCGCATCGGTGCGCACGCCGTCCCCGCGATCATAGTAGCCGCGACGCAGGCCCGCGCGCTGAAATCCTGCCTGCTCATAGAGGCGCAGCGCGGCGATGTTGTCGGTGGCGACCTCCAGGAACATCTCCGCGGCCTTGGCCTGACGCGCCAGACCGGCCGCGGCGGCGACCAGGTCGCGGGCCAGGCCCTGGCGACGCGCCGGGGGCGCAACGGCCAGGGTCAGGATCTCGGCTTCGCCGGCGACAGCGCGGCACAGGATCATGCCGCAGGGCGCTTCTGCCTGAGCCAGCAGGGCGAAGACGCCAGGACTGTCCAGCAGTTCGGTGAGCTCGGCGGCGCTCCAGCCGGGCGTGAACGCCTGCCAGTGGACGGCGGCCAGGGTGTCAGCGGCCTCTGGCCCCACGGCGTTTAGGGTGGTCATGCGCCCAGCTCCCGCCCGCCCGGCAGTTTGGCGTCGGGCGCCCGCAGATAGAGCGGCCGGGGCGGAACCGGGCTGCGCAGGGCGGCGAGCCGAGCCACGGCGGCAGGATCAGCGTGCTCCACCAGCACGCGGCGCGCGCCTGGCAGGACATCGGCGACAAGCTCCAGCCCGGTTCCGGTGATGACCGCGGGGCCAGCGCCGGCCAGCTCAACCAGGCGGGCGCAGGCGGTCTCCACCGGCAGGGCGTCGGGCGCCATCAGCGGCTTCCCGCCGGCGAAGGCCTGCAGGTAGACCTGGCCCCGCTTGGCGTCGAGCACGGAGAAGACCACCGCCGGACCCTCGAAGGGCTCGGCCAGGGCCTCCAGGACCCCAATGCCAATCACCGGCCGATCCAGGGCCGCGCCCAGACCCTTAGCGAAGGCCAGGCCCACGCGCAGGCCGGTGAAGGAGCCGGGACCAATCGTCACGCCGATGCGGTCCAGGCGATCAAAGGGCAGCTCAGCCTCGGCCATCACCTCGGCGACCAGGGGGGCCAGGCGCTCCTGGTGGCCGCGGGCCATAGGCTCCACGCGGGAGACCAGCACACGCTCGTCCTCCAGCACGGCGGCCGTGCAGGCGGTCAGGCAGGTGTCGAAGGCGAGCGTGATCATGCGCGCCCGGCGCTACACGATCCCCCCAGCTAGGGAAAGGGTCAGGAGCCGCGCGGGACCCTAAAGCGTCTGTTCGACGCGGGTGACCTCGGGAACATAGTGCTTGAGCATGTTCTCCACCCCGGCCTTCAGCGTGGCCGAGGACGAGGGACAGCCCGAGCAGGCGCCGCGCATGTGCAGCCACACCACGCCGGTGTCGGCGTCGAAGCGGTTGAAGACGATGTCGCCACCGTCCTGGGCCACCGCCGGACGGATGCGGGTGTCCAGCAGATCCTTGATCTCAGCCACCACCTGGGCGGTCTCGCCCTCATAGACGGTGTCCTCGTCGTGGCCGCCGCCCTGGGCCGCCTCGCCGGCGAACAGGGGCGCGCCGGAGGTGAAGTGGTCCATGATCGCCGCCAGGATCGGCGCTTTCAGGTGCGACCAGTCGTAGTCCGGGTCTTTGCCAACGGTCACGAAGTCCGGGCCGTAGAACACCCGCACCACGCCGTC
>CAZXVO010000118.1:0-1375 GCA_964643835.1 uncultured Phenylobacterium sp. | reverse complement strand
TGCCGAACAGCTCGGCGGCCAGCGGCGAGGCGGTGGCGGCCTCGGCGTCACGGAAGTCGCCGGAGCCCTCGGTCAGCACTTCGCGGCCGGGCAGGAACTTCAGAACTTCGGGGTTCGGGGTGGCTTCAGTCTGGATGAACATGCGGCAGATGTGGCGCTTCCGCGGGCGGACCGCAAGCATCCCGAGGGTCATACGCGCGGCCGTGCGTCGCGGCATCATTGAACCCCCCGCGGAAAGGGTGTATCGCGCCCCGCTCTTTGTCGGCATGGGGCCGGAAAGGGAACATGTGTTCCCGGAGACTTTGGATGCCTGATCCGGCTGGCGCCGCCCCCGAGGCGGCCGAGGAGTCGCATCACTCCCCGAACAAGGAAAGCTTTGCCGCTCTGGCGCTCGGCGCCATGGGCGTGGTGTTTGGCGACATCGGCACGAGCCCGCTCTACGCCATGCGCGAAGCCCTGCACCACACCCGCCATTCGGTGAGTTCGGAGCTGGCGGTGCTGGGGGTCGTGTCCCTGGTCACCTGGGCTCTGATCCTGATCGTGACGGTGAAGTACGTCGTCTTCCTGATGCGGGCGGACAACAAGGGCGAGGGCGGCACCCTGGCCCTGATGGCGCTGGCCCAGCGCTCGCTGGGGCGGCAGTCCACCGCGGTCTTCTTCCTGGGCGTGATCGGCGCGGCGCTATTCTATGGCGACGGCATCATCACCCCGGCGGTCTCGGTCCTGGGCGCGCTTGAGGGCCTGAAGGAGGCGCCGGGCATCGGCGCCAGCCTCAGCACCTATGTCCTGCCGGCCTCCGCGGTGATCCTGGTGGCCCTGTTCCTGATCCAGTCGCGCGGCACCGCCAGCGTGGCCAAGTGGTTCGGCCCCATCACGCTGATCTGGTTCATCGTCCTGGGCGGGCTCGGCCTCTATCATATCGCCGAGGACCTCTCGATCTTCCGCGCCCTGTCGCCGCACTACGGCTTCGTCTTCCTGGTGAAGAACGGCTTCATCGGCTTCGTCATCCTGGGCAGCGTCTTCCTGGCCGTGACCGGGGCCGAGGCGCTCTATGCGGACATGGGCCACTTCGGGAAGACGCCGATCCAGGCCGCCTGGGTCTTCCTCGTCCTGCCCTGCCTGCTGCTGAACTATCTGGGCCAGGGCGCCCTGGTGCTCGCCCACCCCGAGGCCCGGATCAATCCGTTCTTCCAAATGATCCCGGAGGCCATCTATTGGCCGGTCCTGATCCTGGCCACCATCGCCGCCATCATCGCCAGCCAGGCGGTGATCACCGGCGCCTTCTCCATGACCCAGCAGGCCGTGCAGCTGGGCCTGTTCCCGCGCATCGACATCCGCCGCACCTCCGAGACCCAGGCCGGCCAGATCTTCGTGC
>CAZXVO010000117.1:0-13012 GCA_964643835.1 uncultured Phenylobacterium sp. | reverse complement strand
GGCCGAGCCCTCGGACGAGACCACCAGCAGCGGCGGCAGCTCGCGCTTGTCGCCCTCGCGGGCCACCCGGATGATCCGTGCGCCCTGGTCGTTGACCAGCAGGCCCTTAGCGTCGAGTTCCTGCACCATCGGCGCGATCAGGTCATCGACGTCGCTCTCGCCCTTCCACAGGTCGAAATCAATGCCGAGCGCATGGAAGTCGCGCTCAAGCGCCACCCGCGTCACCCGCGCGAAATGCCGCCACAGGAGATAGTAGCCCTGGGTCTTGGCCTGCAGCTCGGCGGTGAGCTTGCGCGCCCGGTCGCGATAGTCGGGCTCCGACTTCCCGCGCGCCGCCGCCATCGGATAGAGCCGGTCCAGGTCGGCCAGGGTGACCCGCTCGTCGAGGGCGGAGAAGGCCTGCTTCTCTTCCTCGGGGGTCAGCGGCCGGGCGCGGCTGTTAAGCTGGTCCATCAGCGCCTTGATAAAGGCGTCCTCGTCCATGACGGCGCCGATCAGCAGGCCCATCTGGTAGCCCCAGTCGCCGAAGTGGGCGTCGCCGACCACCACGTCGCCGCGGAACCGATAGATGCGCTTGATGGACTCGCCGATGATCGAGGCCCGCAGGTGGCCCACATGCATCGGCTTGGCGACATTGGGGCCGCCATAGTCGACCAGGATCCGCCGCGGGCCTTCCACCAGCCGGGCGCCGGCGCGGGGATCGGCGGCGATCTCCTGGGCGCGTTCCGACAGGGTCTTGTCCGAGACGCGGATATTGATGAAGCCCAGGCCCGCGATCTCCACCGCGGCCAGACGCGGGTCCGCGGCCAGGGTCGCGGTGACGCTGGCGGCGATCTCACGCGGATCGCGGCGGGCGGTCTTGGCGGCGGCCAAGGCGCCGTTGCACTGGAAATCGGCCAGGTCGGGACGGTCGGACGGGGTCACTCGCCCAAGGTCAGCCGGGAGTCCGGCCGCGGCGAAGGCGGCGGCGACCGCTTCGCTCAAGCCACGCTTCAGGTCAGTCATTGGTGGTCGCCAGCATCCTTGGCAGAGGTCGCGCCCGCGGTGAGGCGGAACCGCTTGCCCTCACGGTTGAAGGCCGCCATCTCGGGCGTCACGTCGAAGCCCACCAACACCTCGAAATTGGAGCCGGACGTCTTGATATCCGCCCGCGGGATGACCAGCTGGCCGATCTCCTCGGTGGCGTACAGGCGGTCCTGGCCGGGCTGGAACGCCACGGGCAGGTCGAAATACTGCTTGGCGATCATCACGGAGTTCCGCTTCGTGACCGCCACCCAGTAGCGATAATTCTTCTGAGAGCCTTCGGCGGCCGGGCCTTTGCCCAACTCGAACAGGATCTCCATCTGCATGGTGATCGGCTCATCGTCCTTGTAGGCGCAGCCGGCGGACACGCCCTGGATCTCGCCGGTGAAACCCACCGCGTTAGAGGCCACCTGGCCGCCCTTGAACTCGGCATAGCGGCCGGCGTCGTACAGCACCTTCACGAACGGGCACGGCCCGGCGTTGCGCAGGGCCGGCAGGGGCGCCTGGGTGTCACCCCACTCGGCGTCCTTTTTCTTCTTCTTGGCGACGTCTTCCTGTTGCTGATCGCCGCCGCTCGGGCGCTGCCGCTGGGCGAAGGCGGTCGCCGGCAGGGTGGCGGCGGCCATCAACAGGACCGCGGAAACGAACAAGGACCGGCGCATCAGGTCGTCCAACAGCAAGGGGCGGCCGCCCGGAACGGGCTCCGCAATGGGTTTCTACTAATGGCTATCGATTGAGGCCGCAACGCGGCTGGCGAATGACGCGCCGACACCCTAGTTTGCAGCCATGCCCGACGCCGCCGTTCCCAAACCGCCCCTCAAGGTGCTGCTCGCCACCCCGCGCGGGTTCTGCGCCGGGGTCGACCGCGCCATCCAGATCGTCGAGCGCGCTATCGAGAAGTACGGCGCCCCGGTCTATGTGCGGCACGAGATCGTCCACAATCGCCATGTGGTCGACCGCCTGAAGGCCATGGGCGCCGTGTTCGTCGAAGAGCTTGAGGAATGCCCGCCGGACCGTCCGGTGGTGTTCTCGGCCCACGGGGTGCCGAAGTCGGTGCCGGCCGAGGCCAAGGCTCGCAAGATGCTCTATCTGGACGCCACCTGCCCCCTGGTCTCCAAGGTGCACGTGGAGGCCCAGCGCCACTTCGAAGCCGGCCGCGAGATCGTGCTGATCGGCCATGCGGGTCACCCCGAGGTGGTCGGCACCATGGGCCAGCTGCCCGACGGCGCCGTGGCCCTGATCGAGACGGTGGAGGACGCCCGCGTCTTTGCGCCGCGCGACCCGGCCAATGTCGCCTTCGTCACCCAGACGACCCTGTCGGTGGACGACACCGCCGACATCGTCGCGGCCCTGCGCGAGCGGTTCCCGGGCATCAGCGCCCCGCACAAGGAAGACATCTGCTACGCCACCACCAACCGCCAGGACGCGGTGAAGGCCATCGGCGGCCAGGCCGACGTGGTGCTGGTGATCGGCTCCGCCAACTCGTCCAACTCCGTGCGTCTGGTCGAAGTGGCCAAGCGGGCCGGGGTGCGCGGCGCCTACCTGATCGATGACGCCTCCAAGCTCGACCTCGCCTGGCTCGACGGCGCCGCCAGCGTCGGCGTCACGGCCGGCGCCTCTGCCCCGGAGTTGCTGGTGCAAGGTGTGATCGAGGCCATCTCGGCGAAATTCGCCGTGGAGGTCACCGAGGTCGAGGCGGCCCGCGAGACTGTGAGCTTCAAGCTGCCGCGGGTGCTGGCGGGCTAAGAGCCGAGGCCGCAGAGCGGTGTCTTAGATCGGCTCGACGACACCCTTTAGCCAGGCCGTCAGCCCCTGGATGTCGAGGCCTCCAGACGCGAGTGAAAGCATAGTCGCCGTCGCATCTTCATCTGTCGCGATCAGCCTCAGCCCGTTGTCGTCCAGGAACTGACCCATGGCGACAAAGGCCACCCGCTTGTTGCCATCGATGAACGGGTGATTGCCCGAAAGCCCCGCCGCATAGGTGGCGGCAAGTTCAAGTAGATCCTCGCAGCCCTCGTACTGGTAGCGATTGAGCGGACGCGCGAGCGCGGACTCGAGCAAGCCGGCGTCCCGAACCCCAAAGGCCCCGCCGGACGCCGCAACGATATCCTCGTACAGCGCCAGCACCAGCTCCTGGTCCAGCCAGAATGGCGTCGCCATGCCGGGCCTACTTCGCGAGCGCGTCGAGGGTCTTCTTGTAGCGCCCAATGAAGGCGCGCCCGCGCGAGCGCCGGGTCTCAAGGGACATGTCCCGCCGCGCGAGGGTCACCTCGCCGTCGCTGGATTGCGCGGCGTAGAGGGTTCCGCCTTCAGCCACACCGAGGACATCGCGCAGTTCCTCCGTAAGGACGACGACGACGTCTTCTCCGATTTTCGTGACTTTGAGCGCGACCATTTCCGCCTCCCGGTTCGGCAGACTACCACGTACAACGCCCGCCGTCTTGCCACGCTCAGGCGCCGACACGGCTTCGCAACCGTCGCGCCACCGCCCGCAAGGCCAGGCCGCTGGCGACCGCGGCCAGCATGGCCAGCCAGTTCTCCGGCTTCGACTGCAGGATCAGCCAGCAGCAGAGCCCCCCGGCGGCGATGATCGCCGCCCACTCGAGGACCCGGACGCCGAGCGCCCTGCGGCGTCGGACCATGGGCAAGGCGGCGACGCAGGACAGATAGACCGCAAGCCGCGCCGCGACGCTGAGCACGGCCAGCACCACGAAGCCGCCGCTCAAGGCTAGGCCCACGGTCAGCACGCCGACCAGGGCGACGGCGTTGATGGGGATGCTGAGACCGGGATGCAGGCGGCCCAGCCCGCGCGGCAGGTCGCCCTGCTGTTCCATCGCAAAGATGCGCCGGGAGTTGCCCAGCATATTGATGGTCATGTTACCCAGGATCGACCAGGCGACGGCGAACAGCACCAGGACGCCGCCCAGATCACCGAACAGCGCCTTGGCCAGGGTCGCCACCGGGGCGCTGTCGGCCTTGCCCGGCGCAAACACCGTGGCGCAGTAGGCGGCCGCCACCAGGGCGTAGATCAGGGTGCAGAGCCCATAGACCAGGAACAGGGCGCGCGGCATGTCGCGCTCGGGATTACGTGCCTCGCCCGCCATGGTCAGGGCGTTCTCGAAGCCGATCATGGCGTAGCAGGCCAGGAGCACCGCCTGCAGCGGCGCCCAGGTCTCGGCCGGCGTGCTGGAGGGCGCGGCGCCCAGGTGCGGCCAGGCGAACAGGCCGATCAGCACCAGGGGCGCGAGCTTGCAGACCGAGGCCAGCACCAGGACCCCCGCCGTCCGCCGCGAGGGCATGACATTGAGGCCGACCGCCAGGGCGAGACCCGCGAAGGTCGCGGCGGCGTGGATCAGGGCTGAGGTCCCCCCGGCCACGGAGCCGAACAGATAGTCCGACAGGGCGTTGGCGTTGGCCGCGGTGGCCGAGGCCACCGACAGGATCTGCAGCCAGCCCACCACGAAGGCGGCGTTGCCGCCAAAGGCGTCCTGGACATAGGCCACGGGCCCGCCCGTGCGGTCGAACATCGCCGCGAGCCGGGCCATCACGAAGACCAGCGGGATCAGGGCGACCCCCATGGCCAGCAGCACCACCGGGGTCCAGCCGCCCACCCGCTGAGCCAGGGCGTAAGGCAGGGCGAAGATCCCCGATCCGACCATTCCATTGATGACCAGGGCGCAAAGGCCAAGGAAGCCCACACCCCGAACCAGCCCGGACTCCGACCGCATGCGCTCTCCCCCCGAAGGCGGGGCCAGCCTGAACGGCGGGGGCTGAAACGCAAGCCTTTGGGCGGCTCTCATAAAATGACGTTTGACATATAACGATCCGCTCCATCATATGACAATCGTCATCACAATGGAACGGAGGTTCCGAAATGCCCCTTTGGACGATCTACCACCCGGCTGACTCCTTCTCGGACGCCGACAAGGCGGAGTTGGCGGAGAAGATCACCGACATCTACGGGGCGGTGATGCCCCGGTTCTATGTGGGCATCGTCTTCCAGGCGATCGAAGCCCGGAACTTCTATGTGGGCGGCAAACCCGCCGAGCGCTTCGTGCGCATGGTGATGGAGCACATCGCCCGCTCGTTCCCGAACATCGAGACGAGCCGGCGCTTCATCGACAGGGTCAATGCGATCCTGAAGCCCTATCTCGCCGACAAGGGCTACGACTGGGAGTTCCACATCGACGAGACCCCCATCGACTACTGGTCGATCAACGGCCACTACCCGCCCATGCCCGACACCGAGGACGAGCGGCGCTGGCGCGCCGAGAACCGCCCCTCGCCCCGCACCTACGCCTGAGGGAGACCAAGATGTCCAACCCTCAAGGTGTGGCGGTGGTCACCGGCGCCTCTTCCGGTATCGGCGCGACCTATGCGGATCGGCTGGCGGCGCAGGGCCATGACCTGCTGCTGGTCGCCCGGCGCGCGGACCGCTTGGCCGAACTCGCGGCGCGTCTGAGCGCCCGATATGGCGTCCGGGTCGAAACCCTCGTCCTCGACCTGGCGAAGGCTTCAGACCTGGCCAGGCTCGAGGCCCGGCTGGAGGCAGACCCCGCCGCGGTCCTGATCAACAACGCCGGCGTCGGCGCGCTGGGCCCCACGGCGGCCACCGGCGCGGACGCCCAGGAGGCGCTGATACGACTGAACATCGTGGCGCTCACCCGCCTGTCGCTGGCGGCGCTCGCCGGGTTCCGCAAGTCCGGCGAGGGCGCGCTGGTGAACATCGCCTCGGTCCTGGCCTATGGCCCCTCAGCGGGCGGCGCGTCCTACAGCGGCTCCAAGGCCTATGTGCTGAACTTCACCCGCTCCCTGCAGCAGGAGTATGCGGGCAGCCGCATCCGCATCCAGGCCGTCCTACCCGGCCCCATCCGCACAGAGTTCTTCAAGGCCCAGGGCCTGCCGGACAGCATCTTCCCGGACACGGCCTATATCTCGGCCGACGCCCTGGTGGACGCCGCCCTGGCCGGCCTGGCGAATGGCGAGGCGATCACCGTGCCGACCCTTGTCAGCCCGGCGCTTTGGGACGACATCGAGGTCAAGCGCCTCGCCTTCCTGGGCGAGGTCACCGGAGGGCGCGTGGCCGAGCGCTACCTCCAGACCTAATTGAGAGGATCCCAAGGTGGCGCGCTACAAGGGCGACCAGAAGCAGATCTCCCGCGAGGAGATCCTGAAGCGCGCCGCCGAGCGGTTCCGCCGCGACGGCGTGGCGGCCGTCGGCGTGCGCCCGCTGATGGCCGACGCCGGCCTCACCCATGGCGGCTTCTACGCCCACTTCGCCTCCCGCGAGGACCTGATCGCCGCGGCGCTCGAATACGCCGCGGAGTCCACCCTGGGCTACTTCCAGGAGGTGCTGGCGGCTGCTCCGGAGGCGGAGCGCCTGAAGGTGCTGATCCACAGCTATCTGCGCGTCCTGCACCGGGACCATATGGGCCTGGGCTGCGCCGTCTCCGCGCTCGCGCCCGAGATCGCCCGCCAGCCGCAGGAGACCCGCCAGCGCTTCGATGTGCGCGGCCGCGGCATGGTACGGCTGATCGCCGATCTGCTTCCCCTCGGCGGCTCGGCCGAGGCCCGCCTCGATCGGGCGAGCCTGGTCTTCGCCCAGATGTTCGGGGTGCTGCAGCTGGCCCGCATCGAGACCGATCCGCAGGTCGTCGAGCGCCTGATCAAGGGCGGGCGCGCCGCCGCCCTCTCGCTGGCGACCCAGCCCTGGCCGGAGACGGCCTGACCAAGCCGTCTTGACCCGCGGCCCGACCTCGCCCATGCCCGCCCGGTCATGGCCGTCTACACCGACATCACCGATCAAGAGCTCCAGGACCTGTTGAACGGGTTCGACCTCGGCGCGCCGCTCGCCTTCAAGGGCATCGCCGAAGGCGTGGAGAACTCCAACTTCCTGCTGGAGACGGAAAAGGGCCGCTACATCCTGACCGTCTATGAGAAGCGGGTGCGGGAAGACGAGTTGCCCTTCTTCCTGGACCTCATGCGTTGGCTGGCGGATCACGACTATCCGAGCGCGGCGCCTGTGCCGGATCGCCAGGGCCGTCTGCTCCAACGGGTGCGCGGCAAGCCCGCCGTCATCGTCGAGTTTCTGATCGGCCTGTCGGTTCGACGCCCGACCGCGGCCCATTGCAGAGAAGCTGGCGCGGGTCTCGCCCGCCTGCATCTCGCAGCCCAGGGCTTCCCCGGAAAGCGCGCAAATGATCTGGGCCAGCCGGCGTGGGAGCCGCTCTTCGCGCGCCTGGCCGCTGAGGCCGACGCCCTGAAGCCTGGCCTGGCCGACGTGATCCGGGGCGACCTTGAACACCTGGCCGCCCATTGGCCCAAGGGCCTGCCCGAAGGCATCATCCACGCCGACTTCTTTCCGGACAACGTGTTCTTCCAGGGGCCCCAGTTCGCGGCCGCCTTCGACTTCTACTTCGCCTGCGTCGACGCCCTAGCCTACGACATCGCCGTCGCCCTGAACGCCTGGTGCTTCGAGCCGGACGGCAGTTTCAACATCACATCCGCCCGCCAGATGCTGGCCGGCTATGAGAGCCACCGGCCCTTGAGCGACGCCGAGCGCGCCGCCCTGCCGGTCCTGGCCCATGGCGCCGCCATGCGCTTCTTCCTGACCCGGCTGGCCGACTGGGGCGCGACGCCCGCCGGCGCCCTGGTGCGGCCTAAGGATCCCCTGGAGTACGAGCGCAAGCTCGCCGTCCACCGCGAGGCGCCGGACCTGGTGCTGATGGGGGCGCGGGCGTGACGCCCGACGTGGTGATCTATACCGACGGCGCCTGCTCGGGGAATCCCGGCCCCGGCGGCTGGGGCGCGATCCTGTTCTGGGGCGAGCACATCAAGGAGATCTGCGGCGGTGAGGCCGCGACCACCAACAACCGCATGGAGCTGATGGCCGCCATCCAGGCCCTCGAATTGCTCAAGCGGCCCTGCAAGGTCGAGCTGCACACCGACAGCCAGTACGTGATGCAGGGCATCACCGAGTGGATCCGCGGCTGGAAGGCCCGGGGCTGGAAGACCGCCGACAAGAAGCCGGTGAAGAACGACGACCTGTGGCGGCGCCTGGACGAGGCCCGCCTGCGCCATGACGTCGCCTGGCGTTGGGTCAAGGGCCACGCCGGCCACGAGCACAACGAACGCGCCGACTTCCTGGCCCGCAAGGGCCTGAAGGATCACGCCCGCGCCTGACGGCCTCTTGAAAGCCAAGGCGACGCTTCCCATCTCGTTTAAGCTTGAACGAATGGAGGCGCCGATGTCGGCCGCGACCGCCCAGCCCCTGGCTCACAACCTGCCGCATGTCGAAGTCTTCAACGAGATCGGCGCGGTCCAGTATCTGGTTCGCCAGAGCGTCATCCAGCACCTGCCGCCGGGCATGACCTACGCCCACTTCGAGCTGCTGAACCACCTGATGCGCTATGGCGACGGCCAGACCCCGGCCGAGCTGGCCCAGGTGCTGATGCTGACCAAGGGCGCCCTGACCAACATCCTGCAGAAGATGGAGGCCCAGGGTTGGGTCGCGGTCCTGGCGGACGTGTCCGACCGCCGAAAGAAGCGCGTGCGCCTGACCCGCGCCGGCCGCGAGACCCAGTCGGAGGTGCTGAAAGCCATGAAGGACCAGACCGGCTCCCTGCGCGAGAGCTTCACCGAGAACGAATTCCGCCAGGCCCTGCCGTTCCTGAAGGCCCTGCGGACCTTCCTGGTCGAGAGCGTCAGCGAACCGGTCGAACCCGCAGTCGCGAGCCGCTGACCCCCGTCACCTCCACCGAGGCGCCGACCGCCAGGTCGTCACCCTCGTCCAGGTCGGCGGCCCACTCCTTGCCGTCGATGAACACCCGCCCCGCCCGGCCGGCGAAGGCGTGGCTGGCGCGGCCGTGATGGCCGATCAGCCGGGCGATATTGTCGTTGATGTCCTCGCCCTCATGGACGTCCGGCGCCGGCCAGAACCGGCGCGCCGCCAGGGTCGAGGCGATGGTCAGGGCGGCGAAGATCGCCAGGTCCGCCGGCCAGTTCAGGTGCGGCAGCAGGCTGATCACCGCCGTCGCCGCAGCGCTCGCCGAGGGCCAGAGCAGCCAGCCGGTGCCGCCCATGACCTCCACCGCCAGCAACAGGGCGGCGATGGCCGTCCAGACCCAGAACGGATTGTCGAGCGCCAGGCCCATCAGGGTCACCATGTCGGTCAGCTCTTCTTTGCGATGCGCGGCGCCTCATCCGACGCCGCCTTCACCAGTTCGCCGACCCCGGCGATGGAGCCGACCAGGCTGGCCAGGTCGGCCGGGACGATGACCGTGCGCTGCTGCGGGCTCTCGGCCAGCTTGCCGAAGGCCTCCACGTACTTCTGGGCGATAAAGTAGTTCACCGCGTTGACGTCACCCTTGGCGATGGCCTCGGAGACGACCTCTGTCGCCTTGGCCTCGGCCTGGGCGGAACGCTCGCGGGCCTCGGCGTCGCGGAAGGCGGCTTCCTTGCGGCCCTCGGCCTCCAGAATCGCCGACTGCTTGGAGCCCTCGGCCCGGGCGATGGAGGCCTGCTTCTCGCCGTCCGCCTCGGTGATCACCGCGCGGCGCTCGCGCTCAGCCTTCATCTGGCGGGCCATGGCGTTGGTGATGTCCGGCGGCGGCTGCAGGTCCTTGATCTCGATGCGCGCCACCTTCACGCCCCAGGGACTGGTGGCCTGGTCGATGACGTCCAGCAGCCGGGTGTTGATCTGGTCGCGCTGGGACAGGACCTCGTCCAGCTCCAGATTGCCGACCACGGTGCGCAGGTTGGTCATGGTCAGCTGGGTGATGGCATAGTCGAGGTTGGTCACCCGATAGGCCGCCTGGGCCGCGTCCATCACCTGGATGAAGACGATGGCGTCCACCTGGACCATGACGTTGTCCTTGGTGATCACCTCCTGGCGCGGCACGTCCAGCACCTGCTCCATCATGTTGATGCGCCGGCCCACGCCTTCGACGAAGGGGGTCAGGAAGCTGATGCCGGGCTTGAGGGTGCGGGTGTAGCGGCCGAAGCGCTCGACCGTGTACTCGCGGCCCTGGGGCACGATCTTGATCGCTCCCAGAACAATGGACAGGGCCAGCACGAGGAAGGCCACGGAAACGATCAGGGACATGACAACCTCTCCGGGAACGGAAAGGCAGTCTAGCGCGTCGCGGGCCTTGGCGTCACCTGACCTCGGGCCGGATCAGCGTCGATCTCGGCCTGGGTCGGCAGGGCGTCGAGCTTGACGGTGTTCATCACCTTGGACAACTGGCCGGCCAGGTTCTGGCCCTTGCTCAGGGCGGCGACTTCCGCGCGGCGCGCGGCGCCGGTGCATTCCGGAAACTCGCTCTGTCGCGAGGCGTAGCCGGTGTTGAAGGCTTCCTTCAGCCGCCGATCAAGGGCGGTGTCAGGCTGTTCGGCCTCCACCATGCGGATCATGCGCGCCCGCCAGAATTGGTCCTCGGCCCCCAGGCACGCCTGGCGCAGGGCGTGGACCTCGCCCAGCACATAGGCCAGGTCCACCAGGGTCTGGCGGACGCCCGGCGACCGATCCTGGGCCGACGCCGGCGCAGCCGCCCCAAGGGCGACAAGTGCTGCGGCGATCAGGAGCTTGGAGCGCATGGCTCAAATCTAGCGACTGGACGGCTCGACCGCCACTGGAGAGCGCCTTGCAGGCGAGCAGGCCTCGCGCGCTGCGTCGGGCTTTGCTAGCCAAGCGTAATGCGCAGATCGGCCCTCATCCTTGCCCTCGCCGTCCTCATGACCTCGCAGGCCCAGGCGGCCTCCAAGCCCGCGACCGCGACGCCTGTCCCAGACGCCCGAGATCCTGCCGCGCTGATCGCGGTGCTGGCCGGGCTGGGCGCCAAGGCCGAGATCGCCAAGCCGCCGACCCCCGGCAAGGTTCAGGTCGACGTTCAGACCCCCGGCGGCGGCTTCGGCCTGCAGTTCGTGGAGTGCGACGCCACGGGCAAGGTCTGCCGCGGCGTGGTCTTCTCGACCGCCTTCGACCGCAAGGGCGCGACCCTGACCCAGGTCAACGCCTTCAACCGCCGCTCGGCGGTCTGCCGCGGCTACCTGGGCGACGACTTCCGCCCAAGCCTGGTCTATTCGGCCCTGCTCTCGTCCCGGCTCAACGCCGAGGACCTAAAGCAGCATGTGGGGGTCTGGCAGGGCTGCCTGGGCGATTTCAGCGCCTTTACCACCGATCCCACCGCCTACCTGCTGGCCGGCGAGCGCTAAAGACTGATCGCCCAAGGCGCCGTCGCCAGACGCGACGCCAGGAAGTCGTAGAGCACCCGCACCCGTGCGGGCCGCAGGCGTCCCGGCGGGCTGACCAGATGCAGGGCGATGTCCGATGTGGTCCAGTCGCACATCACCGCCTCCAGGGCGCCGTCACCCAGCTCGGACCAGACGATGAACTCGGGCTGCAAGGCCAGGCCGAGGCCGGCCTTCAAGGCCGGCACAACCGCGTCGGCGTTGTTCACCCGCAAGGGGCCTGAGACCGTGACCGCCTGCTCTCCGTGCTCGGCGTGGCGGAACCGCCAGACCTCCGGGGTCAGGGCGTAGGCGTAGGTGAGCGCGCTGTGCCAGACGAGGTCCTTGGGATGCTCCGGCCGACCGTGCGCGGCGAAATAGGCGGGCGAGCCCACCAGCACCAGCCGCACCCCACACAGGCGGCGCGCCAGGAGCGATGAGTCCGGCAAGGCTCCGATCCTCAGGCCCAGGTCGAAGCCGCCCGCCACCAGGTCGACCTTCTGGTCCGACATGGACAGGTCAACCTGAACCTCCGGATAGGCGGCCAGGAACTCCGGCAGCAGGGGCGCGACATGGCGGATGCCGAAGGACATGGGCGCCGCCAGCCGGACCAGCCCGCGCGGCGTCGTCGACTGGGCCGCGGCCTCAGCCTCCACCGCCTCGCCCTCGGCCAGGATCCGCTGGGCCCGCTCCAGGGCCGCCCGCCCGCTCTCGGTCAGGGACAGCTTGCGCGAGGTCCGGTGGAACAGCTGGGAGCCCAGGCGCGCTTCCAGACGGCTGACCGCCTTGGAAACCGTGGCCTTGGACAGCTCCAGCTCATCGGCGGCGCGGGCGAAGGCGCCGGTCTCGGCCACCTTGGCGAACACCGCCCAGGCCTCGAAGTCGGGAAGTTTCGGCATAGTGATTCCAGAAACGATCTATTTCCATCGTTTCTATTTCGAAATGCCGGGGCGTGGCTATCTTTCCTTCAACAGCGGCGGCCGGCCCGGTCGCCCTCAAGGAGGACAATCACATGATCGAAGTCCGCACCTTCGACAGCCTCGGCGGCGCCAACCACGGCTGGCTCGACGCCAAGCACCACTTCTCATTCGCCGACTATCACGATCCCAAGCGCATGGGCTGGGGCCCGCTGCGAGTTTGGAACGACGACACTATCGCCCCGAACTCCGGCTTCCCGCCGCATCCGCACGCGAACATGGAGATCATCACCTATGTCCGCAAAGGCGCGATCACCCACCAGGACAGCCTGGGCAACAAGGGCCGCACCGAGGCCGGCGACGTCCAGGTGATGAGCGCGGGTTCCGGCATCCGCCACGCCGAGTACAATCTGGAAGACGGGGAAACGACCCTGTTCCAGATCTGGATCATGCCCAACAAGGCCGGCGGCCAGCCCTCCTGGGGCGCCAAGCCATTCCCCAAGGGCGACCGGGCGGGCAAGTTCGTGACCCTGGCCAGTGGCTTCGACAACGACAACGACGCCCTGCCGATCCGCACCCAGGGCCGGGTCGTGGCCGCCACGCTCAAGGCCGGTGAGACCGCCGAATATGAACTGGGTGACCGCTACGGCTACCTGGTCCCCGCCACCGGCCGCGTCGAGGTCAATGGCGTGACCGTCAACACCCGCGACGGCGCCGCCATCCGTGACGTCCAGACCCTGCGCGTCACCGCCCTGGAAGACGCCGAACTGGTCCTGGTCGACGCCGCCTAAGGCGACCCGAACCCTTCCCTTTCCTCCCCTGCCCCGGGACCGCGACTCGCGGTC
>CAZXVO010000116.1:0-13034 GCA_964643835.1 uncultured Phenylobacterium sp. | reverse complement strand
CCCCCCGGCGCACGGCCCACGACCGGCGCGGCGGCCACGCCCGCTCCCCCCCCGGCGCCCCCCCCCGCCCGGCGGACCCACGGTCCGGGGGACCCAAGCCGCCTTGAGATTCAGCTTGGGTCCCCCGGATCAGCCTGGCGGCTGACCGGAGGATGACGGGTATGTGGTGTTGCGTCAGGAGGCCCTTTGCCGGTTGCGGCCGGCGCGCCTAGGTTAGGGGCATGTCCACCGCCCAGAGTCTCGTCCCCCGCGCCCTTGATCTCCTGGACACCCTGGTGGGGTTCGACACCACCTCGCGGTTGTCGAACCTGGCCCTGGTGGAGTGGGTCGAGGCCTATCTGGACCGCCACGGCGTGCCGCACCGCCGCGTCCCCAACGTGGACGGGACCAAGTCGAACCTGCTGGCGACGGTGGGGCCGGCGATCCCGGGCGGGGTGGTGCTGTCGGGCCATACCGACGTGGTGCCGGTGGACGGCCAGCCCTGGAGCTCGGATCCATTCAAGGTCACCCTGCGCGACGGCAAGCTCTATGGCCGCGGGACCTGTGACATGAAGGGGTTCCTGGCCCTGTCCCTGGCCGCAATCCCGGACCTGGCGGCGGCGGAGCTGAAGACGCCGGTTCACCTGGCCTTCTCCTATGACGAGGAGGTGGGCTGCCTGGGCGCGCCGGACATGATCAAGGTGATCGCGACCGAACTGCCCAAGCCGGCCCTGGTGGTGGTGGGCGAGCCGACCAACATGGAGGCCGTGCGCGGCCACAAGGGCATCTCGACCTTCAAGGTCACGGTGACCGGCCACGAGGCCCATTCCAGCCAGACCCAACTGGGCGCCTCGGCGGTGATGGCGGCGGTGAGGTTGATGGGCGAGCTCACCGCCCTGGCCGAGCGGCTGGAACGGGAGGCCGATCCCGCCAGCCCCTTCACGCCCAAGCACGCGACCCTGACCATCGGCATGGTCCAGGGCGGCACGGCGGGCAACATCCTGGCGCGGGAATGCTGGTTCCTGTTCGACCTGCGCTGCCAGGCGGGCCAGGACCCCGACGCCATCCTGGCGGACTTCTACGCCAGCGTCCGGACGATGGACGCGGCCCTGAAGGCGCGGTTTGCGGAGGCCGGCGTGGTGATCGAGCGGCGCTCCAACACCCCGGCTCTGGCGCCCGAGGACGACGGCCCGGCCGAGGTCTTCGCCCGCCGGCTGACCGGCGACAACGGTCCGGCCCGGGTGGTGGCCTTCGCCACCGAGGCGGGTCAGTTCCAGGGCGCGGGCTTCTCCACCGTGATCTGCGGCCCCGGCTCCATCGACCAGGCCCACCAGCCCGATGAGTTCGTCGAGGTGACCCAGATGGAGCGCGGCGCGGCCTTCATGGCGCGTCTGGTGGACTGGGCGCGATCGGGCGAATGACCTCCCGCCGCCCGGCGAGGTCCAGCGGGTTCCAGGTCATGGCCCGTGCGATGCGCCAGGCCGACGCGGTGCGGTCCGCCTGAACCTGGCGGCGGGATGTCAGGATCGGGCCAAGCCCCTTCAGCGCCGCGCCATAGGCCTTCAGGGTCAGGCCGATCTGGCGGCGGTTCTCCGGCTGGATGATGGAAATCACCGTCTGGGCCAGGACGTGCAGCGGGAGCACAAGGGGCAGCAGGGGCCAGGGGGTGTCCTTGACCAACACCCAGAAGCGATTGCGGACCCCGTGGAACACCGCGAAGTCGGACCGGGGTCCACCCGACGAGGCCGAGCCCACATGGCGCACCACGGCGCCCGGAACCAAGAGGGTCGGTTCGCCGGCCAGCTGCAGCCGGTAGCCCAGGTCGACGTCCTCGCAATAGCAGAAGAAGCGCTCGTCGAAGCCGCCCTGGGCCAGGAACAGCGCCCGGTCGATGAGCATGGCCCCGCCGCAGGCCGAGAACACCAGGCCCTCGGGCGTGTCGCCGGGATCCCGCCGACGATAGCCGCCGCGATAGGGGATGCAGGGGCCGCCCATTACATCGCCCAGGCCGTCGAGGATCGTGGGGTCTTCGTCCATCAGCTGGCGGCTGGCGAAGGCCTTGATCGTGGGGTGGCGTTCGGCGGCGTCCACAAGCCGGGCGAGCCAGTCGGCTTGCGGGAAGGCGTCGGGGTTCAACAGGGCCAACCAGCGGCCGCGGCCGGCGCGGGCGGCCTGATTCATCGCCGCGGCGAATCCCAGGTTGTCGGCGTTCTCGATCAGCCGGGCGAAGGGCCAGGCGGCTGCGACAGGTTGGGCCTCACGCTCCGGCGAGGCGTTGTCCACCAGCACCAGTTCAAAGTCCGCGAAACTCTGCTGGGCAAGGCGTTCGACGCAGGCGGCCAGGGTGGCGCCGCTGCGATAGGCCACCACGGCGACGGTGACGGCCGGCGCTGCGGTCTTGTCTTCGGCCTTGGCCTCGTTCATGGCGAACACGTCTCACGCTCAGGAAGATCATGACGACCCTCACGCCGCTCGACCTGCCCGACGTCCTGCTTATCACGCCCAAGCGCCATGGCGATGCGCGGGGCTGGTTTTCCGAAACCTGGAGCCGCCGCGCCTTCGAGGCCGCGGGGCTCGACCTGGAGTTCGTCCAGGACAACCAGGCCTTCAACGCCAAGGCCGGCACGGTGCGCGGCCTGCACTTCCAGACCGCGCCGCACCCCCAGGCCAAGCTGATGCGGGTGCTGGCCGGGGCGATCTTCGACGTGGCGGTGGATGTGCGCCCCGGCTCGCCGACCTTCGGCAAGTGGGTGGGCGCCAGGCTGACGGCGGAAGGCGGCGAGCAGCTCTTGATCCCGCGCGGCTTCGCCCATGGCTATTGCACCCTCGAGGACAACACCATGCTGGCCTACAAGGTCGACGGCCTCTACGCGCCGCAATGCGAGGGCGGGGTGGCCTGGAACGATCCGGACCTGGCCATCGACTGGGGCATGGACCTGTCGGGCGCCATCACCTCGGACAAGGACAAGCTGTTGCCGCGCCTGGCCGACATGCCGCGGGCGGAGTTCTGACCATGGGCTTCCGCATGCCGGCTGTGGACGAACTGGTCCGTATCCTGGAGCTCGAACAGATCGAGCTGGATATGTATCGGGGTCACACCCTCGATAAGGACCGCGGCCGGATCTATGGCGGCCAGGTGGTGGCCCAGGCCCTGTCGGCGGCCTACCGGACGGTGGAGGGCAGGGTCTGCCACTCCCTGCATTCCTATTTCATCCGACCGGGCGATCCGAAGGTCCCGATCCTGTTCAAGGTCGAGCGGGTGCGGGACGGCGGGTCCTTCGCCGTGCGGCGGGTGATCGCCATCCAGCACGGCAAGCAGATCTTCAACCTGGCCGCCTCGTTCCAGACGCCGGAGGAGGGGTTCGAGCACCAGTCGGACATGCCGGCCGCGCCAGACCCCGACAGCCTGAAGAACGAGGAAGAGCTGTGGGTGGCGGCGGGCCGCGATCCGGCCGAGCGCCGGGTCTGGCCGGTGGAGGTGCGCCCCTGCGATCCCCAGCCGCACGACAAGCCCCAGGTGCTGCCGCCGCTCGACATGTGCTGGTTCCGGGCCCGGGCCTCCCTGGGCGAGGACGTGGTGCTGAACCAGTGCGCGCTGGCCTATGGCACCGACATGACCCTGCTGGACTGTTCGCTGCGCCCGCACGCGGTGGTCTGGAGCGACGGGCGGCTGCAGGTCGCCAGCCTTGATCACAGCCTGTGGTTCCACAAGGCCACCGACTTCCACCAGTGGCATCTTTACGTGCAGGACAGCCCCTCGGCCTCAGGCGGGCGCGGCTTCAATCGGGGGGCCATCTATACCCGCGACGGCGTGCTGGTGGCCTCGGCGACGCAGGAAGCCCTGATCCGCTACCGTTAAATTGAACGTGGCGTCATCTTAACTTGCGCACGCGCTCAGGCTGGCTTTCAACTCGTCTCATAGAACAGATGCGGGCGCCGGCTCGCCGGGGGAGTTGGACGCGTGAGTGAGGCCCTGTCGGCGCAAAGCCGGCTGAAGTTTTCGACCATCCTGGCGTTCTCGCTGGCCAACCTGCCGCTGGGCGCGCTGGCCGTGGCGGTCTCGGTCTATCTGCCGCCCTTCTTCGCGAGCCACCTGGGGGTCAGCCTCGCCGCCGTGGGCGGCGCCTGGGCGGTGGTGCGGCTGCTGGACATCGGGGTGGACCCGGCGCTGGGCCTGGTCATGGACCGCACCCGCACCCGGTTCGGCCGCTATAGGCCCTGGATGGCGATCGGCGCCCCGATTCTGATGATCTCGGTCTGGGCCCTGTTCGAGGCCAGGGGCCAGGTCAGCGAGCTCTACCTGATCGGCTGGCTGCTGATCTATTACCTAGGCAATTCGATCCTGGCGCTGGGCCACTCCGCCTGGGGCGCGACCCTGTCCACCGAGTATCACGAGCGTAGCCGGGTGTTCGGGGTGGTCGCCATGCTGGGGGTGACGGGCGCTGTCGTCGTGCTGCTGTTCCCGATCCTGGCCGACAAGTTCGGGCGCAGCGAGGCCCAGGCCGTGCGCGACATGGGCTGGTTCATCTTCTGGCTGACGCCGATCACGGCGATCATCGCGCTCTCGCGGACGCCTGAGCACGTCAATCCGGACCATGACGGGGTGGAGTTCAAGGCCCGCGACTATGTCGCCCTGCTGGTCAAGCCGGACCTGTTGCGCCTGTTCCTGGCCCAGATGTGCCTGACGCTCGGCCCCGGCTGGATGAGCGCGCTCTACGTCTTCTTCTTCACCGATAGCCGGGGCTACTCGGCCGGTGTCGCCTCGATCCTCCTGCTGATCTACGTGATCGCCGGGGTGGCGGGCGCGCCGCTCACCGCCCGCATCGCCCAGAAGCTCGGCAAGCACCGGACCCTGATGGTCACCACCACGGCCTATTCGCTAGGCCTGTGCATGGTCATGGTGGTGCCCAAGGGCAATGTGCCCCTGGCCGTGCCGGTGATGTTCTGGTGCGGCTTCATGGCCGCCGGCTTCGACCTGATGATCCGCGCCATGCTGGCCGATGTGGCCGACGAGGTGCGCCTGGACCAGGGCAAGGAGCAGCTGTCGCTGATTTATGCGCTGAACACCCTGGCGGCCAAGATCGCCTCGGCCTTCTCCATCGGCCTGACCTTCCCGCTGCTCGGCTATCTCGGCTACATCGCCAAGGAAGGGGCGCACAATACGCCGGAGGCGATCCGCTCCCTGGAGCTGGCCTACATCCTGGGGCCGATCTTCTTCGTCATGCTGGGCGGGGTCTGCGTCATGGGCTGGAAGCTGGACGCCGCGCGCCACGCGGAGATCCGAAAAGCTCTGGACCTGCGCGACGGCCGGGTGCGGGCGGCTTACGAGGAAGCGCCCATCCTGGATACGCTGGGCGAGCCCTCGCCTGTGGCCTTCGTGTCCCAGCCGCCTGCAAAACCTGCTCAGTCTGACGCGGGGTCACAGTAGGCTCGCCGCGAAATCCGTGACAGCTTGCGCCGCCGGCCTGGAAGAGCCGGTCGGGAGGACGACCGTGAGCGACTTCATTCTGCACCACTACGACCCCTCGCCCTTCTCCGAGAAGGTGCGGGTGATGTTCGGCCTGAAGGGCCTGGCCTGGCGGTCGGTGCAGACGCCGAACATGATGCCCAAGCCCGACCTGACGCCCCTGACCGGCGGCTATCGCAAGGCGCCGGTGATGCAGATCGGGGCGGACATCTATTGCGACAGCCAGGTGATCCTGGCCGAGATCGAGGCCCGCGCGCCCAAGCCGGCGACGGTCACGGGTCCCGCGTGGGGCGCCAACATCTGGTGCGACCGGCTGTTCTTCGGCGCCACCGTGCCGGTGATCTTCGGCGAGATGGGCCACTTGACGCCCAAGGACTTCATCGCCGACCGCGAGAAGCTGTCGGGCCGGCCCTTCGATGTTGACGGCATGGCCAAGGCCGCGCCGATCATGAAGGTGCAGTGGCGCTCGATGGCGGCCTGGATCGACCAGGGCCTGGCGGGCCAGCCCTTCCTGGCCGGGGGCGCGCCTGGCCTGTCGGACGTCTCGGCCTATATGAACATCTGGTGGCTGGGCGGCGCCCTGCCCAAGACCTATGCCGAGCTTACCGCCGGGCTGGAGCGCCTGGGCGGCTGGCGTGACCGGATGCGCGCCCTGGGTCACGGGACCCGCACGGAGATGACCGGATCTGAGGCCCTGGCCATCGCCAAGGCCGCCGAGCCCGCGGCGCCGCCCGCCCACGATCCCGCCGACCCGCTGAAGGTCGGCCAGGCGGTGGTGGTCATGGCCGATGACTACGGCAAGGATCCCATCACCGGGACGGTGGTGGCCGCGCGCCCCGACCGGCTGGTCATTTCCCGCGACACGCCCGACCTCGGGCGACTGAACCTGCATTTCCCGCGCGTCGGCTTCATCGCCGTCCCGCAGGCCTAGACATTCAAGGAGATCCTCATGGAAGAGCGCATCAAGGTTGAGATCACCAACGGCGTGGCCGACGTCCGTCTGGTCCGTAGCGACAAGATGAACGCCCTGGACCCGGCGATGTTCGCCGCCCTGGTGGAGACCGGCGAGAAGCTGAAGACCACTGCGGGCCTGCGCGCCATCGTCCTGTCCGGCGAAGGCCGCGCCTTCTGCGCCGGCCTGGACATGAGCAACTTCGCCAAGATGGCGTCGGGCGAGCGCAAGGCGGGCGAAAGCTCGGCCGGCGGGACCCTGGTCACCGCCAACCGCACGGCGGGCGGCTCCAACCACGCCCAGCACGCGGTGATGGTGTGGCGCGAACAGCCGGTGCCGGTGATCGGCGCCATTCATGGCGTCGCCTTCGGCGGCGGCTTCCAGCTGGCTATCGCCCCGGACATCCGCATCGTGGCCCCGGACACCAAGATGGCGGTCCTGGAGATCAAGTGGGGCCTGGTGCCCGACATGGCCGGCATGGTGCTGATGAAGGGCATGATCCGCGACGATATCGCCCGCGAGCTGACCTATACCGGCCGCATCTTTGACGGCGAGGAAGCCGGCCGCATCGGCGTGGCGACCAAGGTCACGGCTGATCCGCGCGCCGAGGCCCTGAAGCTGGCCAATGAGATCGCCGGCAAGAGCCCGACCGCCATCCGCGCCGCCAAGCGGCTGTTCGAGCTGCAGGCCCACGCCACGCAGCACGCCCTGCTGGAGGCCGAGAGCGTCGAGCAGACGGCGCTGATCTCCTCGCCCAACCAGGTCGAGGCGGTGGTGTCCAACATGCAGAAGCGCGCGGCGGTCTACGCCGACTAGCCCATGCTGACCCTCTGGCATTGCGCCGACGCCCGCTCCTTCCGCGCCCTCTGGGCGCTGGAGGAGCTGGGCCTTCCCTATGAGCTCAAGCTGCTGCCGTTTCCGCCGCGGATCCGACAGCCTGAGTACCTGGCCGAAAACCCGCTGGGGACCATTCCGCTCCTGGTGGACGGGACTACGCGGATGACCGAGTCCGCGGCCATCGTGCAGTACCTGGCGACCCGCGAGGGGCCGAGCGCCCTGTCGGTGGAGCCGGGCGATCCGGCCTATGGCGCCTGGTTGAACGGCCTGCACTTCGGCGAGGCGACGCTCACCTTTCCCCAGACCCTGGTGCTTCGCTACACCCGGCTGGAGCCCAGGGAGCGGCGCAATCCGCAGGTGGCCGAGGATTATGGCCGCTGGTTCGCCTCGCGCCTGAAGATCCTGAACGAGATCGTCCCCGAAGGCGGCTGGTACTGCGCCGGCCGGTTCACGGGCGCAGATATCTCGGTGGGCTATGCGCTGCTGCTGGCGGAGACGCTGGGCCTGTCCGAACGGTTCGGCCCGCACATCGCCGCCTACTGGGACCGGCTGCAGGCCCGCGAAGGCTTCCAGGCCGCCAAGCGCGCCCAGGCGTCCGAAGGGACGCCGGGGTGGCAGAGCGCCTGAGACCTCATGGTGTCATCCCGGTTTTCGCGTCAGCGAAAGACCGGGACCCATAGACACTGATCTTTCCTGCAAACCCCCGCGCATGTGGGTCCCGGACAAGCGCTACCGCGCTTTCCGGGATGACATCTAGGCAGCGTCCCACTCTGCGAGAACGTCCGGGTCAGCTTCGTCGACGGAAGCTCTCAACGCCCCAAAGGCTTCCGCCTCCAGCAATCGCGACAGGGCCCAGACCGCGGCGCCGCGGACCAGGGGGTTGGGGTCGTTCAAGTGCGGCCTTGCCGCTTCGGCCAGGCTCGGATCTCCTGAATTGCCGATGGCGTAGAGGACGTTGCGCGCGAAGCGGTCGCGGCCGATACGCTTGACGGGGCTCTTGGCGAACAGGGCGCGGAAGCTGGCGTCGTCCAGGGCGGCTAGCTCGGCGAGGCTCGGCGAGGCCAGGGCGTCGCGGGCCTGCAGCCGCTGTTCGCGGGCTGATTGCGCGAACTTGTTCCAGGGACAGACCGCCAGGCAGTCGTCGCAGCCATAGATGCGGTTGCCGAGGTGGGGGCGGAACTCCGCCGGGATCGGCCCCTTCAGCTCGATGGTCAGGTAGGAAATGCAGCGCCGCGCATCGAGCTGGTAGGGCGCGGGGAAGGCGCTGGTCGGGCAGATGTCCAGGCAGGAGGTGCAGGTCCCGCAGTGCATGGCCTCGGGCGCGTCGGCCGCCAGGTCCAGCGTCGTCAGGATCGAGCCCAGGAACAGCCAGGAGCCGAATTCGCGGCTGACCAGGTTGGTGTGGCGGCCCTGCCAGCCGAGGCCGGCGCGCTCGGCCAGCGGCTTTTCCATCAGCGGGGCGGTGTCGACAAAGACCTTCAGCTCGCCGCCCAGCCGGCCGGTGATGAAGGAGCCCAGCTGCTTCAGCCGGCCCTTGATCAGGTCGTGATAGTCGTCGCCCTGGGCGTAGGCCGAGATGGCGGCGCGGGTGGGGTCCTTCAGGGCTTCCAGCGGATCACGCTCGGGGCCGTAGTTGACGCCCAGGAGGATCGCCGAGCGCGCGCCGGGCCACATGGCGCGGGGGTGGGCGCGGCGTTCCAGGGTGTCGGCCATCCAGGCCATCTCGCCGTGGCGGCCGGCCTCGACGAACGCGGCCAGCCGTGCGCCCGCCGGCCAGGGGCTTTCCACCTCGGCGAAGCGGCAAGCGTCGAAGCCGAGCTCGGCGGCCCGGGCGCGGATCAGCTCAGAAGTCGAGGTCGTCATAGTGGGCCGCCGGCGCGAGGCCCGGCCAGCGGTCGGCCAGGATCGGGCGGAAGGCCGGGCGGGACTTCAGCTTCATGTACCAGGTCTTGACCCCCGGAAAGTCGTTCCAGGGCACGTCGCCGAAATAGTCGATCACCGACAGGTGGGCGGCGGCGGCGAAGTCGGCCAGCGACATGCGGCTGCCCGCCAGCCAGTCGCGCTGGCCGACCAGACCCTCGATATAGACCATGTGGGCGCGCAGCGCCTCGCGGCCCTGGCGCAGGCTGGCCAGGTCCGGCGCGCCCAGGCCCAGCAGGCGCTTTTCCATCTTCTCGTGCAGCAGGTAGCCGCCGACCTCGTAGTCGAACTTGCGGTCGAACCATTGCAGCAGGCGCCGGGCCTCAGCTCGTTCCGACGGCGCGCGGCCCAGGAGGGCGGGCTCGGGGAAGGTTTCTTCCAGATAGTCCAGGATCGCGCGGCTCTCGCACAGCACCAGGTCGCCGTCGCGCATGACCGGGGTCAGGCCGGACGCGTTCAGGCTCACCAGCTCGGCCGGCCGTTCCCAATAGCGGACCGGCTGTTCCGTGAAGGCCAGCCGCTTCTCGCCCAGGGCCAGGCGCACCTGGCGCGAGGCGGGGTCCAGCGGGAAGTGGAAAAGGATTCGAGTTTCGCTCATGAACACGGCAGTCACGGGGGGAGTTTGAGGAAACCCCAGACCCCTTAAGTTCGCGTTTACTTAGAGCAGAATCAGGGCGTTCGGGGGTGCGGCTTATCGCGCGCCGCCCCTCATTCCGCCAGAAACGCGTCCGTCTCGGCCAGGAACTGCTGAAGCTTGTCGTGGTGCACCCAGTGGCCGGCGCCCTCGAAATTGACCAGCCGGGCGTTCTTGAAGTTCTCGATGCGGCCGTCGGCGACCGGATCCGAGGCCCAGGATTCCATGCCGCGCATCAGCAGGACGGGGGCGGTGATCTGGCGCCACAGATGGTGCTGGTCCTGGTGCGACAGGCCACCGATGCCGCCGCCGAAGCGGACGTAGGGGTCGAACTTCCAAGACCAGGTGCCGTCCTCGTTCTGGTGCGCGCCATAGACGGTGAGGTGGCGGGCCTGTTCGGGCGACAGGTGAGGGTTCTCCTCGGCCATGCGGGCGGTGGCGTCGTCCAGACTGGCGTAGCGGCGCGGGCTGCGGCCCGAGTTCTCCCGGCGCTCCTTCACCCAGTCGCGGATGCGGCCCTCGACCGGACGGGCGGCGAACTCCGCCAGCATCTTGGGCGACGGACCCAGGCCCTCGATGGCGACGATCTTGGCCACTGTCTCGGGGAAGGCGCCGCAATAGTTCAGGGCGATCCCGGCCCCCAGGGAGTGGGAGATGATGGTGACGGGGCTGAGCTTCTTCTGATGGATGATCTGGGCCAGGTCATAGAGATAGGCCGCCGTGTCATAGCCGCCGCCCATGGCCCAGCCTGAATCTCCGTGGCCGCGCAGGTCCGGGGCGATGACGTGGTAGCGGTCGCGATAGTGGGCGGCGACCCAGTCCCAGTTGCGGCAGTGGTCGCGGCCGCCATGGACCAGCAGCAGGGGCGGCGCGCCCTCATTGCCCCAGTCGACATAGTGCAGGCGCAGGCGCTGCGAGAAATAGAAGTGCGAGGTGGGGCCTTCCATGGCGGATCTCCTGCGGCGGCGTCGCGGGGGGCTTAGCACCGTTGCGCAGCCAGGCTCCAGGGGCGCCTTGCGGTCGGGCGCGGATCAGCGAAACCGCAGGTCGGCGGCGGGTTTCTGAGGTGGATCAATGCTAGCTGCGCTATGGCGGCGCAGCACCCGGCGCGATGGTCTGATTTGGAGTCCCCCATGAATCCCGCCCAACTCAACCGCCTGCTGCGGAAGATCCACCTCTATGTCAGCGTCTTCTTCGCGCCGCTGCTGCTGTTTTACGGCCTGACCGGGGCGATCCAGGTGCTGCACCTGCATGAGGCGCGCGGGGGGACCTACACACCGCCGGCGGTGATCGAGAAGCTGGCCCAGGTGCATATCCATCAGCGCTACGCTGAAAAGCCCAAGCGGCCCGCGCCCGCCGCCACCGCCCAGAAGGCGCCGGAGAAACCCAAGGCGGCTGAGCCGGAGCGCAAGGAGCCGCCGGCCATGGGCGTCCTGAAGGCGATCCTGTTCCTCTCCGGCCTCGGCCTGGCCGGCTCGTCCATTGTCGGGGTGTGGATCAGCCTGCTGATCCCGCGCGGGCGCAAGCTGGCCCTGGGCCTGCTGGTCGCGGGCAGCGTCCTGCCGGTGCTGCTGGTGGTTCTCGTCAGCTAGAGGTGGGCTTCAGCGAAGGCGCCGCCGTGGGGCTCAGCGCGGCCCCGCGGGTCCGGGTGCATCAGGATGTCGGCCGACGGGAAGTGGGCCAGGACCCGCTTCTCGGCCTCGACCATGACCTCGTGCGCGGCCTCGAGGGTCAGCGACGGGTCGAGGTCCACGTGCATCTGGATGTGGACGTAGGGCCCTGAGGCGCGGGTGCGCAGCTGGTGGACGTCGGTCAGGCGCGGGTCCTGGGTCAACAGGTCTACGATCCGCTCACGATCGGCTTCCGGCAGCTCGCGGTCCATCAGCTGGTTGGCCGCCTCGCGGAACACGCTGATCGCGCCCCACAGCAAGAGGGCGGTGACCGCCAGGGCGGCGATGGCGTCCAGGCCGTTGACGCCCAACAGGGCCGAGGCCCCGATGCCGACCAGGGCGATCATGTTCGAGGCCAGGTCGGTGGCGTAGTGAGCGCGGTCGCCGGACACGGCCACGGAGCTTGTCTTCTTCAGCACCTGGGTCTGGGCGCTGATCAGGCCGAAGGTCATGACGGTCGAGACCACCATGACCGCGATGGCCCAGCCGCCCTGGCTGAGCGCGTGGGGTTCATAGAGGTGTCGGATGGCCTCCTGGCCGATCAGGGCGGCGGAGGCGAAGACCAGACCGGCCTGGACCAGGCTGGCGAAGGCCTCAGCCTTGCCGTGGCCGAACCGGTGCTCGGCGTCCGGCGGTTCGGCGGCGTAGCGGACCGCGAAGAAGGTCACCAGCGAGGCCACGAGGTCGAGCCCGGAGTCCGCCGCCGAGGCCAGCAGGGCCACTGAGCCCGAGGCGATCCAGGCCACCACCTTCAGGACCACCAGGGTCCCGGCCGTGGCGACGGACATCAGGGTGATCCGCCGAGTGAGGACGGCGGTCTCGTGCGGGGAAAGGCCAGCGGGCGCGTGCATGGCGACTAGATAGCCGCGCCCGCCGGGCCGATGTAGCGCGAACGACTCGCAAGCCTTGCGCTTTAAGCCGCAGCCTTGGGCGTGGGCCCCACATAGACCGAGGCCGGGCGGATCAGGCGCCCGCCGGCCAGCTGCTCGCGGGCGTGGGCCAGCCAGCCGGCCGTGCGGCCCATGGCGAAGACGCAGGTGAAGGCGCTGGGCGGGAAGGCCAGGGCCTCCAGCAGCAGCGCGGTGTAGAACTCGACATTGGTGTCCAGGGGCCGGTCGGGCTTGTGGGCCTTGAGGATGTCCAGGGCCGCCTTCTCCACGGCCTCGGCGAACTCCAACCGTCCGCGCTTGGCGGCGCCGGCCGCGCCCATGCGCCGGATCGCGCCCTTCAGGGCGTCGGCGCGGGGGTCGCGCACCTTGTAGACCCGGTGGCCGAAGCCCATCAGCCGGTCGCCCCGGGCCAGCGCCGCCTCGATCCAGGCCTTGGCGTTCTCTGGCGCGCCGATGCCGTCCAGCATGTCGATGACCGGACCGGGGGCGCCGCCATGCAGCGGGCCTTTCAGGGCGCTGATCCCGGCCAGCACCGCCGAGGTCAGGCCCGCGCGGGTCGAGGCCACCACGCGGGCGGCGAAGGTCGAGGCGTTGAGGCCGTGGTCGCAGACCGTGACCAGGTAGGCGTCCAGCGCCTGGGCCTCAGCCGGGGCGGGGGCCGCGCCGCGCAGCATGCGCAGGATGT
>CAZXVO010000115.1:343-13080 GCA_964643835.1 uncultured Phenylobacterium sp. | reverse complement strand
CCGGCATCGCCTGGCTGTGGGGCCCGAGCCATGGCGGCGCGAACGAAGAAGCGCTGAACATGCTCAAGGAGATCGGCACCGTCGATCGCATCCCTGAGTACGTCCAGGGCGTGAAGGACCGCCGCTATCGCCTGATGGGCTTCGGTCACCGGGTCTACAAGAACTACGACCCGCGCGCGAAGGTCATGCAGCAGACCTGCCATGAAGTGCTGGCCGAAGTCGGCCACGCGGATGACCCGCTGCTGAAGGTGGCCATGGAGCTCGAGAAGATCGCGCTCAACGACCCCTATTTCATCGAGCGCAAGCTGTACCCGAACGTCGACTTCTATTCGGGCATCACCCTGCGCGCGCTGGGCTTCCCGGCCGAGATGTTCACCGTGCTGTTCGCCTTGGCGCGGACCGTCGGCTGGATCTCCCAGTGGAAGGAAATGATCGAGGATCCGTCCCAGAAGATCGGCCGTCCGCGCCAGATCTACACGGGCGCGCCCTATCGCGAATACGTGCCGGTCGACAAGCGCGGCTAAGAGTATTTCCCGATAAGTGTGAAGCGCTTGTCGGGAAAACCTCAGGACGGATGAAAAAGGGGAGCTTTCAGCTCCCCTTTTTTACGATCTGCAGGACGGCCTCAGCGGCGGCTTCGGAAGGGTCTGGACCTCCGCGGCCCATCTTGTCCAAGGCCTCGAACTGGGCGGCGACCTGGGCGGCTCGCATTTCGGGATCATCCAGTCGGGCGGCCACCGCCTTGGCCAGGTCCGGGCCGTTGCAATCGTCCTGCACGAACTCCGGCGCGATGAAGGCCTGGGCGGCGATATTGAACAGGGTGATGTAGGGCGTCCGGATCAGACGCTTGAGGATGGTGTGGGTGAGCTTGCCCAGCCGATAGCCCACCACCATCGGCGCGCCAGCCAGGGCCAGTTCCAGGGTCACGGTGCCGGAGCAGGCCAAGGCCACGGTCGCGGCCTTCATGGCGTCGAGCTTGGCCTCTTCGCCCTCCACCACATGGGCCCGCCTGGACCAGCCGGCGACCTTGGCGCGGACCATGTCGGCGACGGTGGGCGCGGCGGGAATCACCACCTCCAGGTCCGGACGATCCGCCTTCAGCAGCCTGACCACCTCCTCGAAGGCCGGCAGCACCCGCTCGATCTCGCCCGGCCGACTGCCCGGCATGACCAGCAGGATCGGATGATCCGGCGCGATCCCCAGCTGGCGGCGCAGGCGGTCCGGATCGGCGCCCGAGAAATCGATGTTCAGCGCACCATTGCCGACGAAGGTGACCGGCAGGCCCTCCTTCTCGAAGAAGGGCGCATCGAAGGAATGGATGGTCAGCAGGTGGTCGACCTTGCCGGCCAGGGTCTTGGCCCGGCCTGGCCGCGTCGCCCAGACCTGAGGGCCGACATACTTCACCAGCGGCAGCTTGGGATCGAGCTTCCGCAGACGATCGGCGACACGCAGGGTGAAGCCCCAGCTGTCGATCAGTACGGCCACATCGGGCTTCTCGCGGGCCGCCAGCTCGGCGGTCTCGGCGACGCGGGCCAGGATCTTCGGATAGGCCATCAGGCCTTCCAGCAGGCCGAGGATCGAGATCTCGGCGATGTCGAAGGGGCTCTCGACACCCTCGGCCGCCATCTTGGAGCCGCCGACGCCCACGAACCGCACCTGATCGCCTAAGCGGCGGCGCAGGGCCTTGGCCAGGCTGGCGCCGCGGTCATCGCCGGAAGCCTCTGCGGCCACCAGCATCACGGTCAGGGGCCGGCTCACGGCGCCTCGACCCCGAACACAAACAGGCCAAGTTCGTCGGCGAGCGCGATCACCTGGTCGCGGTCCAGAACCAGCAGACGACCCGCTTCCCCGACCACGCCGGCCAGACCCGCGGCCGCGGCGCGCTGGATGGTGGCGACGCCGATGGTCGGCATGTCGATCTTGGTCTCCTGGATCGGCTTGGGCGCCTTGGCGAGCACGCCCTTATAGGCGCCGGGCTGGCCGCGAATGGCTGTCGGGATGTCGTGCGCCACCCGTCGCAGCATGGCGTCGGTGCCCTCCTGGGCCTCTACCGCCAGCACCAGGCCGTCACAGACAATCGCGCCCTGGCCGATGTCCAGCTTGCCGATCTCGCGGGCCACCATCAGGGCGCGGTCAATATCGAGCTTATGCTCAGCTTTCGGCGAGACCTTGCCGAGCGGTCCGATTCCCAGGGTCAGGGAGCCGTTGGCCTCGTGGGCGCCCTCGATGATGAAGCCTTCCTTGGCGAACTCGTCCAGGACCACGCGCAGCAGGGCGTCGTCGCCGTGCTTGGCCGCCTTGATCACGCCGGGCAGAATGGCCATGCCGCGCAGGTCGGGCTTCAGCGCCTTGAAGTCCGGGCGGCTGACATTGCCCACCAGGCAAACGGCCTCGCAGCCGGCCTGCTTCAGCACCTTGATGCACTTGCCGACTTCGGCCAAGCCCACCTCGGCGCCGGGAAACTCGTCGAGCTCCGGCCCCGCAAAGCCCCGCAGGCGCACCACGAACAGGGGCCGGCCAACCTCGGCGCAATGGTTGGCGATCTCCACCGGCAGGGCGCCGCCGCCGGCGATCAGACCGAGCTTGCGCATGATGGCGTCCTAGAGCTCCCGCTCCGGCAGGCAGAGCGGGCGTGAGCCGTCGGCGCGGATGAAGTCGATGATCTCCACCACCTCAGGGCAGCCGGCATAGGTTTCCACGGTGTCTTCAAGACGCTCCTGGAAGGTGCCTTCGTCGGCGAACAGCAGGCGGTAGGCGGCGCGCATGGTGTTAATCGTCTCGCGACTGAAGCCACGGCGCTTCAGGCCCAGCAGGTTGAGGCCTTCCAGGTGCGCGTGGTTGCCCCACACCGAGCCGTAGGGGATCACGTCCTTCACGACAGCGGCAAGTCCGCCGATCATGGCGTGACGGCCGACCCGGGTGCGCTGGTGCACGGCGGCCAACCCGCCGACGATGACGAAATCGCCGACCTCGCAATGCCCGCCCAGCGTCGCCTGCTTGGTGAGGATCACGCTGTCGCCGACGATGCAGTCATGCCCCACATGGCTTTCGATCATGTAGAGGCCATCGGAGCCGACCTGGGTCAGGCCACCGCCGCCGACGGTGCCGATGTTCATGGTCGCGTGTTCGCGGATGGTGTTGCGGTCGCCGATCACCAGCCGGGTGGCCTCGCCCTTGTAGGCGGTATGCTGCGGCGGACCGCCCAGCATGGCGAAGGGATAGACGGTATTATCGGCGCCCAGCTCCGTATGGCCGGCCACGACAACGTGGGAGACCAGCTTGCAGTTGGGACCCAGCTTGACGTTGGCGCCGACGGTGCAGAACGGGCCGATGCTGACGCCGTCAGCCAGCTCGGCGCCGGCCTCGACGATGGCGGTGGAATGGATCTCGATGCTCATGACGCGGGGGTCTCCACCAGCATGGCGGCGAACTCGGCTTCGGCGGCGACCTTGTCGCCCACCATCGCCTGGCCCGCGAACTTGAACAGGCCGCCGCGCGACTTCACCACACGGACGTTCATTCGCAGCACGTCGCCCGGCCGCACAGGCGCCCGGAAGCGGCAGTTGTCCACCGAGGCGAACAGGATAGTCTTGCCGCGCGGATCGACCTCAAGGGTCTTGGACATCAGCACAGCACCGGTCTGCGCCATGGCCTCGACGATCAGCACGCCGGGCATGACCGGATAGTCGGGGAAATGGCCCTGGAAGAAGGGCTCGTTGAAGGTCACGCACTTGATGCCGACGATGGACTCGTTGGCCACGAAGTCCTCGGCCCGGTCCACCAGCAGGAACGGATAGCGGTGCGGAATCCGCGAGATGATCTCGGCGATGTCGATGGCGCTCGCCGCCGTGGTCGTCTGGCTCATTTATCCGTCCCCTCGCGGCGCTGCGATGAGGCCCGGCCAAGCCAGGCGACCTCCCGCATCCATTGTCTGATCGGCTGGGCCGGAAAGCCGCCCCAGGTCTCGCCGGCTGGCACATCCCGCAGCACCCCGGCGCCGGCGGCGATCTGCACCCCCTCGCCGATCACCAAGTGATCCTTCAGGCCGGCCCGGCCGCCGAAGGCCGATCCGTCGCCGATGACCACACTTCCGGAGATCCCGGTATGCGCGGCCATGACGCAATTGCGGCCGATGCGGACGTTGTGGGCGATCTGGACCAGGTTGTCGATCTTGGTGTTCTCCCCCACCACGGTGTCGTCATAGGCGCCGCGATCGATGCAGGTGTTGGCGCCGACAGTGACGCCGTCCTGCAGGATCACGCGGCCGAGCTGGGGAATATCGATCACCCCCTTGGGGCCGCCCGTCGCGCCGAACCCCTGCTCACCGATCACAGCGTTCGACAGGATCTTCACGCGGTCCCCGATCAGGGCGAAGGCGATGCTGGCGTTGGAGCCGACAAAGCTGTCTCGGCCGATGGCGACACCAGGCCCGATCACGGCGTTGGCGCAGATCACCGTGCCGCGGCCGATGCGGGCGCCCGGCCCGATCACCACGCCTGGCCCCAGGCGGACGTCGTCTTCCAGCACCGCCTCTGGCGAGATCGCCTCGGTCCCCACATGCAGTCGTGGCCGGTGCAGACGTTCGGCCGCCATGGCGTAGGCCGCCTGCGGCGTCCGGGTCACCAGGGCGATGCAGCCCTCGGGAACCGACGCGGCATGCTGCGCGGACACGAACACCGCCGCTGCCGGCGTATGCGCGAGGTCCGCGAGATACCGCTTGTCGGTGACGAAGGTGATGCTGTCGCGGTCGGCGCGGGCCAGGGTGGCGACGCGACTGACGCGAACGGCGCCCGCTTCCGGGGGAAGCGTGGCGCCGGTCAACTGAGCGAGGTCGGACAGGGCCACAGGGCCCAAGTCCTGGAAGAAGCGCGGATCAGGCATGGATACCGTTATGCGGCGTGACCCGCGCAGCCGCGAGTCGTCTTACTTAGTCTGGGCGGCGGGAGCCGGCTGGTCCAGACGTTCCCGGTCGAAGGTGAACTGGGTGATCTTGGCGTTCAGGCCGGTGATCACCGCCGGGGTGATGTCCATCGACGGGTTCGGCGCCACGATCACGGCGTCGCGCGAGATCAGGATGCTGCACTTGGCCTGCTGGTAGGCGGCGCGGACGACCGGGTCCAGTTCCTGGGCGATGCGGCCCAGAGCCTTTTGCTGGGTGGCTTGCAGCTCGCGTTCGCGCAGCTGAGCCTTGCGGTTCAGGGCGTTGGCGCGCAGCTGGATGTCGGCCGACTGCTTGTCAAAGGTGGCCTGATCCAGGGTGGCGCGCTTGGCGTCGATCGCCTTGGCGTCGTTGGCGATCTGGGTCTGCTCGCCGTTCACTTCCGATTGCACCTGAGTGCTGATCTGGCCAAGGCGGGTCTGGACGTACTTGCCGACGGTCGAGGAGCCGATGGCGGCGTCCAGCGACATCACGCAGATGCCCGGAATAGAGGGCCCCTGGGCGATCGGGGCCGGAGCGGCGGGCGCCGCCTGGGCCAGAGCCTGGGTGGAGGTCGCGAGCGCGGCGGCGACGGCGGTCATCGCGACGAGGGTCTTCAGTGTCATGAGATCAGAACTTCGTTGAAGTGGAGAACCGGAAGGTTTCGGTCTTGTCGTAGGCTTCTTTGGCCAAAACTTGGCTGAAGTCGAAGCGGATCGGCCCCATGGGCGAGCGCCAGAACACCGAGAGACCCGCAGAGGCCCGCAGGGCGAGGTCGTCATAGATCAGCGGATCGATCGTGCCGGACGCGTTGAGCTTGTCCTTATCGTCCAGCAGGCCGGCGGTGCCGAAGTCGGTGAACAGCGCGGCCTTGATGCCGTACTGTTCGGGCAGGAAGGTCGGGACCGACAGTTCCAGCGAGCCGACCGCATAGGCCTTGGCCCCCAGGGCGTCGGAGCGGTTGAAGTTCGTGTCACGCGGGCCGATGCCGGCGGTCTCGAAGCCGCGGAAGCTGTTGCCGCCCTTGTAGAAGCGATCGTTGATCCGGACCGTGTCGCCGTTCCAGCCGGAGACATAGCCGGCCTGACCGGTGACCTGCAGCACGAAGTCCTTGTTGAACCCGTGGTACCAGCCGCCTTCGACCTCGGTCTTCAGATAGTTCACATCACCGCCCAGGCCCGCGAGGTCCTGGTTGATGGCGGTGTAGAAGCCGCGGGTCGGACGGATCGGGTCGTTCCGGCGGTCCAGGCGCAGGCCGTAGCCGATCAGCGAGGTCACATAGCTGCCGCGCTGGGCGCACAGCGACAGGGACACCAGCGGCTGGGTCGGATCGCAGTAGGAGTCGTCGATGTCGACGGTGTCGCTGCGCAGGACGTAGCGGGTGGACATGGACGAGTTCAGCGTCAGCGGGAAGCCGGCGCGCAGATTCATCCCGTAGCTTTCCGACTTGTAGGCCGAATAGTCGGAGAAGTCGTACTTGTAGGAATAGATGTCGATGCCGGCGCGCAGGTTGCGGCCTAGGAACCGCGGCTCGGTGAACGACAGGTCCACCTGTTGGCGCAGGGAGCCGACCGAAACCCGGGCGCGGACGTCCTGGCCACGGCCACGGAAGTTGCGCTGGGTGACGCCCAGGTCCAGCACCAGCTGGTCAACCGAGGAATAGCCGGCGCTGAACGACAGTTCGCCGGTGGGCTGTTCCTCGACCTTCACCTGCAGGGTCGTGCGATCCGGCTGGGCGGTGGGGATTTCCTTGATGTCCACGTCCTTGAAGAAGCCAAGGGCGCGGATGCTGTTCTTCGACCGGTCGACCAGGGCGCGGTTATAGGCGTCGCCCTCCACCAGGTTCATTTCCCGGCGGATCACATAGTCCAGGGTCTGGGTGTTGCCGACGATGTCGATGCGCTCGACATAGACGCGCGGACCTTCGTTGACCTCGAAGGTGACATCGACGGTCTTGGTCTCGCGGTTGGCCGTGTAGCGCGGCCGCACGTCCACCGAGGCGAAGCCCGCCGCGCCGGCGGCGAAGGTCAGGGTGTCGGTGGCGTTCTCGATCCGCTCGTCTTCGTAGATGTCGCCCGCCCGGATCGGCACCAGGGCGCGCAGCAGATCCTTGTCCAGCTTCTTCAGCTGGGTTTCGACGTCGACCTTGCCAAACTTGTTCTGCGGGCCTTCGTGCACCGTGAAGGTGATGACGAAGCCGTTCTTGTCGGGCGCCAGCTCGGCCTCGGCCGAGATGACCCGGAAGTCGTAGAAACCGCGGTTGCGATAGTGCTTGCGCAGCTGCTCCTTGTCGTACTCCAGCCGGTCCGGATCGTAGTTGGCGTTGTTCGAGAAAAACTTCAGCAGGCTGGTCTGCTCGGTGACGACCACGTCGCGCAGGTCGTTGTCCGAGAATTCCTTGTTGCCCAGGAAGTTGACCCGCAGGACGCCGCTCTTGGGGCCTTCGTTGATCTCGAAGATCAGGTCGACGCGCTTCTGCGGCAGCTCGACGATCTTCGGCGAGACCATCGCCGAGATGCGGCCCGAACGGCGATAGAGCTCGATGATGCGCTGAACGTCGGTCTGCACCTTGGACTTGGTGAAGATGCCGCGCGGCCGCACGGTCACCTCGTCACGCAGCTTGTCTTCCTTCAGGCCGGCGTTCCCCTCGAACACCACCTTGTTGATGATCGGGTTCTCGACGACCGTGATGGTCAGGTCGCCATTGGCCAGGGCGATCTTCACGTCGGAGAACAGGTCCGTGCGGAACAGGGCCTTCAGCGCCAGGTCGATCTTGGCCGGACCGATGGTGTCGCCCGGCTGGATCGGCAGGTAGGACAGGATCGTCGACTGCTCGATCCGCTCATTGCCCACCACGATGATGCGCTGAACGGCGCCTTCCTGGGCGGAGGCTTGCGCCAGAGCGATCGCCGGCGTGATCAGGGCCGTCGACCCCATCATGAGGGCGAGGCCGGAGGCGAGCGCGGCGCGTCGGGCGCGGGGTCTTTGCATCGTGTCAGCCGTCAACGGAAAGGGGCGGGTCAGGAGAAGAGACCGCCGAGGATTTTGAACACTTGCTGCTGCTGCAGATCGTTCCACGTCGCGAACAACATCAATCCGAGCACCAGCGCAAGGCCCACGCGATACCCTGCCGCCTGAACCTTGGCGGCAAGAGGGCGGCGGGCGAGCGCCTCGTAGGCGTAGAAGAGCAGATGGCCCCCGTCGAGCACGGGAACCGGCAACAGGTTCATGAACCCGACGCCCACCGAGATGGCCGCGGCCAGTTGCAACAGGCCGATGGCGCCGCCCAGCAGCATGGTTCCAAAGTCCGGCGCGCCGGCGGTGGAGCTTTTGGCCACCTCCCCCGACAAGCGGGCGATTCCCAAGGGGCCGCTGAGCTGATCGGCGGCGACCTGACCGGTCACCATGCGGCCGATATAGAAGACCGTGGTCGAGATGATCTCGCCCGTTTTCTTCACGCCCAGGCCCACCGCCTCGATAGGCCCATAGGTGACGCGCTCGGCCTGGCTCACCGGCTGCAGGCCAAAGGTGCCCTGGCGGCGCATCTCGCCGAACGGATCCGGGCGCAGCTTCCACTCGGAGGTGGCGGTGATCTGCAGGCGCTCGGCGCCGCGTTGAACTTCGAATTGGGTAGGCAGGTTCACCCGCAGCTGGGCGACGGCGGCCAGGTCGCGGAAGTCGACGACCTTTTTGCCCTCGGCGCTCAGGATCAGGTCGCCGGGCTTGAAGCCGGCCTGCTCGGCCGCACCGCCGGGGCTGACCACGGCGATCCGCGGCGGGATGACGTATTGGCCCAGGCTGAACAGCAGGACCGCGAACAGGGTGATGGAGAGCGCGAAGTTGGCGAACGGCCCCGCCGCCACGACGACGGCGCGCTGCCACAGGGGCTTGAAGTGGAAGTACCGCTTCTCGGCGCCGACGCCCTCACGCAGGATGATGTCCTTGCGCAGGCTGTCGAGGTCTTCCTTGTCCGGCACGCTGGAGGCGTTCTCATCGCCCGAGAAGCGCACATAACCGCCCAGCGGGATCCAGCCGACGCGCCATTCGACGCCGGACTTGTCCTTCCAGGAGAAGATCGCGCGGCCAAAGCCGATGGCGAACCGGTCGATAGCCACGCCACAGGCCTTGGCGGCCAGGAAGTGGCCAAGCTCGTGCACCGTGACCACCAAGGTCAGCACCAGCAGGAACGGGATGATGTAGATCGGCGCAGCCGCGATGAAGTCGAGCATGGTCGGGCTACTCCCTAGGTCCTGACCGCGGCGCGGCCCAAGACGACCTCGTCCGCCACGCGCCGGGCCGTCGCATCATTCCGCCGCGCGGTCTCCAGAGCATCGCCGTCCGACTCCTCAGCGAGGCCCCTCGCCTCAACCCGTTCGAGGGTTTCGGCCACGATTGCGGCAATATCGAGAAAGCCGATCTTACGGTCAAGAAACGCAGCCACGGCGACCTCGTTGGCCGCGTTCATCACCGCTGGCGCTGCGCCGCCCGCCGCAAGGGCCGCCTTGGCGACCTTGAGCGCTGGAAAGAGGTCATAATCCGGCTCTTCGAAGGTCAGGGCGCCACACTTTGCCAGGTCCAGCTTGGGCGCAGGCCAGGGCAGACGGTCCGGCCAGGCATAGGCGCAGGCGATGGGCGTGCGCATGTCCGGCGCGCCCAGCTGGGCCAGGGTCGAGCCGTCAGCGTATTCCACCAGGCTATGAATGATCGACTGCGGATGGATAAGGGCGTCCACCCGCTCAGCCGGCATGGAGAACAGGTAGGCCGCCTCAATCATTTCGAGGCCCTTGTTCATCATGGTCGCGGAATCGACCGAGATCTTCTTGCCCATGCTCCAATTGGGATGGGCGACGGCCTGTTCCGGCGTGGCGTGGGCCATCTGTTCGCGGCTCCAGGTCCGGAACGGCCCGCCCGAGGCGGTCAGGATCAGCCGCGACACATGCTGGGCGCAGGACGGGTCCAGCACCTGGAAGATCGCCGAGTGCTCGGAATCCACCGGGATCACCGCCCCGCCGGCCAGCCGCGCCATCCGCAGCAGGGTCGGGCCGGCGCAGACCAGGCTCTCCTTGTTGGCCAGGGCGACGACCGCCCCGCCCTTCACCGCCCGCAAGGTGGGCGCGAGGCCCGCGAAGCCGACGATGGACGACATGACCCATTGGGCGCTCTCGGCGGCGGCGTCCGCGACGGCCCCCGACCCGGCGGCGGTCTCGATGCCTGTGCCGGCGAGCCGCTCGCGCAGTTCAGCCAGGCCGGCCTCGTTCTCGATCACCGCCAGTTTCGGGCGCCAGCGGCGGGCCTGTTCAGCCAGCCGCGCGACATTGCGGCCCGCGGTCAAGGCCACGATCTCCACCGGCGTACCGGACTTCTCAAACAGGTCGAGGGTGGAGACGCCCACCGAGCCCGTGGAGCCCAGGATGCTGACGCGACGTGGAAGGTTCAATGGCCCCATCCCAGATGATTCACCAGCCGCGCCCCGGCGATCACCACCACGGCGAACAGCAGCCCGTCGACACGGTCGAGCAGGCCGCCATGCCCCGGGATCAGGTCGCCGGAGTCCTTCACCCCGAACCGCCGCTTCAGCATGGATTCCCAGAGGTCCCCGGCCATGGTGGCCAGGCCGCCCACCAGCCCCACCGCGGCCGCCGCGGCCAGGTTTAGAGTGAACATCGGCAGGGAGGCCATCAGGGTCCCGACGCCCATGGAGGCGACAAGGCCGCCGATGAAGCCGGACCAGGTCTTGTTCGGCGAGAAGCGGGGCCACAGCTTCGGCCCCTTGAGCAGATTGCCCACCGCATAGGCCGCGATGTCCGCCGACCAGGTGATCAGGAACAGCATGATGGTCCAGTAGCGCCCCTGAGGCATGGACCGCAGCCAGACCAGGCAGATGCAGGCGACCGCGATGTAGACCACGCCATAGGCGGCATCGGCCGGCCGCTCGGCCACCCCGCGCGCCACCAGGGCCGCAGCCATACCGCCGACAATCATGCCGCCCCAGGCCAGCCACATGTGGTCCCGGTGGGCGAGGAAGACGCCTACCAGCACGGCGGCGCACACGGCCGCGGAGACCCGCACCGGCGCCTTGGGCGCGCTCATGGCGCCCCACTCGATGGCCAGCAAGGCCACGGCGACGGCGATCAGGGTCAGGAAGGCCCAGCCGCCGAACATCACCGCGGCCAGCACCGACGGGATCAGCAAGGTCGCGGACGCGACCCGGATCCCCAGGTTGGACCAGTCGAAACGCCTAGCCTGCGGCAAGGACACCGTCCGCGGGCGTGCCGCCATAGCGCCGGTCACGCCGGCTGAACTCTTCAAGCGCCGCCTTCAGGTGGTCGACGCTGAAGTCCGGCCACAGCACATCCTGGAACACGAACTCGGCATAGGCGGCTTCCCACAACAGGAAGTTCGACAGCCGCTGCTCGCCGGAGGGACGGATGATCAGGTCGGTGGGCGGGGCGTCGCGGCTGGACAGGTGGCGGGCGAACATCGCCTCGTCGAGGTCCGCGGGGCCCGCCCGCCCGGCTGCCACCTCAGCGGCGAAGGCGCGGGCGGCGTCGACGATGTCAGCCTGACCGCCATAGTTGAACGCGATCTGCAGGAAGAAGGTGTCGTTGTGCGCGGTGCGCGCCTCGGCCTCGTCGAGCATCTTGACCAGCTCGGGCGACAGGCCCTCGCGGCGGCCCCAGCAGCGCACCCGCACCCCTTCCCGTTCCAGGCGGGTCAGGTCACTGTCGAAGTAGCGCTTGGGCAGAGCCATCAGCTCGGCGACCTCAGCCGCCGGACGGCTCCAGTTCTCCGTGGAAAACCCGAACACGGTCAGCCACTTGATCCCCAGGGCCGGCGCAGCGGCGACGGTGCGCTTAAGCGCCTCGACCCCGGCCCGGTGGCCAAGGGTGCGCGGCAGGCCCCGGCGCTTGGCCCAGCGACCATTGCCGTCCATGACGATCGCCACATGCAGCGGCGCAGCGGGCGGCTCGGGAGGGGCGGCGGCCATGGTGATCTCCGACGGCGGGACGGCCGACTATACCTGCATGATCTCTTGCTCTTTGGTTTTCAAGGCGTCGTCCACGCGCTTGATCGCCTCGTCCGTGAACTTCTGGATCTCGCCTTCCATGCGCTTCTGTTCGTCCTGGGTGATGACGCCATCCTTTTCGGCCTTCTTCAGGTCGTCATTGGCGTCGCGACGGACATTGCGCACGGCGATCTTCTGTTGCTCGGCGTACTTGCCGGCCAGCTTGGCGAGGTCCTTGCGGCGTTCCTCGGTCAGCGGCGGGATCGGGATGCGCAGGTTCTGGCCTTCGACGACCGGGTTCAGGCCCAGGCCCGAGGAGCGGATCGCCTTTTCCACCGAGACCACAACGGCGCGGTCCCAGACACTGACGCTCAGCGAGCGCGGCTCGGGCACGCTCACGCTGCCCACCTGGCTGATCGGCACCATGGAGCCGTAGGCCTCGACCATGACCTGGTCGAGCAGGCCGGCCGAGGCGCGGCCGGTGCGCAGGGTGCCGAACTCTTCCTTCAGGGCGGCGACGGCCTTGTCCATTCGGTCCCGGTACTTCGCCAGCACCGGCTTTTCAGCAGCTGCCATGTCGGTCTCCTCGCTTCAGGGGCCTTCTTTGAGAAAAGGCCGCCAAGTCCTTATAACGGCACCGCTTCCGCCGCGGCAATTCAGGTTCGGGATCAGTTGATCGTCGTAAAGACGCCCTGGCCCTGCAGCACCTTCATGAAGTTGCCCCGCTCGCGGATCGAGAACACCACGATCGGGACGTTGTTGTCGCGCATCAGCGCGATGGCCGAGGCGTCCAAGACCCGCAGGTCCTTGGCC
>CAZXVO010000115.1:0-333 GCA_964643835.1 uncultured Phenylobacterium sp. | reverse complement strand
TGGGGGCGGCGGTATAGACGCCGTCCACGCTGGTGCCCTTGAACAGGGCGTCGCAGCCCATTTCGGCCGCGCGCAGGGCGGCCGGGGTGTCGGTGGTGAAATAGGGCTCGCCCAGGCCGGCGGCGAAGATCACCACCCTGCCCTTTTCCAGGTGCCGCAGCGCGCGGCGGCGGATGTAGGGCTCGCAGACCGCATCCATCGGAATGGCCGACTGAACGCGCGTGTCGACTCCGACTTTTTCCAGAGCGCCTTGCAGGGCCAGGGCGTTCATGACCGTGGCCAGCATGCCCATATAGTCGGCGCTGGCGCGTTCCAGGCCGCGCCCGGCCAAGG
>CAZXVO010000114.1:0-13160 GCA_964643835.1 uncultured Phenylobacterium sp. | reverse complement strand
GGCGCGGGCCCTGGACCGGCTGATCGACCGCGGCGCGGGCGAGGGCGGCAAGGCCCGCGCCCGCGCCCAGGCGGCGGCCCTGTCGCTTGCGGGCTTGGGCGCGCCGATGAGCGACCAGGCCCTGGGTCAGCTGGCGGGCTTCACCGCCGAGGCCAAGGCGGCGGCGGCGCGGTTGTTCGCGCTGGAATCTGCGGCGGGTCGGCCGGGAGAAGCGGCGCTGCTGGCCCTGTGGATCGCTGCGGATGCGGGTCCCGCGGGGCCGGCGCCCGGCGACCGGGTGCGGGTGATCCGGGCGTTGAAGGCCGCGGGCCTGGAGACCGACGCCCGCGCCTTCGCCCTTGAAGGCCTCTTGGCCCAGAGATGAGTTCGGGCTGGGTCGAGGCCTTTCTGGAGATGATGGCGGCGGAGCGCGCCGCCGCCCGCAACACCCTGACCGCCTACGGCAAGGACCTGGCCGACGCCTCGGGCTTCCTGGCTGGGATGGGACGCGACTTTGGATCCGCTACGGCCGAGGACATCGAGGCCTATTTCGCCGAGTTGGGCGCGCGCGGCCTGTCGCCGGCCACGGCGGCCAGGCGCAGGGCCTCGGTGCGGCAGTTCTATCGGTTCGTGCTGGGCGAGGCCTGGCGCAATGATGACCCCAGCCGCCGGGTCGAGGCGCCCCGCAAAGGCCGGCCCCTGCCCAAGGTGCTGTCCCGCGAGGAGGTGGACCGGCTGATCGCCGCCGCCGGCGCCCGTGACGGCGGGGAGGGGATCAGGCTCGCCTGCATGGTCGAGCTGATCTACGCCTCGGGCCTGCGGATCTCGGAACTGACCGCCCTGCCGCTGGCGGCCCTGGCGCGGGACCCGGCCTATCTGATCGTCACCGGCAAGGGCGGCAAGGATCGGCTGGCGCCCCTGAACGCCCAGGCGCGGGCGGCGGTGAAGGCCTGGCTGGAGGTGCGCAAGGACTTCCTGCCCAAGGGCGACAAGGCCAATCCCTGGCTGTTCCCGTCACGGGGCAAGGCCGGGCGCCTGACCCCCCGCCGCTTCGCCCAACTGCTGGACGAGGCCGCGGCCGACGCCGGGATCGATCCGGCGCGGGTCAGCCCGCACGTCCTGCGGCACGCCTTCGCGACCCACCTGCTGGAGGGCGGCGCCGACCTGCGCGTGGTGCAGAAGCTGCTGGGCCACGCCGATATCGCCACGACCCAGATCTACACCCACGTGGCGTCAGATCGGCTGACCGAGGTGGTGGCGACCAAGCATCCGCTGGGGCGGAAATAGTCCAGGCCCGTCATCCTCCGGGCCTTGCGCCAGCAAGGATCCGGGGGACCCAAGCTGAGGTTCAGACCTGGACCCGCCGAATGGGTCCCCCGGATCGCCGTTCCGGCGACCGGAGGATGACGTGTTGGGGGGTTACCCCGTGATCCGATACCGGCCCTGGCCGTCCGGGCAGACGCGGACGTAGCGGACGTCGCCGGTGGCGTCGACGGGGGCGGGGGCCAGACGGCAGCGGCTTCGGGAATAGTAGCGATAGTCGTAGTCGCCGGAGCGGGCGTAGCGGCTCTCGCGGTACGGTACGGTGTCGGCGTAGTTGTAGTAGTAGCCGGCCTGGTCGCAGCGGGCCTTGCCCGCGGCCTTGCCGACATTGGCGCCGATCGCGCCGCCGACCACGGCGCCCAGGACCGCGCCCTCGGTGCGGGCGTTCTTCGCGGCCACGTTGGAGCCCAGGGCCGCGCCGGCCAGGGCGCCGATCAGGCCGCCGGCCACGGTCTTGTTGTTAGACTGCTGGCGGCAGGGATCGACATAGGCGCCGGTATAGGCGGTGTCACGGCCATAGCCGTTGGCGTCCCAATAGGCGGTGTCCCACACCGGCGCGGGATAGCGGCGGGCGTAGGCGCCATAGCCCCAGCGGGCGTCATAGGCCGCGCGGTCGCGCTCCCAGCGGTCCCGGCGGGTCTCGTAGTCGGCGCGGGCCCGGTCATAGTCCGCACGGTCGCGCTGATACTCGCGATAGTCCTGCTGGTACTGGGCGGTTGGCCGGTATTGGGCGAGGGCCGGGGCCGCCGCACTGAGGGCGACCGTCGCGACCAGGGCGATCTTCAAGGCTTTCATCATCGTCTCCATGGGGCAAACGGCGCGGCGCTCCCGTCCGGAGCCGCGCAAGCGTCTGGGGCGGGGAGTCAGCCGTGACCGGCCGTTCCGCCTCCGCCAACGAAACGTCGCCAAGCCTGAGGGGTTGCAGCGCCGTGCCGGTCGCGGGGCTTGTGAGGCGGGGCCAACACGCCTAGTTTCCGCCCTCCCGACCACGGAAAAAGTCTCAGGCATGGCCGCGCATTATCTCGAGTTCGAGCGCCCGATCGCCGATCTCGAAGCCAAGATCGAGGAACTCTCCAAACTGTCCGAGACCACTGGGTCCGGAAGCCTGGACAGTGAGATCGAGGCCCTGCGCGCCCGCGCCAAGGAGATGCGCCAGGAGGCCTATGCGCACCTGGACGCCTGGCAGAAGACTCAAGTGGCGCGCCATCCCGACCGTCCCCACTTCGTCGACTATTGCGGCGGGCTGATCGAGGAGTTCGTGGAACTGCGCGGCGACCGCAAGTTCGGCGACGACCAGGCGATCCTGGGCGGGCTGGGCCGGTTCCGTGGCCAGCCGGTGGTGGTGATGGGCCATGAGAAGGGCCGCGACACCGTCACCCGCGTGAAGCACAATTTCGGCTATGGCCGGCCTGAGGGCTACCGCAAGGCGGTGCGCCTGATGGAGATGGCCGAGCGGTTCAAGCTGCCGGTGATCAGCTTCGTCGACACCCCGGCGGCCTATCCGGGCATCGGTTCGGAAGAACGCGGCGTGGCCGAGGCCATCGCGCGGGCGACCGAGAAGTGCCTGATGCTTGAGGTCCCGATGGTCGCGGTGGTGACCGGCGAGGGCGGCTCCGGCGGCGCGCTGGGCATCGCCTGCGGCAACCGGGTGCTGATCCTGGAGCACGCCATCTATTCGGTGATCCCGCCCGAGGGGGCGAACTCGATCCTGTGGCGCGGCGCGCGCACCGCCGAGGAAGCCGCCAAGGCGATGAAGATCACCGCCCAGGACCTGATCGGCATGAAGATCGTCGACCGGATCGTGGCCGAGCCGGCGGGCGGGGCGCATTCGGACCCGGAAGCCGCCATCCAGGCGGTGGGCGACGCGGTCGAACAGGAGCTCGCGGGCCTGGAGAAGATGGACGCCAAGGCCCTGAAGACCCAGCGCGCCGAGCGCTTCTACGCCATCGGCCGCAGCGGCCTGCAGTAGGCTCCGGTCAGGCGGCCATCGCCGGCTTGCGCAGCAGGCGGGCGACACGCTCGAGGAAGTCGGCGCCGCTGAACGGCTTGGCCAGGGCGTCGCGGGCGCCCAGGCCCACGGCGGTTCTCACGTCCTCAATGGCCAGCTTGCGGCCGATCAGCAGGATCGGCATGGACAGCTTGCCGCCCTGGGGATTGAGGGCGCGCAGCACCTCCAAGCCGTTCATTTCCGGCAGGTTCAGGTCCAGCACCACCGCGGCGGGACGGAAGGTCTTGATGGCCTCCAAGGCGGCCGGGCCGGTGCGGGCGATGTGGACCGCATAGCCCGCGACGTCGAGGCGGATCTGCAGCATCTCGAGAACGGCGCGGTCACCGTCCGCGACGAGGAGCCTCTGGCCTTTGGTGTCGAATTGCATCTGGGTCTCGATCCGGGCTCAGAACAGGTCCAGGTCGCCAGCTTCGTGGTCGTTCTCTTCCGGCTCCTCGCCGCCCAGGGCGGTGAACATCCGATCCGCCAGGGCGCCCAAGGTGATGTCGCCGATGGCGCCTTGGACGGTGACGCTCATGTCCGCTGGGGTGCTTTCGCCCATATGACGGGCGAAGGCCGAGAGATTGGTCAGGTGCTGGGCCAGCAGGTCGACCGTGTGCAGGCTTTCGAGCAGCTGCTCACGATGCGGATTGGGCATGTCGGGGAGGATTTCGCCGATCAGCTTGTCCAGGTGAATACAGCGCGCTCCGGCCAGCTCGATCTCCCAGGCCAGGACCTCAAAGGTCTGGGCGACACCCGTCTGCAACTCATCTTTGACTTGGGCCTGCGCGGTCACGGTCGCCTCCAATTGGTGGACGAAGGCTCTACCGCCGGGCTTAACGAGGTATGAAATCAGGCTTCGCCACAGGCCTCTGCGGCGCCTTGTCTCACCTCAACCGAACTGAGGGGAGGCGCACGGAAACGCAGCCGAACCCAAGCCGGGCCTTGCGTGACCCCACGTCGCCCGGTTCAGTGTGGTCCAAACAATCGTTTGGGAGAACGTCATGGCGTTGAAGACGCGTTTCACGGAGCTGGTGGGCGTTGAACACCCCATCGTGCAGGGGGGCATGCAGTGGGTCGGTCGGGCCGAGCTGGTGGCCGCGGTGGCCAACGCCGGCGGCCTGGGCTTCATCACCGCCCTGACCCAGCCGACTCCGGACGCCTTGCGCGAAGAGATCGCGCGCTGCCGCAAGCTGACCGACAAGCCGTTCGGCGTGAACCTGACCATCCTGCCGGCCATCAACCCGCCGCCCTATGCCGAGTACCGTCAGGCGATCATCGATTCCGGCGTGAAGATCGTCGAGACCGCCGGCAACAAGCCGCAGGAACACGTCGACGAGTTCAAGAAGCACGGCGTCATCGTCATCCATAAGTGCACGAGCGTCCGCCACGGCCTGTCGGCCGAGCGCATGGGCGTGGACGCCATCTCCATCGACGGCTTCGAATGCGCCGGCCACCCGGGCGAGGACGACGTCCCCGGCCTGATCCTGATCCCGGCCGCCGCCGACAAGATCAAGATCCCGATGATCGCCTCGGGCGGCATTGGCGACGCGCGCGGCCTGGTCGCGGCTCTGGCGCTGGGCGCCGAGGGCGTGAACATGGGCACCCGCTTCATGTGCACCAAGGAAAGCCCGATCCACCAGGCCATCAAGGAACAGATCGTCGCCAATGACGAGCGCTCCACGGACCTGATCTTCCGCACCATGCACAACACCAGCCGGGTGGCGCGGAACGCCGTCAGCCAGCAGGTCGTCGCGCTGGAGCGCCAGGGCGCCAAGTTCGAGGACGTCCGCGAACTGGTGGCCGGCGTGCGCGGTCGCAGCGTCTATGAAGTCGGCGACAACGACGCTGGCATCTGGTCGGCCGGCCAGATCCAGGGCCTGATCCACGACATCCCGTCCTGCGCCGACCTGATCAGCCGCATGGTTCGTGAGGCCGAGGACATCATCCAGGGCCGCCTGGCGAAGTTCGTCGCGAAGTAAGCGAACCAGAAGACCGCCGCGGATCGTGTAGGGTTCCAGTCCCCGAAGCGATCCGCGGCGTGAGTCACCAGCGTGCCGAGCCCTTCCCCCAAGGCCCCGATCACGAACCCCGCCGCCCGGGCTGACCTGGCCCTGGTGCTGGACGTGCTGCAGGCCGTGGCGGCGCGGCCTGAGCGCTGGGAGCAGGTGATCGACGCCCTGGGCGATCCGGGCGCGGCGCCGGTGGCCGTCGCCCCGCCGCCCCAGCCGGACCCGCCGGGCCTGGGCGTCGTGATGGTCTCAGCCAGTGGGGGGGTTTGCGCCTGGAACCTGGCCGGCGAGGCCGTCTTCCAGCAGCGCTTGCGGGCCATCTCGGCCGGGGGCGCCACCTATTTCAGCCCGGTCAATCACGAGGCCCTGGATCAGGCGCGGCGCCGGCTGGACGCCGGGAGCGGCGACCAGGTCATCGTCAAGTTCACCGCCGCCGCCGACGAGACTCCCTGTTTCGCCTATGTGATGCGGCTTGAGGCCCTGCCGGACACCCTGCGCAGCGGGGTGATGGCGTGCGCCGACGCGGCGCCCCGCCTGGCGGTGGTCTTCCCAGCCGTGGACGCCAACGACCGGCTGTGGACCAACCTGCGCCGCAGTTTCGGCCTGACCGCGGCCGAGACGCGGCTGGCGGCGCGGCTGAAGGACGGCTTGAGCCTGAAGGAGGCCGCGTCCGCCCTGGGCGTCAGCGTCAATACGGTGCGCAACCAGCTGAGGGCTGTGTTCGACAAGGTGGGCCTGGCCCGCCAGAGCGACCTCGTAAAGGCGCTGACCGAGCTGTCGGGGCTGGCGGGGGCCCTGGGCGAGGCGCCGGCCGAGCCGCCCATCACCGCCACTGAGGGCGGGGCGGTGGCCGCCGCGCCGCCGCTGCAATTCTTCGAGCTCGGCGATCGGCGGCTGGCCTGGCGCGAGTACGGCGACCCCGCCGGGCGGCCGGCCCTGGTGGTGCACCAGGGACTGGGCTGCAGCGTGCTGCCGCGCGGCTCGGACAGCCTGGCCCGGGACCTGGGCCTGCGGCTGATTTGTCCGGAGCGCCCGGGGGCGGGGCGCAGTGACCCGCATCCGGACTTCAGCTTCGAGGCGGTGGGCGCGGACATGGCCGCTCTGGTCCGCAGCCTGGGGGCCCGGGACCTGAGGGTGGTGGGTTTCATGGCCGGAGCGCCGTTCGCGCTCTGCGCGGCGGCCCAGCTGGGCGGCGACGTCTCGCGGGTGATGCTGGCCTCAGCGAGGCCGTCCGGCCAGATGACCGAGACCGAGGCGGACCGGGCGCACCGGATGGTGCTGTTCCGCCGCCGGCTGCTGCGCAATTCCTGGCTGGCCGACCTGATGTTCGCGCTTCTGCGCCGCCAGCTCAGTCCGCGGCAGGTGGAGCGGTTCGTGCGCACGGCGGCCTCGGCGCCGTCAGATGCGGCCTACCTGGCGGATCACCCGGGCGTGGTGGGCTATATCTGCGAGTACATCGTGGAGTCCCTGGCGGTGACCAGTCGCGGCATCGCCGATGAGGTGAAGTGCGCCGCGCGCAACCCCACCCTGGATCTTTCGGGCCTGACCGCCCCGGTCAGCGTCTGGCATGGGGCGGACGATCCCATGGCCAGCGCCGAGGGCGTCGTCGCCTGGATGGGCGGGAGGGTGGCCGAGACGCGGGTGTTCCCGGACGTGGGTCACTTCATGCCACTGCGCCAGTGGCCGGAGATATTGGGGTGGCTGGCGGAGTAGGGGCTCGGCGACTACCCCAGCGACCGCAGCACCGCCGCCAGCTCGTCCACCGCCTCGGGCGTCGTGGCCCAGGAGCACATGAGGCGGACCGAGCCGTCGATGAACCGGTAGACGAACCAGCCGGTGGCGTGCAGGCGCGAGAGGGTCTCATCGTCCATGTCGACGAAGACGGCGTTGGCCTCCACCGGGTGGGTGACCTTGAAGGGCTGGTTGGCGGCCAGGCGCTTGGCCATCTCGTTGGCGTGAGCGGCGTGGCGCAGGATCGCGCCGTCCTCCAGCATTCCGATGAAGGGGGCGGCGTAGAAGCGGCCCTTGGAGGGCAGCTGGCCGGACTGTTTCAGGCGGGCGTCGAAGCGGCGGGCCAGGGCCTTGTCGAACAGGACGATGGCCTCGGTGGGCGTCATGCCGGCCTTGGTCCCGCCGAACACCAGGATATCGACGCCCAGGTCCTTGATCCCCTTCAGGTCGAAGCCGGAGGCGGCGGCGTTGGCCAGCCGCGCGCCGTCCAGGTGGACGCCATAGCCCTTGGCCTTCACCGGGGCGGTGAGGGCCTGGATGTGGTCGGCGGCATAGACCGCGCCGTACTCGGTGGCGTTGGTGATCGAGAGCGCGGCGGGCGACTGCCAGTGGGCCTGGTCGCGGGCGGCCAGGGGCGCGGTGAGGCTGTCTGGGTCGATGCGGCCCGAGGCGCCGGGCAGGCGGGTGATGCCCAGGCCGTGGCCGAAGAAGGTCGGGGCGCCGGTCTCGTCGGTGGCGATGTGGGCGTGCTCGTGGGCCAGCACGGCCTCGAAGGGCTGGACCAGGGTGGCCAGCGCGATCGAGTTGGCCGCCGTGCCGGAGGCCACGAACCGGACCTCGGCGTCGGCGTCGAGGGTCTCGCGGATCAGGTCCGCCGCCCGGCGGCTGATGGCGTCGGCGCCGTAGCCGGGCGTGAAGCCGGTATTGGCCTTGATGAGGGCGTCGATCGCCTCGGGCGCGGCAGGGGCGGTGTTGTCGGAAGCGAAGTCGTAGCGGGCCATGGCTCCGTGTTTAGCCCCTGGCCCGCGTTTGTGGAGTCTTCAGGTGGTGCGGCCCCAGGCCTGGACGTCCTCGACGAACAGGTCCGGTTCTTCCATGGCCGCGAAGTGCCCGCCGCGGGGCATCTCGGTCCAGCGCACGATGTTGTAGGCCCGGTCGGCCCAGGACCGGGGCGGGGCGGAATAGAGCGGCTCGCCGGGGAAGTTGGCGAAGGCGGTTGGGGTCTCGCAGCGCTTGCCGTCCAGGTTGACGCCGCCCTCCTCGAGCAGGCCGCGATAGTACCAGGCGCCGGTCGTGAAGCTGCCGGTCATCACGTAGAGCATGATGTTGGTCAGCAGGCGGTCCTTGGGGTGGGCCTCGTCCAGGGACTTGGCGCCCAGGTCTGACCAGTCGTGGAACCGTTCAGCGATCCAGGCGGCCTGACCCACCGGGTTGCCCGCGCCGAGCCAGGCCAGGGACTGGGGCTTGGAGGCCTGGAGCCGGAAATAGGCGCCCATCATGTCCATCATCATGCCCTGCTTGGTCAGCCAGGCGATCTCGGCGTCGGATTGCGGCGGGCCGGAGGGGCGGAAGCCGATCATGTTCAGGTGGATGGCGCGGACGCTACTGCCGTGGTCGAAGCCCAGCCAGGAGGTGACGAGGCCGCCCCAGTCGCCGCCCTGGGCGACGTAGCTGGCATAGCCCAGCACGTCCGTCATCAGGGTGTTGAACAGCCGCGCGGTCAGGCGCTGGCCGATGGGGCGGGCGGGCTTGGAGGAGAAGCCGAAGCCGGGCAGGGACGGGATCACCAGGTCGAAGGCGTCCTCCGCCTTGCCGCCGAAGCGGGTGGGGAAGGCGAGCTTTTCGATGGCGCCCCAGAACTCGTAGTGCGAGCCGGGCCAGCCGTGGGTGAGCAGCAGGGGCCGCTTGCCGCCCGCCTCGCCGACCACGTGCAGGAAGTGCAGGTCGAAGTCCTCGACCCGGACCGTGAACTGCGGGAAGCGGTTCAGCTCGGCGACGGCGGCCTTCCAGTCGTAGCCACCGGTCCAGTGATCGCAGAGGCTCTTCAGGTAGGTGGCGTCGCAGCCATAGTTCCAGCCGTCCTCGACGGCGGGGGCCACCGGCCAGGGATAGGCGCGGACCTGGTCGAGCACCGCATTGACCTCGGCATCGGTCCAGCGGACCTCGAAGGGCTTGATCTCGGCCATGGCGTCTTCTCCCTGATTGGTTGGCCGCAGTTGGGCGGCCTGCCGTGGGGGCCGTCAAGGGTGAGGCGGCGTGGCCCCCTTCCTCCCAAAAGAGTGCAAGGGGGGCGGCTCCCCCACGGACCGTCATGGCCGGGCTTGTCCCGGCCACCCATACGCGCCTGATCACCAGGAAAAGGTGCTGCGGGCCAAGCTATGCTTCTTCGGCCGCAGCGGAGTTCATGGGTGGCCGGGACAAGCCCGGCCATGACGTCAGTATGGGGTGAGGCGTCGCGAACAATCGGGGAGTCGTTCAGCGTCAGCGCCGCGCTTGCCCGGGCCCCGGCCGTCGCTAACGTGGCCGGATTCGTTCCGGAGCTATTTCAGATGTCCCTACTTCGCAGAGCCGTTTTCCCCAGCCTGTTCGTCCTCGGCGCCGCGGGCGTCCTGCTCGCCTGCGGGGCGGGCGGCCAGGGCCAGGCCCAGACTGACGCAAAGGCCGCGGCCTGCGCAGGCGACAATGGCGGGCTCGCCCTGCCGCCGGGCTTCTGCGCCACGGTGTTCGCCGACAATCTGGGCCATGTGCGCCACATCGCGGCGGCGCCGGACGGGACGATCTACGCGAACTCCTGGGGCGGGGCTTACTATCCCGGCTCGAAGTCGCCAGAGGGCGGCTTCCTGATGGCGGTCAAGGACACCAATGGCGACGGCGTGTCCGACCAGACCGCCCGCTTCGGCGAGACCGAGGCCGACGGCGCCAAGGGCGGCACCGGCGTCGGGGTCTATAAGGGCTTCGTCTATGCCGAGGTGAACGACCGGATCGTCCGCTATCCGCTGAAGGCCGGCGAGTTTGCGCCGCAGGCCAAGCCGCAGGTGGTGGTCTCCGGCCTGCCGCTCGGCGGCAACCACCCCATGCATCCCTTTGTCATCGATCCGAAGGGCCAGCTGTTCATCGACATGGGCTCGGCCACGAACGCCTGCCAGGCCAAGGACCGGGCGCCGGGCGTGGCTGGGAACGACCCGTGTACGGAGCTGGAGACCCGGGCCGGCATCTGGCGCTATGACGCCAACAAGCTGGGCCAGGTGTTTTCACCCAAGGAACGCTACGCCACCGGCAACCGCAACGGCGAGGGCCTGGCCTATGACGCGCAAGGCCGGGTCTTTGCGACCCAGCACGGTCGCGACCAGCTGCCGGGCCTGTGGCCCAAGCTATATCCCGACCCGATCGCCGGCGCCGAGCTGCCGTCCGAGGTGCTGGTGCAGTTGAAGGAGGGCGGCGATTACGGCTGGCCCTATTGCTACCATGACGGCGTGAAGCTGGTGCTGGCCCCGGAATACGGCGGCGACGGCGGCAAGGCTGTGGGCCGCTGCGCCGACAAGGACCCGCCGGTCGCGGCCTTCCCGGCCCACTGGGCGCCCAATGCGCTCGCCATCTACACCGCCAAGCAATTCCCGGCCGCCTATCGCGGCGGCGCCTTCATCGCCTTCCATGGCTCCTGGAACCGGGCGCCCGCGCCCCAGGCCGGCTACAATGTGGTGTTCCAGCCGCTGAAGGACGGCAAGTCCGCTGGCGACTGGGTGGTGTTCGCCGACGGCTTCGTGGGCGCCAAGAAGGACCCCGGCAAGGCCGAGCACCGGCCCATGGGCCTGACCGTCGGCCCGGATGGCGCGCTCTACATCGCCGACGACGTGAAGGGCCGGATCTGGCGCGTGACCTGGCAGGGCGGCGCCGGCCCGGTGAAGCCCCAGGCGGCCGTGATCGCGGCTCCGGCCGCGGCCCCGACGACGACGGTCGAGACCGGCGGCGTGTCGGTCCCGCCCGGCTCCAGCGCCGCCGAGGTGGCCCTGGGCGAGCGCATCTATCGCGGCCAGGCGGCGGGCGGAACCTGCGCCGGCTGCCACGGCGCCGACGCCAAGGGCTCGCCGCTGGGCCCCGACCTGACGTCGGGGACCTGGGCCTGGAGCGATGGATCGGTGGAGGGCCTGAGCGCGATCATCGCCAAAGGCGTGGCCGAGCCCAAGCGCTATCGCAGCCTGATGCCGCCCATGGGCGGGGCGACCCTCTCGCCGGCCGACCTGAAGGCGGTGTCGTCCTACGTCTGGTCGATCAGCCACCCGGCGAAGAACTAGGCCTCAAGCCGCGGGCGGGCGGATGGTGATCATGCCTTCCGTCCGCGCCCGGACCTCTGGTGGGGCCAGGCAGGACGCCAGGGCCTCATAGCCCGGCGCGCCCGGGTGAGCCGCCACGCGGATCGGCGGGCTGTGGTTGGCGGGACAGTAGAGGATGGCCTCGTCCGGGCCCACCGCGGCCAGGTCGAGGACGGCGTTGGAGCGGGTCATCAGGATCAGCGGCCTGGCCGCGGGCCCGCGCCGACGCAGCTGGGCGACCAGGGCTTCCTGCGTGGCCTCCGACAGGCCCTGTTCCACCATGTCGATGACCAGGGGCGTCGTGCTGGCGTCCTCCAGCTCGCAGAGCAGGGCGGTGAGCGCCTCGCTGGCCTCCGCGCCATCGGCGACCAGCCGTGCGGCGGCGGCCTCGACGCGGGCCTTCAGGGCTGGATCGGCGTCGAGCCGGGCCGCGTCCAACATCCGCTCCATGGGCACAAAGCGTCCGCCCGGCAGGGCCTGGGCCAGGGCGCGGGCGAGCCGGGTCTTGCCGCTGCCCAGGGGGCCGGTGAGGTAGGTGAGCGCCGGCAGGTCCCAGACCTCGAACCGTTCGCCGCCCCAGGGCCAGGGCAGGTCGATGGCGCAGCTGAGCACGCCGCTCGGGCGGCCCAGGCGGGCGAGCTCGGCCAGGGCCGGGGTGCGGCCCTCGGTGAGGCCTCGGCGCAGGGCCGCGACCTGATCGACGGCGGCGGCCAGGCTGCGGGCCTGGGCCTCCAGGGCGGATTGATGCTCGGCCAGGGCCGGCTCCAGGCCGGAGGCGTCGCCCTTCAGCACCCGACCCACCTGGGCCAGGCTCAGGCCCACACGACGCAGGGCGGCGATCTCGGCGGCGCGGGCCATCTGGTCGGGGCCATAGACCCGCCAGCCGGCCTCGGTGCGCAAGGGTTTCAGGAGACCGCGCTGCTCATAGAGGCGCAGGGCCTTGGACGATACGCCCAGGCGGCGGGCGGCTTCGGATGGATTCAGGTGTTCGGCGTGCACGACTCGGGGACCTCCGGCTGTTGACGCCACCACCAGTCGGGGCGGCCCCTGGGGTCGGGTCAAGCGGTGTTTGCGAACCGCGGGCCGGGCGCGCAATCTGCGCCCAAGGAGACCTGCCCATGTTCGACACCGACCAGCTCATCGCCGACTGCCAGGCGGCTCTGTCCGCGCCCATGCCCAGCAAGGCCGTGCGGGAGGTGGTGACGCGGGCGGTCGCCGACCCTGAAGCCCTGATGGCGGTGCTGGGGCGGCCGCAAAAGGGCGGGGTGCACGTGCTGCACCGAGCGGACGACCTGACCGTGCTCAATGTGCTGTGGGCGCCCAAGGCGGTGCTGCTGCCCCACGACCACGCCATGTGGGCGGTGATCGGGGTCTATGCGGGGCGCGAGGACAACATCCTGTGGCGGCGGATCGCCGGCGACGCCGCCGGCCGCATCGAGGCGGCGGGCGCCAAGACCCTGGCCGAGGGCGAGACCATCGCGTTCGGGCCGGAGGTGGTGCACTCGGTGATCAACCCGCTCTCCCGCGTGACCGGCGCCCTGCACGTCTATGGCGGCGACTTCTTCGCCACGCCCCGCAGTGAATGGGACCCGGAGAAGCTGGAAGAAGGGGCGTACGATATTGAGCGCGTGATGCGGGCGATTGGAGGGTAGGGCACTCTTCCAACGCTGTCAGGTGGCCAGCGCTCCCTCTCCCCGCGTGCGGGGAGAGGGTCGGGGTGAGGGGATCGGGCGCGGTGGCTGCCCCCTCCCCCCCAACCACGCCCCCGAACATGGGGGGAGGGGGCGCGGGGGGGGGAGGGGCCCCCCCCCCCCCCCC
>CAZXVO010000113.1:0-13304 GCA_964643835.1 uncultured Phenylobacterium sp. | reverse complement strand
TTCATCGAGGTCGAACCTACCTTAGCCAACTGTCCGAATTTCCGGCGCCACCTCACTGCTTTGCGCCAGGCTTGCGGCTCTTGAGGACCTCTTCGATCTCGTTCTGCATAAACGCCAGATCGCGATCGGAGCGATTCAGAAAGAATTTCTTAAAACGAGTCATATAGTTATGGAAAATCCTAGGAGCTGCGGGGCTGTCGCGGTATGCGGCGGCCTTGACCTGCGGTTATATAGGTGTGTGCTTCAAAAATTCCATCTATAGGTGTTTCTTGGTCCGGCGAGGGGTGTCGTGGCTGGTCTGCGGACCGCCGGGATCTGGTAAGACCTATCTCGCCCGCCAGCGCGTTGCGGCCTTAGCGTGCGATGCGCCACGTCCGAACGGTGCGGCTTGTGAAGTCTGCATGCCCTGCCGCGCCATCCTGGCTGGCAATGAACGGCCTGGCGTCTATCTGTGCGGTCCAGATCGTCAGCAGCGGGCCGATCTGCGGGCGCTGGCCGCTCAACTCCGTCGCCCGGCGCTGCCCGGTGGTCCGGTGGTCTTGCTGGACGATGCGGACCGGTTGCAGGGTTGGGAGTGCCTCAAGGAGGCCCTCGATGCCAAACGCGACAACGCCCCGACCGTCATCGTTGTCGTGCGGGATCCGTCGTCCGTACCCTTCGAGATCAAGGATCGTCTGCAGATTGAGCCGCTTCCCGCGCCGAGCCGCGCCGCGCGGGAGCGTCTAGTCAAACTCTGGATCGAGCAAGATGGCCTAGGCGTTGATCCGGAGCAGGCCGGCCAGGTCGCGAGCCTCGCCACGAATCTCCATGAAGCTCGCTCTATGCTGCAGGCCTTGGCCGGACCTGAGGCGGGGGCTGCGACCCTGGCCAAGCAAATCCAGGCCCGCCAGAGCTTCTTTGAGGCCTATCTAGCCGCCATCGCCATCAAGGATGTGCGCGGCCAGGTGCAGGCGCTGACAGGCGGTGGCATGCCACCCGAGGCTGTCGTCTCCGATCTCCTACGCCATCTTGCCGACATGCGGCTCCTTGCGCCGGCCGAGGCTGGTGAGCAGGCTGCGATTAGGATGCGTGACGCGTTCAGGTCCGCAGCTGCGGCCTTGGGCCTAACGACAAGCGACCTCTGGACCCGTTTGACGACCTTCTGGAGCGGGCAGGAGAGGGGGACCGATCTGGAGCGTCTACGCCTCCTTGCGATCCAATTCGCAGATGCCCAATCGAGGCTGGCCCTGGGGGATGAGGGAGGCGACACGCCCCTCATCAGCAGCACCGCGCCCAGGACCACAGCGCTCCCGGATGGCGAAGATCGCTATCTTAGCTTCGATCAGGTGCTTGAGCTCTATGAAGCCGCGACCTTCGCCCTGCAGATCTATGGCGCCCCGTTCAATACCGAACTGGTCGTTCAATGGCAGGACCTTCCCGAGGATCGCCTGTCGCGGAGCATCATCAACCTAACGCAGAAGCTGCAGCGCAAGTTTGAGCGCCTTGGGTGCGCCAAGACCAACAACCGCATATTGCGAATTCTCCTGAATGCGCGGGACGCCAAGGGCGTGGCGACGACCACAATCGTGTTCCACGCGCCGCCCGCGCATCGCCAGGCCTGGAACGCGTGGCGCCCAAAATGTCCTGAGGCGTCATCATTGGAGTTTCGGAAGCTGCCAGCCCAGCGAACTAGGGACCTTCAAATCCAAACCCATTGGGATCTCATGCGCGGACTGTGGGCGCATCTGCATCCCAATTGCCGCATCGGCGGCCATGCCGTGTTGGACGTCCTCCGCGTTCCTGAAGATGTCCGACGCCCGCTTGGACCACTCGTCACCCGACGGGTCTTTTCGAAGTCGGAAGCTATCGACCAAAAGGTCCAAACTCATCTCATGGCTAGAGGTCTGGGGCATCACTCCGCCTTGGCTGACGGGGCCTTCAGCTGGGTCGACTCTGGCTGGGAGCTTGACGAGTGGCGGCGATGGTCACGGGAGGGCATTGATCGGAAAGCCGAGTTATTGAACGCGGACGCCGGAAAAGACGCTCAACACCCCTTCGGTCGTGGGAATGGTTCCCAACTTGGTGTGATGCATAGTCAGCAAAAACAAATAGATAATAAAATCCTGACGCGGCCGCCGTGGGACCGTCTTGAGAACAAGAGGCTCAGCGAAGCCGAGGAAGCAGCCAAGATGTTTCCTCTTTTCGACGATTTACCGAACTAATGCACCGGGGCGTGCCGCCCTTGGACCTTCAGCCTCAGCCCCGCGCGTGTCGGCCCCTTAGGTCGTCGTAGCAGCCGCCACATAGGCAGGTGACGCCCAGGAGCTTGGCGGCCTCACCGCGCCATCCGCCGGACCGTCGAGCCCGGGCGTCGCAGTCATCGCACCAGGCATCTGGTCGAGGGCCGGTCCTGGCCGTGTTGAAGCCCAAGGCGCGGCCCATAAAGGGCGCGGCCAAGTGCTGGCAGGTGAACGTGGCCGGGGATCGGCCGTGGCGTTTGCAGGTGAGGTTGCGGTCGATGCTGGTCATGCCGGCGAAGGGCCACCACGTGGAAGCCACGAGCTGGCCAGCCCCCAGGTGGCTCAGTGTTGACGGGCCAGGCCTGCGCCCGATCAAGGCCACATTGCCGCGACCTGGATATGGGCGACGGCTAGCCGCCAGGCTCTTCGCCGAGGCGGACGGCGCAGCCACCAGGAGTTCGCCATGGTCACGCTCTCGCGAAAGGATCTCTTCGACGCCGTCTGGACCCGGCCGCTCAGCGAGTTGGCGCCCCAGTACGTGTAGGGACGCGCAATAGTGAACGGCTCGACGCGAGATTCATGACGCCTTTCGACGCACATTAGCTGAGACGTTCGCCGCTCCGGGGCGCACATTGTGTGAGACTGAGATCACAATGATTGAGACCGACGCGCACTATTTGAGACCGACCCACGGTCGGTGAGACGCGTCTCAGAGCGGGAGGCATTGCGGGTGATCGCCATGGCGTGTGCGACGATCCTCCGCAATCCGACGACCGCTGCGCGCCGGATATCTGAACTGGATCGGTCGGAACGAGTATCACCTCGAAACGCACGTAAACGCCGGGGCGAGCGCCTTTGCAAGAGACCTAGCGCCTTGTCCGAGTGTCCCCGTGAAGCCTTAGGGGCAGGGCCAGGCTTCGCGGAATGCCAGACTGACCCCGGCGAGCATCGGCAGATCCGCAGCCTGCGGGGATCGGCGCGCCCATCCCGTGTAGAGGGGCGCCAGATCCTCCACCCGGTAGGAGACAGCACAGGTCCCGGCCTTGTGCCCTCCTGCGCCGAAAGCCTGCAGCGTGTCGGCGGCGGCCATGAGGTAGCCGGCGCACCAGCTCCGAGGGTCTGAGCCATTGACCTCGCAAACGGCCTGGAGCCCCGCCACAGTCATGGTGAGCGGTGGCCCGTTCGGGCCTACCCCCTGCAACGCTGTCGGCTCACGATCCTTGCCCGCCACGGCCCAAGTCACTCCGCTGGAGAGCGCGGCGGCCAAGACCGCCGTCGCCGCCATGCCGGCCCAGGTCCTCATGGCTTGGCGGCCTTGACGTGATCCAGCGCCGACCGAAGCCCGCGCCCGAGCATCAGCGCGTCGTCGTTCGCCCAGAAATGCATGAAGAACAGTCGCGGCTCGTCGTCCAGCATGTGGTTGTGGAGCGCGGTGACCTCTATGCCGTTCGCCCGAAGCGCCCGGATCACCGGGTTCACTTCGTCGGACGTCAGGACGAAGTCACCGGTGATGGCGGCCTTGCCGCCGCCGGTGGGCTGGAAGTTGATGACCGTGGCCGAGCCCATGGCTTCGGGCACCACAGCGCCGGCTTCCCGAACCGGCTCCGCGCGCGGAACACTGAACTGGTAGATGCCGCCCGTGGCCTTGCCCTTGTAGCCCAGCGTGCGGTCAAGGCCGGCCGTGTCGATCGCGGGAGCGGGCGTAGCGGGCGCGACCGTGGATGCCGCCCCCATCGGGGTCTTGCTTTGCGTGATCGCCTTCTGCAGCGCCGCGGCAAGCTTCACCGGATCTCCGTGACCACCTACGTGCATGTACATCGTGGCCGGCGAGGACCGCAGAAGGTGGTTGTGGAGCGCGGTCACTTCGAGGCCGTTTTCGACGAGAACCTTCATGACCGGGTTCACCTCCTCGTGCGTGAGAACCAGGTCGCCCATGACCATGGCGTGGTCGCCCATGTCCTGGAACGCAAGCCAGGATCCGAGCGCCAGCGCAGGCCTGATCGGCACCCCGTCCAGGGTCACCTTGAGATCGGTCCGCGGCATCCCGACTCGATAGACTCCGCCGGGCTGCACAGCGCCCTCTTTGCCCAGTGCGCGGCCCACGGCGGCCCAGTCAGGGGCCGCGCTCGCGGCTTGGCCAAAAAAGGCGCCGGCGACGAGCGTCAGCGTCAGCGTAATTCGCTTCATAGATATTCTCCTCGTTCGCCGCAGCGCCCGTGCGCTGCGGCTCATCAACACGGTTTCGACAGTCAACAACTTGTTGGGCCGGCTATGGGGACGTGGGCGTCCAGACTGGCGTCTGACCCCGCGGGGGGGCTTTGCTCACCCATAGGCGAACCAGCCCGCCGCCCCGGCGGCGAAGATCACGGCCACGATGTTGAGCTTGCTCTTCCAAAGATAAAGGATGGCAAGCGCGCCAGCAAAGATGACCAGGGCTGGCCAGAGCACCGGGACCCGTTCCGCCGTCGCCTGCCCGAGCTGCAGCGTCGTTGCGGCGATCAGGCCCACCACGCCGGCAGCGACGCCCTCCAGGAGCGCGTGCAGCTGCTTGACCTCCAGGACGGCTTCCAGACGATCGTAGAGGATCAGCGAGAACGCAAAGGCGGGCAGGAAAATCCCGGCGGTCATGGCTAGGGCGCCAATCGGGCCGCCGCCGACGTAGCCCACGAAGGTGGAGAAGATGATCAACGGCGCCGGCAGGATGCCCGAGAGCGCCAGACCGTCGAGGAACTGACCGTCGGTCATCCAACCCCGCCCCACCGCGTCGTTCCGGAGAAACGGGATGGCCGTGTACGCTCCGCCGAACGTCAGCAACCCGGCTTTGAGACCGGAGAGGAAGAGAGCCACCGGACCAGCCGATGCGCCGACGGCTTGCACATCGCCCGGTTGAACGCCCGGCGACCACCAGATGACGGCGGTCGCTAGGGCGACCCCGATGAACGCGCACACGAGCGCCAGAGATTGCCGACCCGATGCAGCAAGCGCATAGACCACCCCGGCGATGGGCAGCACGACCCAAAAGCTCGCGCCTAGGAGCGATGCCAACCCGACGCCGAGGGCCAGGCCCCAGAGCCACCGGTCGTTCAGCACATGTTCGCCGATCCGGTGCACCGCTCGCACGATCATGGCGACGACGCCCACCTGCACGCCGAGGAAGGCGGCGCCGAGCGCAGACGACTGGATGTCCATCGCGAAGTAGAGCCAGGACAAGGCGAACATCAGCAGGAAGCCGGGAAGCATGAACGCCAGCCCCGCGAGCATGCCTCCGAGCCGGCCCTTGGCGCGCATGCCAAGGTGAACACAGAGCTCATGGGCCTCTGGCCCAGGGAGAACCTGCATGACAGCGAGCAGGCGATTGAAGCGCGCGCTGGAAATCCAGCGTTCCTCCTCGACCAGTTCCTTCCGTAGCATCGCGATCTGGGCCACCGGCCCGCCCCAGGCCATCAGCCCGAATCGCAGGAAGCGTAAGAACAGCTGCGGATAGCTCAGCGCCGGCGGCTGCGGCTCGGCAGCCATATCGAGTTCGGCAGACGCGGTCATGCCATCACTCCGCTGTGGCTCAGATCGCACGCGCGATTGCGTGGCCGCGCTGAAGGATGGCTCGCGAAATCGCCCAAGCAAGGCGGACCGACCCGACTTTCGCGGTGACGTTCGCTTGCTAGGAAAAAAGAAGCCCACGCGGGCTCGACGCACAAACCGAAATCCAAGGCACACGCTCCCCTGCGCGCGCCTTACGCGCACGCTCCAAGGAGCGGATCTTGGACGACCGGGCCGTCTAACCGGGCGATCCGCGATGGCCCGGTGGGCGATAGCTACCGCATTGCAAGCGCGATTGGAAGGGCCTGCTCGTCCAATTGGCGCCGCGCAGCCCGTCAGGGCCACAGCCGCTCACGATTCGACATCGATGCGTATCAGGCGACGGCGCGGGCGAAGCGCGCGTTGTCGCCTCCCCAGGAGAACGCCTTCATGTAGGCGTCGACGTGAGCTCCCCGTAGTCCATGTGATAGGCGTGCTCGTACATGTCCAAAGCAAGCAGCGGCCGGCCATCGGCGATTTGGGTGTGGTCGGAGGCCCACTGATGGACAAGCCGCTGGTCGCGCTCGCTCCAGGCCAGCAGAACCCAGCCGGAACCGCCGCCGAGCGCCTTGCCCATGCCGGCGAACTCCGCCGCCCAGCTATCGTGGCTTCCGAAGTCACGTTCGATGGCGCTCGCGAGCGGTGCGACCGGCGCGCCACGTTCGCCGAGCCTTCGAAATGCACCTCGTGCAGGACCATGGAGTTCCAGGCGAACAGTTCCTCGCGCAGCTCAACGAAATCGCAGCAACAATTGCCCTGGCCTTTCAGCGCCGCGCGAAACCAGAGACGTCATTGAGACGCTAATCACGCCAATGGGCTCGCCCGCGTCACCCCCCAGGAAAACGGCCGGTTTCCTGACGGTCGCCGCAATTGGCCCAGGAGTGATCCTGCGCCACCAGAAAACCCGTTGCGGAAATGATCGCAAGCTTGCACCCTCCGATCTGTCTTTTCTGACGGAGCGGCCGGGTGCTGGTGGGTTACGTTCGCGTGTCCAAAGCCGACGGGAGCCAGACGTTGGCGCCGCAGCGTGACGCCATGGCCGCAGCCGGCGTCGAACCTGACCGCATCTATGAGGATTTGGCCTCCGGCCGGCGTGATGATCGGCCGGGACTGGCGGCCTGCCTCAAGGCGCTCCAGCCTGGCAATACCTTGGTGCTCTGGAAACTCGACCGGCTCGGCCGAGATCTCCGCCACCTGGTCAACACTGTCGATGAGTTGCGGACGCGCGGGGTGGGCCTGAAGGTCATCGCCGGAGCTGGCGCGCAGATCGATACGACGACGGCCAACGGCCGCTTGGCGTTCGGCATCTTTGCGGCCTTCGCCGAGTTTGAGCGCGAGCTGATCTCAGAACGGACCAACGCAGGCCTGGCCGCAGCGCGGGCCAGGGGACGTATGGGCGGCCGACCTCGCAAGATGGACCGGGCGACGTTGATGATGGCCATGGCGGCGATGGCTGACCGCGAGGCCAAAGCCACGGAGGTGGCCCGCCGCCTGGGTCTGACCACCACGACCCTCTATGTTTACGTCAACGGCGATGGAACGCCCAAGGCGGCGGGCCAGGCCCTACTCGATGCGCCAGCGGCAGTTCGGCCGCGCCAGCTTCAAGTGGCTGGCTGATGGCGCCGAGCACCAGCGTCCCCGTTGAGGCGCTGGTGATGCTCCGTCGGCGTCTGGCCGCCTTGCCGGCCAAACACCCTGATCGTCAGCAACTCTTGCTCTCCACCGGCACGCTCTACGGCGTCAGCCGGGCTACGCTGTATCGTCTGCTCCGTGGGGGCGGCCATCCCCGCCATGCACATCGCGCCGACCGTGGCCGGCCGCGGGTCTTGTCGGGCGCCGAAGTCGAAGGTTGGTGCGAGATCATCGCGGCGATGAAGGTGCGAACCACCAACCGAAAAGGGCGACATCTCTCAACGGTCCGCATTCTCGAATTACTAGAGAAGCATGGGGTCGAGACCCCGGACGGCCTGCAGAAGCTTCCACCTGGCAAGCTGACCGCTTCGACCATCAACCGTCACATGCGTCGCCTCGGCTACGACAACGAGCGGATGACCCGGCCGCCGCCAGCAGTGCGGTTTCAAGCCGAGCAGTCGAACGCGTTGTGGCATTTCGACATGAGCCCTTCGGAGCTGAAGCAACTCGCCGTCCCGCCCTGGATCGATCCTGATCGGAACGGCGCGCCGACGCTGATGTTGTTCAGCGTGGTCGATGACCGCTCCGGCGTCGCCTATCAGGAATATCGTTGTGTCTATGGCGAGGACGCTGAATCGGCGCTGCGTTTCTTGTTCAACGCCATGTCGGCCAAGCCGGACGAGGCCAATCCATTCCAGGGCGTCCCCACGACGCTCTATCTCGACAATGGCCCGGTCGCGAAATCCGGGGTGTTTCAGCGCGTGATGGAGAGCCTCAACATCGAGGCGATAATCCACATGCCAGCCGGTAGCGATGGCCGGCGGACCACAGCCCGGGCCAAGGGCAAGGTCGAGCGGCCGTTCAGGACCGTGAAGGACGCCCACGAAACGCTTTATCACTTCCATCAGCCCGAAACCGAGGAAGAGGCCAACCGCTGGCTCGCCCGCTATATCGCCACCTACAACAGCGGCGATCATCGATCCGAGCCGCACAGCCGCCTTCATGACTGGCTCGGCAATCTGCCGCCCGATGGCGTGCGCCAGATGTGCGCTTGGGAGCGGTTTTGCACCTTCGCCCGTGAACCCGAACGACGCGCGGTCGGCATCGACTGCCGGATCACGGTGGCCGGCGTCACCTATGAGGTCGATCCTGACCTGGCGGGCGAGACCGTTGTCGTCTGGTGGGGCCTCTTCGATCAGGAGCTATTCGTCGAACAGGGCGAGGAGCGCTTCGGACCCTACACCCCGGTCGGTGGCCCGATCCCCCTTCATCGCTATCGAAAACATCGCAAGGGTCGTCGCGAGGTTCGCGCCGACAAGGTCGGAGAGCTGGCGGCGCAGCTCAAGCTCCCGCGTTCGGCGCTGAGCGGCGAAGACGATGTGGTGATGATCGGCGTTCAACAGGATTCGGCCGCGCTTCCATCCAGACCGTTCCGCGACCCCGACCCCTTCCACGAGTTGGCCTTTCCGAGCGTTCTGGCGGCCCGGCGGGCCATCGCTGACGAAGTGCGCTTCCCGCTGGCCAAGCTGTCCGATGACGACCGCCGCTTTGTCGATGACCTGCTTCGCCGGACGCTGGCTAGGCCGGAGATTTTGGCGGCGATACGCGAGCGATTTCCCCAAGGGCGCCGAGGAGGGCTCTACGGATGCTGACCGAAGTGATGGAATATTACGGCCTCGAACGATCGCCGGTCGATGTCGAATTCTTCGAGACTGATCACCACGCTCAGATCTCGCGCGACCTGCGCACAGCGATCATGCGCGGTCGGCTGATCGCGCTCACCGCCGTCATCGGGTCCGGCAAGACGGTGCTATCGCGTCAGCTTCGGACCGAACTTGAGCGTGAAGGGCGGGTCATCGTCTCCAGGTCCCTGACGGTGGACAAGGTGAAGATCACGGTTCCCCTGCTGATCTCCGCACTGTTCTACGATCTGTCGTCGGACAAGGCCGTCGTCATTTCCCGCCAGAGTGAACGACGTGAGCGCGACCTTCAGGAACTGTTTCGCAAGGCCAAGAAGCCAGTGGCCCTATTCATCGACGACGCCCACGCCTTGCACCCCAAGACGCTGACCGCGCTCAAACGTCTCATCGAACTCGTCGTGGAAGGCGGCGGACAACTCTCCGTCGTTCTGGTCGGCCACCCCAAGCTCAAAAATGACCTGCGGCGGCCCAGCATGGAAGAGGTCGGCGACCGGACGACTGTTTTCGAGTTCGGAGGGTTGCGCGAACGGCAGCGTGACTTTCTCGACTGGACCCTCAAGAGTTCCCTCCACTCCGACGCCCAACCTGAAGACGTCATCACAGAGGAAGCCGCCACTTTGCTTGCGGTGCGTCTGAAGACGCCGTTGCAGCTCAGCAGTTCGCTGGTGCGGGTGTTCGAGGCCGGTTTCGAGGCTGGCGTGAAGCCGATCGACAAGGCGATCGTCGAGACCGTCTTGTCGCGCCGCGCCGACGATCTAGAGCCGCAGTTGACGCGGCACGGCTACGATCTCAAGTCTCTCGCGGAATTGTTCGACGCCAAGCCGGCAGAGATCCGGCAGTTGTTCCGCGGCGGGCTCGATCCCGCCCGCTCGACGGAGTTGATGGAGGAGATGCGCGCCGCGGGCCTGCCGCTCTGAAGCGTCTCATCGACCGTGCGTCGGTCTCAAATAGCGCGCGTCGGTCTCAACCATTGTGGTTTCAGTCTCACACAATGTGCGCCGAGTAGGCACAGACGTCTCAGCTAATATGCGTCGAAACACGCCTTGTATCTCGCGTCGAGCCGTTCACTATTGCGCGCCGCTACAAGTACGGCTTGTCGGACGTCGGACTGCGAAAGATCTGCGACCGCTTCGAGATCCCGACGCCTGGGCGAGGATATTGGGCTAAGGTTCGGGCGGGCATGGTCTTTCCGAGGCCAAAGCTTAGGCCAGCTTCAAGCCCTCACCTCGATATCGTCAAGTTCGCAGCTGGGCCCACCCTGCCGACCGCGGTCGCCGCAGCGATGCAGCAGGCAAAGGCGCTGCAGGCGCCTGCCGCGCCACCAAGTCAGGCGCAGGACGTGACCGAGGGTGAGACCACCGCCCAAGAGGTATCCGAGCCCTCGACCTCGATGAGCGTCAGCGCCTCCCAACCTGATGTCGCCAAGGCGCTCCTGCCGACGCAGCGCGCCCTCGAGAATGGGCGTGAGGACAGCGACGGCTTCTTGGCCGTGCGGGGCCGCGCCGCGGTGCGAATGGCCATCGCACGAACATCTGGCCCCATTGCTCTGGAATTCTTGGAGAAGCTTCTCGCAGCTGGCGCTTCCCGAGGTTGGCGGCTCGAGCCCGGTGATGAGGCTGCACATCTGGTCGTGGAGGGCGAGACGATCGCCTTCAAGATCGACGAGATCCCCCACAAGACGCCCCACACCCCGACGCCGCAGGAGCAGAGGCGCAAGACCGAACGAGATCGTTGGGGCGGAGACAGCCAGCCCTGGCCGACCTGGGACCTCAGCCCTTCAGGTCGTCTGGCCTTCATCATCCAGGAAAACGATTGGTCGGGGCTTCGTCGCACCTTCTCCCAGCGCCGGGGCTACACCTTCAATGACGCCCTGGAGAGTGTGGTGGTGGGGCTCGCAGGTCATGCCGCCTACAAGATCGAGCGGCGACGCAAGGCTGAAGAAGAGGCGCGGGCGGCTGCGATCGCGGAGGCAAGGCGCAAGCGGCTCGCCGCCTACCAGAAGCGCGAAGACCGTCGTGGACGGTTTGTCGCCCTCATCGCCGACCAACTGGCTGAACGCTCGCGTCTAGAGGCCGTTTTGGCTCACCTAGAGGGGCTCCCCGAGGACGACCGACAGCGCCTTGCGAACATTGAGGCTTGGGTGCGCCGTAAGCTCAAGACCATCGAGGCGAGGCTCGGCGGGGCGTCGCTCTATGGGTCTGCCCGAGCCTCCAAAGTCTCCTTCGGGGAGCCGCCGCCTGAAGAGCAGTCCCCGTACTGGTACGGCCCGGAGATCGAGTTGCGGCTCTGGCGGCCCGACCCCGAAGCCGACCTCCTGAGGGCCGAGGATGAACTCGACTGGCTCATAACCGAAGGCCTGGTCGAAGACCCTCGAGCCGCCACCGACCCGCCCCAGGACGCGCCCTAGCCCAGTCGAGTTTTCTCAGCCTGGAACTCCTCCTCCGACAGGGCGCCTTGATCGCGCAGCCGGGCGAGGCGCTCGAGGATGGCCAGGCGATCCTCAGGGGCGGGGGCTGTCGCAGCCTCAACCGTGCGGCCGCGGTCAACGCCATATTGGGCGGCTCCGACGGCGTCTCCCGCATTGCGGACGCCCACGCCCGTGACGTTGCCGATGAGGGGATCGAGCAGCGCCTTTTCCGTCGGCCAGACCGCCCAGACGAAGGCGACAATCCAGCCGGCCCCGGTCCACCCGCCAAACAGGTTCACACCTGCGATCACCCAGGCGTAGGCGTGCTTGCGGCAGAAGGCGACGATCGTTGGGATCATATAGATCGCCATACCGATCAGGACGCCGAGTGAGAGGGAGAGGAGAGTGAATTCGTCTTGCGACATTCCAATGCTTTCTGTGGCTTCGCGCGATGGCACGGCGGCGGCGATGAAGTCGGAGGCGGGACCGAACGACGGTGCGGCTGGAGCCTGAGCGGCTGGCTCCGGGGCGAGTGCTTGCGGCGATGGTGGCGGTAGGGGAGGAGCCGTTGCGAGGTCCTCCAGGGTGTAGTGCTGGGCATGCAGCGTGGCCTGCCAGCGGACATAAGCGGCGTCGCCGCCGCAATCGGCGACCCGGCCGGCGAGATCGGCGAAATCGCTGGCGGTCCAAGAGGCGTAAGGCGTCCCAAAGGGCGCCCCATCTGGCCCCCAACTCTGCCGCGCCACCGCCTGTTGATTCTGGATCGCGTCACAGTCTGGCAGGTCCACGCGCCCCCAGGCTGGCGACTGAGCGAGCAGGATCCCAGCCATGGTCGAGGCGACGATCAGCCCGGTACGAGCCCCCTTTGGTCTGAGGGGGCTCATTGGGCGTCCGCCGTGTTGCCGGAAGGGTCCTCGATGTGCGTCGTGTTCTCGACGTTTTGGTAGGCCATGATGTTGGCGTCCCGGTAGCAGGCCTTGTCTGCCTCTGTGAGGGCGACCCCGCGTTTGCGTACCGCGTCAAAGGCCGCGATCTCGCCATTGGCCATCTCGGCGAGCACGTCCGCCTTCAGGGGGTTCTCATCTGTGCCGGTCGCGTTGCAGAACTCGCGGGCCTTTTGCAGGACGGCCGAAACGGTGGCGGGGTTTGGCGCGCCGTAGAGCTCGGCGATTTCATCCTGTGGGATGACGGCGTCGCCATTGGCGATCTTAAGCGGCGCAGACGCCGTTTGGCGGGGTGGAGCTTGCTGCTCGATCGCAGGCGGGTAGGCGGTCTCGTGCGCCCGGTGAGCCATGCGCCAGACGGGAATGATGCTCATGCCGATAAAGATGCCGATGGCGGGGGCGTTCGCCTCCCACCAGGACTTCGCCGTCTTCTCCGCCTCGGGTGGTGTTTGTTCGTCGGGCACACTCATCTCCAAGCTGCATAAATGCTAGTTATAGACTGTCGCGTCAAAGTCATCACCCCCTTCATCGTGCCAAAATGGCCGAGGCGGGTGCTTCAGAGTTGCGGAGGGTTCTGGCGGCGAATGTCCGCCAGCTGCGCAAGGCCAAAGGCCTGAGCCAGGACGCCTTCGCCGACGAATGCGGGGTCCACCGGACCTATGTCGGCGGCGTCGAGCGGGGCGAGTACAACGTCTCCGTCGACAATATCGAAAAGTTCGCAAAAGCCCTTGGTGTGCAAGGCTTCGAGCTCCTCAAGCCGTAGGGCGCCCCCTGTCCGTCGTCAGAACATTCGGCACAACTCGCGGCGTAGATTAGCGGAGTGCGG
>CAZXVO010000112.1:9524-13651 GCA_964643835.1 uncultured Phenylobacterium sp. | reverse complement strand
GGGTGGGGGCCTTGGCGCGCTCATCGGCCGTCAGGTAGGCGTTGCGCGAGGACAGGGCCAGGCCGTCGGCGGCGCGGGCCGTGGGCGCGCCCACGACCTCGACAGGGATGTCCAGGTCGGCGACCAGTCGCTTGATGACCTGCAGCTGCTGGTAGTCCTTCTCGCCGAACACGGCGACATCCGGCCCACACTGCAGGAGCAGCTTGGTGACCACCGTAGCGACGCCTGCGAAGTGGGTCGGCCGGGCCTGGCCGTCCAGGGGCTCGGAGACGCCGGACACGGTGACGGTGGTCGAGAAGCCCTGGGCGTACATGACGTCGACCGTGGGGGCGTAGAGCAGATCGCAGCCCACCTGGGCCAACAGGCTGGCGTCGCGGGCCTCGTCGCGCGGATAGGCGTCGAAGTCCTCGTGCGGGGCGAACTGGGTGGGGTTCACGAACACGCTGGCCACCACGCGATCGGCCTTGGTGCGGGCCAGGTTCACCAGCGACAGGTGGCCGTCGTGCAGGGCGCCCATGGTCGGAACCATGGCGACCCGTTCACCGGCGGCGCGCCAGGCGGCGACCCGGCGGCGAAGGGCTTCGAGGGTGCGGGCGACGGGCAGGGGAGCGGGGGACATGGCAGCCTCCACAAACTGGGGAGGCGGCTTATGGACTGTCCCGGGGGGCGCGTCCATCCGTCCACAACCTGCGACCTTTGTTGCGTTGACGCCGGGGTGCGCGCAGGCCCAGGTTAACCTTTAGAATCGGCGAAATAGCCGACACTGATGGTGGAGTCCCCTAAAGCCATGCCCCAACCCAAGGTCATCGTCGTCGGCAACGAAAAAGGCGGCGCCGGCAAGTCGACCCTGGCCATTCACCTGGCGACGGCCCTGCTGCACGGCGGTGCCCGGGTCTCGGTGCTTGACCTCGATCTGCGCCAGCAATCCATGGCCCACTTCTTCGCCAACCGGCGCGCCTGGCTCGACGCCAACAGCGCGTCCGCGCCCATGCCGGTGGAGCACATCTCCAGCGCTGAGTTGGCCCGCGCCAGCGAGGACGAGGCGCTCGGCCGCTTCGAGCAGGCCTTCGCCGAGGCGGAAGCCTCCGACTTCGTGCTCATCGACACCCCCGGCGGCGACACCGCCGTCAGCCGCGCGGCCCATGGCCTGGCCGACCTGATCGTCACGCCCATGAACGACAGCTTTGTCGATTTCGACATGCTGGGCGTGGTGGACCCGGTGACCCTGGAGCTCAAGCGCCCCAGCCTCTACTCCGAGACCGTCTGGAACAGCCGCAAGATCCGCGCGGCCAATTCCGGCCGCTCGATCGACTGGGTGGTGCTGCGCAACCGTCTGGCCCCCACCGAGGCTCGCAACCGCAAGCGCGTCGATGAACGGGTCCAGGCCCTGTCGCGCCGGGTCGGGTTCCGGGTCGGTCCGGGCCTGCGCGATCGCGTCATCTACCGCGAGCTGTTTCCGTTTGGCCTGACCATCGCGGACCTGTCGCCGACCATCAAGCCGGTGGCCATGTCCCTGCAGCACGTGGCCGCGCGCCAGGAACTGCGGGCTCTGGTCGGCTCTCTTGGCCTGTCGGGCGCGGCCGGCGACGAGCTCCTGGCCGCCCAATAGTGCTCTATCTGGCGCTCGGCTGCGCCGCCCTGGCCGCCCTGTTCTGGCTGGGCGGTCGCATTCCCGGCCTCGGGCGGCGCCAGTGGCGAATCCTGACCGCCGCCCTGGCGGTGAGCGCCTTCGCGGGCGGCGCCTATGTGGGCGTGCGCGGGGAGTGGGGCAGGGCGATCGTCCTGCTCGTCATCGGGCTCTGGCTGGCCAGCACCGTGCGCACCGCCCCGCCCACGGCGGCCGCGCCTCCTAAGCCCAACCTCAATCTTGGCGACGCTGAAGCGCGTTCGATCCTCGGGGTCGGCCCTCAGGCGACGACGGCGGAGATTCAGGCCGCCTATGCGCGGCTGATGCGAGTGGCTCATCCGGACGCGGGGGGCACCGACGGCCTGGCCGCCCAGCTCAACGCCGCGCGGGACCGGCTGTTGAAGCGCTGAGGCCTCAGCCCGGCGAGATCACCATGCAGGACAGCTTCTTGGCCTTCATGGCCTTGCAGGCGCTGCGAGCGTCGTCCTCGTCGAAGCCGCGGTACTGGGCCTTGTAGGTGCCGTCGTCCTCGGTGACGCGGCCGTCGGCCTTGGCGAAGGCCTTGAATCTTTGCTCGACGAAGGTCAGCTGCTTCTTGGCCAGCGCCTTGGATTTGAAGGCGCCGACCTGCACCGCCCAACGCCCTGCGGGCTTGCGAGCGGTCTTCGCAGCCTCCTGGGCGCCGCGCAGGGCGGTGGCCCGGGGCTCGACGATCTGGAAGGTCGAGGTGTTGGTGGGGGGCGGCGTGGCTGAGGCCAGCACGATCTTCAGGCCGTCCTGTTCGCCATCGCCCTGCTCGGAGGAGGGGCGGGTGACCGGCCCGGTGGGCTCCGGCTCGAACAGGTTCTGGGCGACGGTGATGCGCTCGCCGCGGTCCCGACGCGACATGACGTCAAAGCCAGTCAGCAGCAGGTCCTCGGCGTTCAGGTCGCGGGCCGCGGTGGAAGGACCGCCCATCACTACGGCGATCAGCCGACGATTCTCGCGCACGGCCGAGACCGCGAGATTGTAGCCCGAGGCGTTGGTGTAGCCGGTCTTCAGCCCGTCCACGCCCGGCATGCGCACCAAGAGGCCGTTGTGGTTGCGCATGGTCACGCCTCGGAAGGTGAACTGCGTCTGGCTGAACAGCTTGTAGTACTGCGGGTGGTCCCGCATCACGGCGCGGGACAGGATGGCGATGTCGCGGGCCGTGGAGATCTGGCGGCTGTCGGGCAGGCCAGAGGCGTTCACGAACCGGGTGTTGGCCATGCCCAGATCCTGGGCGCGCAGGGTCATCATGGCGGCGAAGCGGCTCTCGCTGCCGCCAATCTTCTCGGCCAGGGCGACGGCGATGTCGTTGGCCGACTTGATCGCCAGGGCTTGCATGGCGTCTTCAACGGTCAGAGTCTCACCGGGCGCGAGGCCGAGCTTGGTCGGGGCCTGGGCAGCGGCGCGGGGCGAGATGACCACCGTATCGTCCAGCTTCAGGCGCCCGCTGCTGAGCGCGTCGAAGGTCAGGTACAGGGTCATGATCTTGGTGATCGAGGCCGGATAGCGCGGGCTGTCGGCGCGCTTGGCGTAGAGCACCTCGCCGGACTTAGCGTCCACGACGATGGCGGCGTACTTCGGCTGGGCCGTCGGCTGCTGCAGGAAGGGGATCTGGGCCAGGGCGGAAACCGGCGCGGCCGCCAGCGCAAGGCTCACGGCGACCCCGAAGGACGCAAACATCTGGCGGGCGCGCTCGAGCATCGGCTTCGTCCGTCTCGTCAATGAATATGGGCGGCGCCCCCGCCGCCGAACCAGGGAACCCTAACATGGCAGGTTCCGCCTTGCGCGATGGTAAACACCTGTTGAGCGAGCTCAATAGCCGCAGGCTGTGGGTTCTCCGGAGAGGCGATTGTGCAGTGCAACAAAATCGCTTGACTGCTGCAGTGCAACATGAGATTTAGGCTGCGAGTTCAACGTAGTTCCCTGATTCCGCGGTTTCGCACCGCGACACCCCGCACCAGGAGCAGTCACATGGCCGCCGCCGAAACCGTCAAGTCGACCGTCGAACAGTTCACCACCGCCGGCAATAAGGCGTTTAAGGACGCCATCGAAAAGTCGCTGGCCCAACTGAACGAAGCCAACGTCCATTCCAAGAAGAACCTCGAAGCCGTGATCGCTTCGGTCTCCGCCGCCACCAAGGGCGCCGAGACCCTGGGCGCCCAGGCCATGGCCTACTCCAAGAAGGCCATCGAGGACCAAGTCGCCGCCGCCAAGTCGCTGGGCTCCGCCAAGAGCGTCCAGGAAGTGGTTGAGCTGCAGACCGCCTTCGCCAAGACCGCCCTGGAAGCCTACATGGCTGAGGTCGGCAAGATGAGCGAGACCGTCGCCGCCTCGATGAAGGACTCGGTGAAGCCGCTGAACGAGCGCGTCACCGCCCTGGTCGAGCGCATGCAGGCCGCGCGCTAACCCTCTCTCCCTGGAACGCCGCGTAAGCTGGCGTTCAACTTTGCCAGGCTCGGACCGGAAACGGTCC
>CAZXVO010000112.1:0-9514 GCA_964643835.1 uncultured Phenylobacterium sp. | reverse complement strand
CGCCCCCAACCCCCCCCCCCCCCCCCCCCCCCTCCCGCGGGCGTAAAACTTCCCCCGGGCGGCCCCGCACCCGCCCCGAGCCTTTTCTCTTTGGGCTAGGGGCTCGGACCGGAAACGGTCCGGGCCTTTTCTCTTTGGGCCCCGGGGCTCGGACCGGAAACGGTCCGGGCCTTTTCTCTTTAGGTCTGGAGCGCTAGACCTGGGCGCATGTCCAAGGTCGAACAACGCCTCACCACCGCCGGGATCACGCTGCCTCAGCCCGTGGCCCCCGTCGCCAATTACGTGCCCTTCGTACGGGCCGGAAACCTCGTCCACATCTCTGGCCAGGTGTCGATCGACGCCAACGGCGGGGTGCGGGGGATCGTCGGCGAGGATGTCGACGCCGAGACCGCCAAGAAGGCCGCAGCCATGTGTGGCGTGAACCTGATCGCCCAGATGCGGGCCGCCTGCGACGGCGACCTGGATCGCGTGGTGCGGGTGGTCAAGCTGGGCGGCTTCGTCCAGGCCGGCCCCTCCTTCTTTGAAATTCCGCAGGTGGTGAACGGCTGTTCCGACCTGATGGTCCTGGCCTTCGGCGACGCGGGCAAGCACGCCCGCTCGGCGGTGGGGGTCTATCGCCTGCCCATGAACTTCGCCGTTGAGGTCGACGCTGTGGTGGAAGTCCGGTGAGCAAGACGGGGCACGAACGCTTCGGCGAGGCCTGGGACTTCCTGTTCCACCCGCCCATCGCCCACCGCGGCTTGTGGTCGCCGGAGGGTGCGCCTGAGAACTCGCTGGGCGCTTTCCAGGCCGCCTGCCACGCAGGCTATGGGATCGAGCTGGACGTGCAGCTTTCCGCCGACGGCGAGGCCATGGTCTTCCACGACTCTTCGCTGAAGAGGATGACCGGCCGCGAGGGCAAGCTGAAGGACTACACCGCCGCCGACCTGGGCGAGATTCGCCTGAACGGCACAGACGAGCGGATCCCGACCCTGATGGAGACCCTGGCCCTGATCGGCCACCGGGCCATGGTCCATGTGGAGCTGAAGACCCCGTTCGGCGAGGTCGGCGCCCTGGAGCAGCGGGTCCATGAGATCCTCATCGACCACGCCGGCCCGACCTGCGTGATCGGCTTCAATCCCTATTCGCATGCCTGGTTCGCCGAGCGATTCCCGGGCGTGCTGCGGGGCCTGGACAGCTGGTCATGGTTGGACAAGGACACACCCTTCCTGTCGCCGGAGCAGCGCAAGGCGTTCCGCAAGCTCGAGCAGGTCTCCATCGCCAAGCCGCACTTCCTGGCCATGAGCCTGGAGACAGCGCTTAGCCCCGAGGCCCAGGCCTATCGCGAGAAGGGCATGCCCCTGGTCGCCTGGACGGTGCGCAAGCCGGAGCAGTGGGAGCCGCTGAAGGACCATTGCGACAACCTGATCTTCGAGGGCTTCAAGGCGTGAAGCTGAAGTCGGCGGTCCAGGTCAGCCGCCGGATCACCGAGATCGGGCGCGACGGCTGGAACGCCTGCGCGTCCAATCCGGCCTATGCGGCCAACCCGTTCACGAGCTTCGACTTCCTGGACATCGTCGAGGCCTCGGGTTGCGCTGTGGAGCGCCAGGGCTGGGGGCCGCAGCATCTGTCCGTCGAGGACGAGGCGGGCCAGGTGGGTGCGGTCATGCCGCTGTACCTCAAGTCCCACAGCCAGGGCGAATACATCTTCGACCACGCCTGGGCCGACGCCTATGAGCGGGTTGGCGGCGCCTATTATCCCAAGCTCCTGTCCGCGGCGCCCTTCACCCCGGCGACAGGGCCGCGCCTGCTCGTGCGGCCGGACGTGGACGCCGATGAGGCCCGGCGGATCCTGCTGGGCGGGGCCGTGGCCCTGACCGAGCGCTATGAGGCCTCGTCCCTGCACATCAACTTCCCGCTGGAGGACGAGTGGGACTGGCTGGGCGGCCAAGGTCTGGCCCAGCGTCAGGGCCAACAGTACCACTGGCTGAACGCCGGCTACGGGACCTTCGAGGACTTCCTCGGCGCCCTGTCGTCAGGTCGCCGCAAGACCATCCGTCGGGAGCGCCGGGATGCGCAAGCCCAGGTCGAGATCGTCTGCCTGACCGGGGCGGACATCACCGAGGACCACTGGGACGCCTTCTTCGCCTTCTACATGGACACCGGCTCGCGAAAATGGGGCCGACCCTACCTGAACCGCCTGTTCTTCTCGCTGCTGGGCGAGCGGATGGCGGATCGGGTGCTGCTGGTGATGGCGCGGCGTCATGGGCGCTGGATCGCCGGGGCCCTGAACCTGATCGGGGACGACTGCCTCTATGGCCGCAACTGGGGCTGTATCGAGGACATCCCCTTCCTGCATTTCGAGCTCTGCTACTACCAGGCCATCGAGTGGGCCATCGGCCGGGGCCTGGCGCGGGTCGAGGCGGGGGCGCAGGGGCAGCACAAGATCGCCCGCGGCTATCTGCCGGCGCCGGTGCGCTCGGCCCACTTCATCGTTGATCCGCGGCTGAACGCGGCTGTGGCCGACTTCTGCCGGCGCGAACGCGAAGCGGTCCAGGGCGAGATGGAGTGGCTATCGGACGAGTACTCGCCCTTTCGAGAAGGCGACGGGCCGACAGGGGACTGACCCTGCCGGCCCGCGCGCCGGACCTAGTACTTCAGGCTGAAGGACATGCCGTAGTAGCGCGGCTCGCCGGCGATGAAGGTGGCGATGCCGAAGGCGTCGCCGGTGTTGCCGGCGTCCTTGATGTACTTCTCGTTCAGGGCGTTGGTGACGAAGGCTTCCACCGCCCAGGGGCCGTTGGCCGGGGTGTAGCCGACCTTGAAGTTCAGCAGGCCATAGGCGCCCTGGACTTCGTCCTGGATCTTGTCCGCGCTCTGGAACTTCGGCAGGTCGTTGTTACTGTCGAAGAACACCTTGGACTGCCAGGTGTAGGTGGGGGTGAAGGCCAGCGTCCCGCCCAACACCTCGAAGCTCGCCTTCAGGCCGAAGGAGACCGAGTCGTCAGGCGACAGGCGGAAGCTGTTGCCCTTGAACAGGCCGTTGCCGAACCGTGCGTGGTTGTGGCCGTAGGTGGCGAAGACTTCCAGGTTCTGGGTCGGGCGGGCCGTGGCCTGGCCCTCGAAGCCGGTGGCCGAGGCCTCGCCGGCGTTGGCCGAGACGATCTGGCCGGCCGAGTTCAGGACCGACGTCTGAAAGTTCTCGTACTTGTAGTGATAGACAGAGCCTTCCAGCGTCAGGCGGCGCTCGAACAGGTCGCTCTTGGCGCCGATCTCGACCGAGTCCACCTTTTCCGCCGGCAGTTCGGTGAACCGTACCGCGCCGCCCGACGTGGTCGGCGCGCCCACCGCGAGCACCTTCGGGCGCCGGCCCCGCGCGTAGGAGGCGTAGAGGCTGGTCTGGTCGTTCAGCATGTAGCGGCCGACCAGGCGATAGGTGAGGCCCGAGTCGGTGATCCCCTTGGATTGGATCGCGCCGTTGGCGGTGGGCTGCAGGAACAGGCCGCGGGCCAGGGTGGAGGTGGAGCCCGCCAGGACCGAGCCGCCGTTGACCAGGTAGGCCTGATAGCCGCTGGTCTTGTCGTCGTAGGTGTAGCGGACGCCGGCGGTCAGCTCGAGCTTGTCGGTGACCTTGTAGGTGGCGTCGGCGAAGGCGTCATAGGACTTGGTCTCGCCGTAGTTGGCGTAGGTCTCACGATGCACAGACTTGAGCGCGGCGGGAGCCACGGCGGTCACCACCGGCAGGGACAGGCCTGCGGGCTTCGGCAGGACGCCGCCGGCCACGAGGGCGTAGATCTTCTCGTTGAACTGCAGCGGAACGCGCTGGTAGCCGTCCTCCCAGAAGTAGCTGACGCCGCCGAAGGCGGTGAGCTTGCCGCCGGCGTCGTAGTTCAGGCGGACTTCCTGGCTGGCCTGGCGGCCGTGGGCGTCCTCGGCGAACACCATCAGGGGCAGGGAGAAGCCGTCAGGATCGAACACTTCCAGGCTGTCGAAGCGGCGATAGGCGCTGATCGAGGACAGGCTCAGGCTGTCGCTGATCTTGTAGTCGACCAGGGCGGTGAGGCCGCGGACGGAGCGGTTGAGGCCTAGCTGTTTGCCGCCTTCAAAGCCGTCCGAGGCCGACAGCGCGGCGCCCGAGTTGCGGCCGAGATCGCCGATCACCTTGCCGGTGGTCGGGTCGGTCGGCTGGTAGGTGAGGGACTTGAACGAGGTGCCGCTCGGGCGGTCCTTCTCGTAGTTGAAGATCAGGTCGGCCTTCAGGGCGTCGGTCGGCTGCCAGCGGAGGGCGATGCGGCCCGCGGCGGTGTCGGTGGAGTTGAAGTCCTCGCCGCCCAGCAGGTTGTCGACGAAGCCGTCGCGCTTCTTCAGGCGACCGGAGACCCGCACCGCGAAGGTGTCGGAGACCGGCATGTTCAGCATGGTCTCGAACATGGCGTAGCCGTAGTTGCCGACCTCGACCTTGGACTTGGCGTCCCAACCGGCGGGATTGGCCTTGGCCTGGACCAGGTTCACGGCCCCGATCAGGGCGCCCCGCCCATAAAGGGTGGACTGCGGGCCCTTGGCGATCTCGACCCGCTGCAGGTCGAAGAGCTCGATATAGGAGCCGCGTGACTTGGAGATCGAGACGCCGTCCTGAAACACCGAGACGCGGGGCTCATTGGTGGCCTCGCCGGAGTCCGAGGTGATGCCGCGCATCACGAAGCCAGGGTTGTTCGGGGACTGGTTCTGGACCTCGAAGCCGGGGACGTAGAGCGACAGCTCCTCGAATTCCTGGATGCCCAGCTTGTCGAGGCTGTCGGCGCCATAGGCGGTGATGGCGATCGGCACTTCGAGCGTCTTCTGCTCGCGCTTCTGGGCGGTGACGATCAGTTCCTCGACCTGGGTGGCGGCATCGGGCGCATCGGCGTGGGCGGCGGCGGCGCACAGGGCGGCGGCAGTGGCGCTGGCGAGCAGCAGCAGTTTGCGGTTGGTCATCGGGGTCCCCCTTGGGCTCAGAATGGGTGTGCCTAGGAGGGTCTGATGACGGGTGTGCGACAGAAGCTTGAGCTTTAGATGAAAGCCCTAAGTCCTTCTAAAATTGAATGATCTGTCAAAACCCGTCGTGCCTTTCTGACGCGGACGCCAATCGTCCCGAGCCTCAGGATCTGGCCCAGGCCTGGGCGAGCAGGGCCTTGATCCCGTCCGTGACCTCAGCGGGGGAAGCCAGCACCAGGCGCGCGGTCAGCCGCTCCGACCAGCCATCCTTCGCGGCGGGGGACAGCCCTGGCGCGGCGTCGGCGGGCATGGCGAGGCCCAGCGCCGCGCCACCCTTGATCGGCCGCAGGGCGGCGAACTGGGTCTTACGGGAAAAGGCGGTGTAGCCGGTGCGTTGACCCACCACCAAGCCGTCCAGATCGGCCACCGCCTGTTCGATCGCCGCCAGGATCGCGGACTGGGCGGGATCGCGCCACAGCTTGGCGCGCAAGTCGTCGGGCGCTGACCAGCGGTCCTGCTCCGGGAAGGCGACGGAGAAGACGTAGGTCGCCCTATTCAGCCCCAAGCCGTGATGGGTCTTCATCCAGGTGGTGCGCGCCCTGGGCTTGGTCTCGGGGCAGGCGCGGCCGATGGCGACCCAATCCTCCAGGCTCTTGCCGGTGTCGCGCTCCAGCCCGGCGCGCACGGCGGCGAACCATTTTTCCTGGCGCTCGGTCAGGCCGGTGGGGGCGTTGCTTCCCATGGGCGGGCGCTCTTGTGCTAGGAGGCTGGGGACGGAAACGGGAGTGCGTCATGAGCTTGGACGGGACCTACGACGACGGCAACATCTTCGCGAAGATCCTGCGCGGCGAGGCCCCCGCGGCCCGGGTGTTCGAAGACGAACACTGCTTCGCCTTCATGGACGTGTTCCCGCAGAGCAAGGGCCACACCCTGGTGATCCCCAAGCATTCCCAGGCCCGGAACCTGTTGGAGGAAGACCCGGCGGTGCTCGCGCCCCTGATCCTGGGTGTCCAACGGGTGGCCAAGGCGGTTCGCGCGGCGTTGAAGCCGGATGGCTTGGTGATCACCCAGTTCAACGGCGCCCCGGCGGGCCAGACCGTCTATCACCTGCACTTCCACATCATCCCGCGCTGGGACGGGGTTGCGCTGGGCCGGCATGGCGCGGGCGGCATGGCCGATCCGGCCGAACTCAAGGCTCTGGCCGAGCAGATCTCCGCGATGATCTCCTAGATGTCGGTCCAGGTGCAGGAACTCTTGGACCGGGAGGCGATCCGCGATTGCCTCTACCGCTACTGCCGCGGCATCGACCGGGCGGAGGAGGCAGCCTTGCGCTCGGCCTACTGGCCGGACGGTACGGATGACCATGGCCCCTACAAGGGCAGCGCCTCGGGCTTTGTCGACTGGGCGATGCAGACCCTGCCGTCCATCGAGCAGAGCGTGCACCAGATCCACAATGTGCTGATCACCTTCCGCGAGGGCGGCGCGGCGGTGGAGTCCTACTTCACCGCCCTGCAACGTCAGCCGGGGCGCGGCGGCGCGGTGGTGAACCTGCAGATGGAAGGCCGGTATCTGGATTGGTTCGAGAAGCGCGGCGACGAATGGCGCATTCTCAACCGTACCGTGGTCTTCGACTGGATCCAGGAACAATCCGGCCCGGCGCCGGGCAAGTCCGCCGGGCGTGGCCCGGTCAGCGGCCGTTGGCCCGACGACCCGATCTATGAACTGGTCGGACAGAAGGCCTAGCTGGCCCGATCAACTCGCCACGCTACGCGGCGGGTGATGGGCGTTGAGCGCGGCCTCCAGCAGGGCCGCATGCTCGATGGGCTTTGCAATGTGCCCATCCATGCCGGCGTCGTCACAGCGGGCGAGATCCTCCGGCATGGCCGCCGCCGTCATGGCGATGATCGGGGTTTGGGCGGAGGCACCTTGCAGGCCGCGAATGGCCCGGGTGGCCGCCAGCCCATCCATCACCGGCATGTGCAGGTCCATGAAGACGGCGTCATAGGTCCGGGCCTGCACCGCCTCCACCGCCTCGGCGCCGTTGCAGGCGGTGTCGACGGAGAAGCCCGCTGCGTCCAGCATCAGCATGGCCACCTGGCGATTGACCGGATGATCATCGACCACGAGCACCCGCGGCGGCTGCTCCGGATCTGGCAGGGTCGGCGCCGCCAGTTCGGCCGCCACGGGCGGCTCGGCGAAGGGCAGGGGCAGGTCGACCCAGAATCGCGACCCTTGGCCCTCCTGGCTCTCCGCGCCCACTGTCCCGCCCATCAGCGCGGCCAGGGACTGGATGATGGTCAGGCCAAGCCCAGCGCCGTTGAAATTTCGCCGGTCGCCGGAGTCCGCCTGGAAGAAGGGGGTGAACAGGCTGTCGAGCTTGTCCGGGGGCACGCCGATCCCGGTGTCCTCGACCATCAGGCGCACCACGGATCCGTCACCTTGGGCCAGGGCCGAGACGGTGATGGCTCCGCGGTCGGTGAACTTGATGGCGTTGCTGAGCAGGTTTAGCAGAATCTGGCTGAGCCGGCGCTGGTCTCCGCGCCGCCACTGGTCGCGGACCGCGTCGACATCGACCACCAGCCGCACGGGGCGGCCAGCCAGGCTCGGGCGAACCGCCTCGACCGTCTCCTGGACGGCCTGGGGCAGGTTGAAGGCCTCAATGGACAGTTCGAGTCGCCCGGACTCTGCTCGCGAATAGTCCAAGACGTCATTGATCAGGGCCAGCAGCACCTGGCTGGACGTCTGCATAACGGCGACCTGTTCGCGCGCGTCGGCGGGCAGGTCTTTCCGCGCTGAGAGCAACTGGGTGTAGCCGATGATCCCATTCAGCGGCGTCCGCATCTCATGGCTCATCACGGCCAGGAAGCGCCCCTTGGCGCCGGCGGCCTCCACGGCCTCCCGGCGGGCCCGGTGGGCGGCGGCCAGGGCGCGCCGCAGGCCGGCTTGGGCTCGTGCACGCTGGGCCAGGACGCTGGCCAGGATCAGGGCCGAGAGCAGGGTGGTGGACAGAAAGGCCTGAAGCAGCAGCACCCGGCTGTTGATGTGATCGGCCATGGTCGCCGCGATCGGCCCCAGTCCACGCACGGTCAGGCCTGTGGAGATGACCGCGATGATCAGCACGCCGAGGGTCGCATAGGGCGCGCTAATCCGGATTACGGTCAGCAGACCAACCGGGAAAATCACCCAGAGCAGGGGCGTCGGGGTGGAGAACAGGCCGAGGGTGATGATTCCGAGGCCCAACAGCAGCACTGTACGTTCCACCGCGCCAGCCGGTGCGTCGACATTGAAGCGCTTGAACCTGGCGAGCATCAATGCGGTTGGCGCGCCGGTGATCAGGCCGAGGAAGTCCCCCAGCACCCAGGCGGCCCAGAGCCTGGTGAAGTCCTGTTCAAAGGCGAGGATCGACCCCAGCGTGCCCATCAAGAGGCTGGAGGGCAGGGCGGCCAGCAGCACGAAGTTCCGCACCCGGACCACTGAGGTCATGTCCAGGGCCGCGCCACAGAACCGGCGAACCAGGACTGCGGCCAGGACTGCTTCTGCGACATCGCAGCCGGCGATCAGGGCGGCGCGGGAAAAAGGACTGCCGCTCAGATAGGCGCACAGCAGGTCCAGCACGCCGCACATGCCGGCGACGATGACCGCGGGGCGGGGGCTGAGCAGCAGGAGGGCGGCGGCGAGGATGCCGTTGCAGGGCCAGAGCACGGCCAAGCCGCCGGTCGAGGTGGTCCAGGAGTAGGCGAGGATGGCGGCTGCGGCATAGGCAGCCAGGAACGCGACGGGAAGAACGTCCGATCGGGGCGTCTGAGCCGGTCTGAACAGCCTGAGCATCGGCACGTCCACAGATACCTCTCGCCGGGGGGCGAGTCGCGCCTGACCCAAGCCCTGCCACTTCACCACGGCCAAGCTCGGAGGTGTAGCTGACTTTTGGCGCGCCCATGCAAAAGAGCCCCGGACGGGGTCCGGGGCTCTTGCGCAGGTCTTTGGTCCGATCAGTCGGCCAGTTCGGGCGCCGCGGCGTCGGCCGCCGGGCTCTCGATGGTCGGCGCGCCAGGCTCGCGGCCCTCGCCTTCGATCTCGAAGGCGATCTTGCCGTCCTTAAGGATGACCTTGACGTGGCCGCCCTTGACCAGCCGCCCGAAGAGGATCTCGTCGGCCAGCGGCTTCTTGATGCTCTCCTGGATGACCCGGGCCAGGGGCCGGGCGCCATAGAGCTCATCGAAGCCATTCTTCGCCAGCCAGTCGGCAGCGTCGTCCGAGGTCTCGATGGTGACGTGACGGTCCGCCAGCTGGGCTTCCAGCTGCATGACGAACTTCTGCACCACCTGGCGGATGATGTCCTGGGTCAGCGCCCGGAACTGAACGATGGCGTCCAGGCGGTTGCGGAATTCCGGGGTGAACAGCCGCTTCAGGGCTTCTTCGACTTCCTGGTCCTGCTTGCCGCGGCCGAAGCCGATGGCGTTGCGCTGAGCGTCGGAGGCGCCCGCATTGGTGGTCATGATCAGGACCACGTTGCGGAAATCGACCTTCTTGCCGTTGGAGTCGGTCAGCTGACCGTGGTCCA
>CAZXVO010000111.1:0-13655 GCA_964643835.1 uncultured Phenylobacterium sp. | reverse complement strand
TGTGCAGCCCGGATAGAGTGGTGACAGAACAGCCCGGATAGATGGGTGACAGTCTTCTCCTGCGAAGGAGGAGGTTCCGATGCCGTGGCTGGAGAGCTGTGCTTTGGACCAGAGACTGGGCTTTGTATCGGCTTGCCTGTCTGGGGACTGGACGATGACGGAGGCCTGCGCGGCCTACGGGATCAGTCGCAAGACGGGCTACAAGTGGCTTGAGCGCTATCGGCTTGAGGGGGCCTTGGGTCTTGCGGCTCGGTCTTGCGCGCCGCATCGGCATGGTCGTGCGACGGATGCGTCCCTGGCGGATGCGATCCTGCAGGTGAAGGCGGCGCATCCGAGCTGGGGTCCGCGCAAGGTCGTGGCGCGGCTTCGGCTGGATCACCCTCATCTGGATTGGCCGGCGGCCTCGACGGCGGGTGAGATCCTGAAGCGGGCGGGCCTGGTCGCGCCGCGCCATCGCCGTCGCCGCGCGCCGCCGACGCTGGGCGGGCTGACGACGCCGGAGCGGCCCAACCATGTCTGGGCGGTCGATCACAAGGGCTGGACCCGGCTTGGCGATGGTCGGCGCTGCGAGCCGCTGACCATGACCGACAGCTTCAGCCGCTACCTGCTGGCCCTGTCGGCCGGGTCCAGCACGCGGGAAGAGGAGGCCCGGCCCTGGTTCGAGCAGGCCTTCAGCGAGTTCGGTTTGCCGCAGGTGATCCGCTCCGACAATGGTCCGCCGTTCGCCTCGACCGGGGTCACCGGCCTGACCCAGCTTAGCGTCTGGTGGGCCAAGCTTGGCGTCCGCCACGAGCGCATCACCCCGGGCCATCCGCAGCAGAACGGTCGCCACGAACGCTTCCACCTCACCCTGCTGGAGGCCATGCGACCGCCGCCACCCAACCAGGCCGCTCAAGCCGAGCGCTTCGCCGCCTTCCGCCAGGAGTACAACCACCAGCGCCCTCACGAGGCTCTCAAGCAGCTTCCGCCCGCGGCCCTCTATCACCCCTCGTCCCGCAAGCTTCCCAGGTCCATCCCCGAGCCCGACTATCCGCCAGAGGCCGCGGTCAGGCAGGTGAGATCCAACGGCGAGATCAAGTGGCGCGGCGACTTGATCCACATCTCCTCGGCCCTCGCCGGAGAGGCCGTCGCCATAGAGGAGACCGAACTCGGTGACTGGGCCGTCCGCTTCTACGACCTGCCCATCGGGCGCATCGATCAAAAGACAAACAGGCTTCGACGCTTAAGCGTCGAAGCCTTCAATCCCTCGGAAGTGTTACCTAGCTATCCGGTCTGAACTGTTACCTAGCTATCCGCTGGACAAGGGCCGGAGGGGGCCGCTTGCGCCAGCAAGCGGTAGCTGACTCAGCTACCGTCGCTTACGGGGTCGCCCCCCTCAGCGCCTTCGGCGCAGCTCCCCCAGAGGGGGAGCAACAAGACGATCAGGCCGCCGTCCAACCCCCGTCCACCGACAGGTTCGCCCCCGTGATCTGGGACGCCGCGTCCGAGCACAGGAAGACCGCGATCGCCGCCACCTGGTCGACGGTGACGAACTGTTTGGTGGGCTGGGCGGCCAGGAGCACGTTGTTGATCACCTCGTCCCGGCTCAGGCCGCGGGCCTTCATGGTGTCGGGGATCTGGTTCTCCACCAGCGGCGTCCAGACATAGCCCGGGCTGATGCAATTGGCGGTGACACCAAACGCCGCCGCCTCAAGCGCCACGGTCTTGGTCAGGCCGACCAGGCCATGCTTGGCCGTGACGTAGGCCGACTTGAACGGCGAGGCGACCAAGGAGTGGGCAGAGGCGGTCGAGATGATCCGGCCCCACTTGCGCGCCTTCATCCCCGGCAGGGCGGCGCGGATGGCGTGGAAGGCCGAGGACAGGTTGATGGCGATGATCTGGTCCCACTTCTCCAGCGGGAAGCTCTCCACCGGGTCCACATGCTGGATGCCGGCGTTGTTGATCAGCACGTCCACCGACCCGAAGGTCTGCTCTGCCAGCGCGACCATCGCGGCGATCTCGTCCGGCTTCGTCATGTCGGCGGGGGAGTAGGCGCACCGCACCCCGAAGTCGGCCTCGATCTTCGCCCGCTCGGCCTCGACGGCGTCGGGCGCGCCGAAGCCGTTGATCATCACATTGGCGCCCTCGGCCGCCATGGCCCGGGCATAGGCCAGGCCGATGCCGCTGGTGGAGCCGGTGACGACGGCGGTCTTTGATTTCAGAGACATTTGCGCGGCTCCCTATGAGTCAGGCCCCACTCTTAGACCCGTCATGCTGCAGCGCACAATAATCCTATTTCGGAAGACCTGCGATATAGGCCCGCCAGCCGCCCAGGTGGGTGATGTCCTCAGCCCCCTCCATGGCCCGCGGTTCGGCGACGAACCCCTTGACGCTCGAGCCGTCCTCCAGGGTCACCGTGCCGATGGCCAGCGGCGCCGGCACCTCGACGACGAAGCTGCCGAAATGTTCGACGCCGAGTTCATAAACCTCCACCTCCAGCGCCCCGCCGCCCTCGCCAACATGGATCAGGGCCGGCTTGAACGGCGTGGTGTTGGTCATGGCGAACAGCTTGTAGGCCGCCGCCGTCTTGGTCCGGGCCACCAGCCGCGCGTCACGGCTGGTCAGCTGCCAGTGCAGGGGCATACCGGCCAGGTGGGCGCCGACCACCGCCAGCTTCACGGTCTGGACCTTGCCGGTCGTATCCAGGGCGGGCGCGTCAGGCATGGGGGCGATCTCCTCATAGCGGCGGGCGAGGTCGAGCAGGGCTAAGTCAGCCCAGGCCGGCCCGATCAGGGTGACGCCGAAGCCGGTGTCATTGGCGCGGAACCCGGCCGGCACGGCGATGGCGCTCATGTCCAGCAGGTTGACGAAGTTGGTGTAGAGGCCCAGCGCCCCATTCAGGGCGAAGGGTTCGGCGTTCACCTCCCGCAGGCGGAAGATGGTCGGCGTGGTCGGCAGCAGCAGCACCTCGGCGGCCTCAAACACCGCCTCGGCGCCCCGCGCATAGGCGGCCAGCTGATACTGCCCCTTGAAGGCCTCGACCCCCGTCACCCCGATCCCGCCCTGGACGATGGCCCGCACCGTGGGATGGATCGCGCCCGGATTGTCCCGGATCAGGTCCTCGATGGCCGCCGTCCGCTCGGCCACCCAGGGGCCGCTATAGAGCAGCTTGGCCGCCTCCAGGAGGGGCTCGACGTCGATCTCGACGGCCGTCCCGCCCATGGCCTTCAGACGCTCGACGGCGCGCCAGAAGAAGACCTCGGCCTCCCCGTCGCCCATGAACACCAGCTGGTCCTTGCGTGGGACCGCGAACCGGAAGCTCACATCGAGGGTCGCCGGCGCCACGGCGGGCGCGCGGCGCGAATAGGGATCGGCGGCGTCAAAGCCGGCGGCCACCTGGTCCACCAGGGCGGCGTCAGCCACGTCATTGGTCATCACCGTCACGCAGTCCAGGCTGCGGCAGGCCGGGATCACCCCGCTGGTGCTCCACCGGCCCTTGGTGGGCTTCAGGCCGATCAGGCCGTTGAAGGCCGCCGGCACGCGGCCTGACCCGGCCGTATCGGTGCCCAGCGCAAAGGCCACCAGCCCCGCCCCCACCGCGACGCCCGAGCCCGAGCTCGACCCGCCGCTGACATAGTCGAGATTGTAGACGCAGCGTGGCTGGCCATAGGGACTGCGCGCGCCCACCAGGCCGGTGGCGAACTGGTCCAGGTTGGTCTTGCCCATCAGGATCGCGCCCGCCGCGATCAGCCGCGCCACAACCTCGGCCGAGACCGCCGGCGTGTAGGCATAGGCCGGACAGGCCGCCGTGGTCGGCAGGCCGGCCACGTCGATATTGTCCTTCACCGCGAACGGCACGCCGGCCAGGGGCAGCACCTCACCCGCCGCGATCCAGGCGTCCACCGCGCGCGCCTGGGCGAGGACGGCCTGCGGCTCCGCCCGGCAGATCCAGGCCTGGGCCTGGACCGCGTCATAGGCCGCGATGGCCGCCAGCGCCTCTTCAGCCACGCTCACGGCGGACCGTGTTCCGGACGAGACCTCGGCGGCGATACGGACGACGGAGGGGCGCGGGCTCATGCGGGCTCCACGGCGATCATCGGCGCGCCCGGCGCGATGGGCTGGCGTTCCTGGGCGTAGACCTGGCGAACGACCCCGGCGCTGGGACTGGCCACGTCGCACTCGGTCTTCATGGCCTCGATCACGGCGATGACCGCACCCTTCTCGACCCGGTCGCCCACCTGGACCAGCATCTTCCAGACGCTGCCGCCCAAGGGGGCTTCCACCAGTTCGGAGCCCTCCGGCGCCTCGATGGCCACGGTCTCGGCGGCCCCGGCGCTGTCAGCGCTCAGGGCCTCGACGCGGGCGAACTCGCCCTTGGCCTCCCAGTCGGCGCGCTCGGCGTCGAAGGCCGCCTGCCGCGTGGCCTGGAAGTCCGCGATGCTGTCGGCGTTCTCGGCCAGCATCTGGCGATAGTCCGACAGCCGGAAGGTCTCTTCCTCGATCCTCAGGGGCCGCCGGCCCAGCGGGAAGTCGCGGCGCCATTCCGTCAGCTCCTCGTGGGTCACGGGGAAGAACCGGATCTGGTCGAAGAACCGCAGCAGCCAAGGCTTGCCGTCGGTGAAGGCCTCGGTCTGGCGATAGGTGTTCCACACCTGGATGGTCCGCCCGAACAGCTGATAGCCGCCCGGCCCCTCCATCCCATAGACGCACATATAGGCCCCGCCGATCCCCACCACGTTGGGCGGGGTCCAGGTCCGGGCCGGGTTGTACTTGGTGGTCACCAGCCGGTGGCGCGGGTCCACAGGCGTCGCCACCGGCGCGCCCAGATAGACATCGCCAAGGCCCATCACCAGGTAGCGGGCGTCGAAGACGATGCGGTGTACGTCGTCCTCGGTCGCCAGGCCATTGATCCGGCGGATGAACTCGATGTTGTCCGGGCACCAGGGCGCGTCGTCGCGGACGCTGGCCATGTACTTGTCGATGGTCTCGTAGATCGCCGGGTCCTTCCAGGACAGCGGCAGCCAGACCACCCGGCTGGGGATCTCGAAGTCGTCCAGCCCGCCCAACCGGTCCTCGGCGGCGTTCAGCGCGGCCAGTAGTTCGGCCTGCGACAGGACGCGGGCGTCATAGTGCACCTGCAGCGAGCGGATACCCGGCGTGATGTCGAGGATCCCCGGCAGGGCCAGCCGCTGCAGCTCCAGCATCAGGGCGTGGACCCGCAGGCGCAGCTCCAGGTCCAGGACGATAGGCCCGTATTCGACCAGCAGGTGCCGGTCGCCCTGGCGGCGATAGACCACCCGCGGCCGATGCCCCTCGGCCTCGATCCCCCCCAGCACGGGGTTGGCGCGGTCCAGGTCCAGCACGCTGGGCGTCACCGCCGGCGCGGCCAGGGTCTTCACCAGAACGTCCTGGTCCCGCTCAGCCGCGTTGGCGGCCGCGTCATCCACCACCTCGAACACCAGGGTGTCGCCGGGCGCCAGCTGGCCCACCTTCCACAGGTCGGCCTGGATCACCACGAAGGGACAGACAAATCCGCCCAGGGACGGGCCGTCGGGGCCCAGGATGATCGGCATGTCGCCGGTGAAATCGACCGCGCCGATCGCATAGGCGTTGTCATGGATGTTGGAGGGGTGCAGCCCCGCCTCGCCCCCATCGCGGCGCGCCCACTCCGGTTTCGGCCCGATCAGGCGCACGCCCGTGCGGTTGGAATTGTAGTGCACCTTCCACTCGACGGCGCCGATCATGGCGATGTCGTCGGGGGTGAAGAAGTCCGGCGCCCCGTGCGGCCCTGCCAGCACCCGGATCCGCCAGGCCTTGGAAAGCTCCGGCCGCGCCGCCGCGCTCAGGGCCGGCTCCACCGGTCCCGCCGCCGCATCGCCCAGATGCAGGACATCCCCCGCCGCCAGCGCCCGGCCCGCATGACCACCGAACCCGCCCAGCGTGAAGCTCGACCGGCTGCCCAGATAGGCCGGCACATCCAGCCCGCCCCGCACCGCCAGATACCCTCGCAGGCCAGCGCCAGTCACCCGGCCGATCTTCAGGGTCTGGCCGGCCTTGACCTCAACCGGCGCATAGGCCGGAACAAGGTCCCCCTCCAGCCGCGCCTCGAAGGCCGCGCCGGTCAGGCAGATCACTGCGTCATGATTGAAAGCCAGGGTCGGGCCGAGCGCCGTGATCTCCAGCCCCGCCGCATCGTCCGGATTGCCCAGCAGCCGGTTGCCCAACCGGAACGCCAGGGCGTCCATCGGCCCCGACGGCGGCACGCCCACGTCCCAGTAGCCCAGCCGCCCCGGGTAATCCTGCACCGTGGTCGACGGCCCGCCGCTCAGCACCCGGATGGTCTTCGGCGTGAAGGCGATCTCCGACAGCGCCCGGGTCGAGACCTCGCCGCTGACGAAGGCGTCGGACCGCGCCACCTGGCGCAGCCAGTCCAGATTGGTCTCCAGTCCGGCCAGCCGCGTGTCGTCCAGCGCCGCCTGCAACGCCGCCACCGCCGCCGGCCGGTCCGGCGCGGTGACGATCAGCTTGGCCAGCAGCGGGTCGTAATAGGCGCTGATCTCCGACCCATCCGCCACCCAACCGTCCACCCGCGCGGTCTTCGGAAACGACACTTGCGTCAGCACACCGGACGAGGGCCGATAGTCCTGCCCCGGATCCTCCGCATAGAGTCGGGCCTGGATCGAGGCGCCCGCGGCCTTGCCCGACCAGGTGTCCAGGAAGCCGAACTCGCCGGCCGCGCCCCGGATCATCCATTCCACCAGGTCGACGCCGGTGACCTGCTCGGTCACCCCGTGCTCCACCTGTAGCCGGGTGTTCACCTCCAGGAAGAAGAAGTCGTCGCGCTCGGCGTCGTAGAGGAACTCCACGGTCCCGGCCGAGCGGTACTTGGCAGCCTCCGCAAGCCGCGTCGCCGCCGCGATCAGGGCCGCACGCGTCGCCGCCGGAAGGCCGGGCGCCGGCGTCTCCTCGATGACCTTCTGATTGCGCCGTTGCAGCGAACAGTCCCGCTCGCCCAGCGCCACGACCCTGCCGGCCCCGTCGCCGAACACCTGCACCTCGATGTGCCGGGCCCGGCGCACGAAGCGCTCCAGGAACACGCCCGTATCGGCGAAGTTCGAGCCGCCCAGCCGCGTCACCGCCGCAAAGGCGTCGGCCACCGCCGCCTCGTCCTCGCAGACCCGCATGCCGATCCCGCCGCCACCGGCGGTGGCCTTCAGGATCACCGGAAAGCCGATCTCCACCGCCGCCGCCCGCGCGGCCTCGGCGTCGGTCAGCAGGCCGGTGCCAGGCGCCAGCGGCACGCCCTGCGCCTGCGCCAGGTCGCGGGCCGTATGCTTCAGGCCGAAGGCGCGGATATTGTCAGGGGTCGGGCCGATGAAGGCGATCCCCGCCGCCGCGCAGGCCTGCGCGAAAGCCACGTTCTCCGACAGGAAGCCGTAGCCCGGAGGGATGGCCTCCGCCCCCGTCGCCCGGGCCGCCGCCAGGATGGCGTCCACGTCCAGATAGGACTGGGCCGCCGGCGCCGGCCCGATCCGCACCGCCTCATCGGCCTGGGACACATGCAGCGAGCCGGCGTCAGCGTCGGAATAGACCGCGACCGAGCCCACCCCCATGGCCTTCAGGGTGCGGATGATCCGGCAGGCGATGGCGCCGCGGTTGGCGATCAGGACCTTCTTGAACACGCCGCCTACCCCGCGATGATCATGCGCACGGGCGTCGGATTGAAGCCGTTGCAGGGATTGTTGATCTGCGGGCAGTTGGAGACGATGGCCACCAGGTTCATCTCCGCGCGCATGTCCACGAACAGGCCGGGCGCCGAGATACCGTCGACGATGCCCAGCGCCCCGTCCGCCTCCACCGGCACGTTCATGAACCAGTTGATGTTCGAGACCATGTCCCGCTTGCCCCGCCCATGCCGGGCGTTGGCCTGCAGGAAGTTCTCGACGCAGGCGTGCTGGCTCTTGGTGTGATGGCCGTAGCGAAGCGTGTTGCTCTCGCACGAACAGGCCCCGCCGATGGTGTCGTGATAAGCCACCGACGTTCCCGTCACCGTCGCCATCGGCCGGCCCTCATTGGACAAGAGGACGGAGCCAGTCTTCAGGAAGATGTTCCCCTGGGCGGCCATGGTGTCCTGGGCCGAGTAGCGCTCGGCGTCGTCGGCCAGGGCGTACATCAGGAAGTCGACGGCCTGGTTGCCCTCCAGGTCGACGATGCGCAGGGTCTGGCCCTTGCGGACAATCGCGTCCCAGGGCGCGCGGGCCGGCACCACCTGGTCCAGGGTGATCGGGCCGCTCAGGCCGTCGAGGGCTTTGTCGGTCATGGTGCTCACCGGCTGTAGTCGGCTTCGACGTTCTGGAAGGCGCGCAGGCCCTCCGGCGTCGCGTTGCGGATCGGATCGTCCATGGGCGTCACCGGCCCGCGCCAGGCGCTGACCCGCAGCGGCGTGACCGTGTAGTCCGGTCGCGGGTCCAGCACGTGCGGGCAGTTGGCGAACACCACGATCAGGTCCATCTCGGCCCGCAGCGTGATCGACCGCCCAGGCGCGAACGGCCCCATCTGCGGCGAGATCCCGCCGCCGTCCTCGATTTTCACGCCCTTGAACCAGTTGAGGCAGGGATGGATGTCGCGCCGCCCCAGGCCGAACTTGGCGAGCGCCAGGCTGAACCTGTCCCGCGCATTGGGGTGCGGCCCCCAGTTGTCGCCGACGCCATAGCGGGCGGCGTTGGTCGACTGGTTCGAGGCGCCGCAGAAGGCGTCCGAGGCGCCGGCCTGGTCGTCGAGGATGCTCAGCATCACCTTGCCCATATCGGACAGGATCAGCTTGCCGGCGCCCAGATAGGCGTTCCACTGCACCTTCAGCGTATCAGCCACGTTCAGCCGCTCGATGGGCCGCTCGGCGTTGAACACCAGCATGGAGGCGCACGCGTCCCCGGCGATGTCTTCCATCCGGATCCGCGCGCCGCGGTCCAGCTGCTTAGCCGCGTAACCGCCCGGCGCGATCGTCTCTTCCCAGACCATGTCCGCCGCCGCGACACCGGGCGGCAGCGGATCGGCGGCGGCGGCCGGCAGGGTCGGCATGGACTCCACCCGGGTTCCGGCCATGGCCCGGGCGTGGGCCTGGGCGCCATAGGGATCGGCGGTGTTGGTGGTCATCGCGACGGCTCCGGGGACAGAGCGTGCAGGGGCGGCAAGAGGGCGGTGGTGGTCACCAGGCGCAGCTGCTGCACCCCGCGGATCTTGCGGAACTGGTCACATAGGGCGCGCAGCCGCTCCGACGGCCCCTGCACCAGCATCACCTCCAGCGACTGGTCGTCCTCCAGGAAGACGTGCTGGGACGAGATCACCTCGCGCAGATAGGCCTGCTGGGCCTGGGCCAGGGCCTGACGCACCCGGCCGCTCTCGGTGCGATAGGTCAGGGTGATGGTGCCGGCCAGCACTACGCCGGGCTGGTCCTCGCCATGCTCGGCCAGCTCGTGGCGGATCAGCTCGGCGATCATCTGCGAGCGGCTGGGCAGGCCGCGTTCGGCCACCATGGCGTCGAGCTGGGCGAGCAGTTCGGCGGGCATGCTGAGGCTCAGTCGCGCCAGCGGTTGGGCTTCGGATTCCATGCGGACGACCTGACGTCAGTATTACGATTGCAGCAATTCGTAATACGTAGGACACCCGGCGCGAGGGTCAAGCGCCTGCGTCTTGGGCGCCGCGACCCCGCAGGCGCCCACTTCCCGTTCAGGCCCGCGCCGGCCCGATGGCGCCCCCTAGATCGGCAGCTCGAACGGCGTCCCGCAGACGTCGTACTGGATCGCCGGGCGGGACGGCCACTTGGGGTCCTGGAGGTCCTTGGCCCACTGTTCGTAGGCGTCGTTCAGCTCCTTGAGCTTGGCCGGCTCCCGGCTCGCCAGATTGGTCGTCTCGTCCGGATCGGCCTTCAGGTTGAACAGCAGGGTGAACTTGCCGTCCGTACTCTTCCACATCTTCCAGTCGCCCTTGCGGATCGAGGCATGCGGCGTGCGCCGCCACATCAGCGCCTCGTGCGGCGAGCCAGGATTGCGCCCCGACAGGAAGGGCATCAGGTCCACCCCGTCATAGATCCGGTCCTTGGGCAGGGCGCCGCCGGCCGCGATCAGCGAGGTGGGGAAGATGTCCATGTTCGACACCATCTTGCGGTTTACCTGGCCCGGCTTGATCGCCGCCGGCCAGCGGACCATGAACGGAACCCGCACCCCGCCCTCATAGTGGCTGAGCTTGCCGCCCCGCAGCGGCTCGCAGGCGCACAAGCCCCCGATATAGGCCGCGCAACCATTGTCCGACATGAAGTAGACCAGCGTATCGCGGTCCTCGCCGGAGGCCTTCACCGCCGCCATCACCTGGCCCACCGCATCGTCCAGGGCCGAGATCATCCCGGCATAGATGCGGTTCTGCTCCGAGGCGATGTGCGGGAAGCGGTCATAGTACTTCTGCGTGACCATCAGCGGGTCGTGCGGGGCGTTGAACGCCAGGTACAGGAAGTAGGGCTGGTCCGACTTGGCCCGCGCGCTGACATAGTCCACCGCCCGGCGGGCGAAGTACTCGGTCAGGTATTCCTTCTCGTTATGCACCAGCTTGCGGTCCGCCCCCTCGTAGATCGCCGTGTGCTGCGAGCGCGCAGCCTTGCTGGGATAGGAAGAGTTCGGCGGATCGGCCACGTGCACGGCCGGAACGCTCGGGTCGATATAGCTGGTGGCGCCCGCCAGCAGGCCGACGAAGTCGTCATAGCCGCGGTTGGTCGGATAGAAGTCCGGATTGGCGCCTAAGTGCCACTTGCCGATCAGGGCGGTGTGATAGCCCTGCTCCTTCAGGGCCTGGGCGATGGTGATCTCGCCGATATCCAGCCCCAGGTTCAGCCGCGCATCCCGCTCCGGCGGGCCGTTGTTGTACTCAAACCCATAGCGGTCAGGATTGCGCCCGGTCTGCAGGCCCGCCCGCGACGGCGAGCAAACCGGCGCCGCCGCGTAGGCGTCGGTGAACTTCACGCCTGCATCGCCGATGGCGTCGATGTGCGGGGTGTGGATGCGCTTGACCCCATAGGCCGAGACATCCGCATAGCCCAGGTCGTCGGCCAGGATGACGATGACGTGCGGCCGCTTGGGCGAGGCCGGCCGCGCGGCGAGCTTGCCCTGCGGCGGGACCGTGCAACTGGAGATCAGCAGGCTCGCCAGGGCGGCGAAGGCCAGGGGCAGGCCGAGCGTGCGGCGGATCAGGCTCATCTTATCCTCCCGGACCGGCGGGCTTGCGCATCTCCCTACCGATCGGTAGGTCGATACCAGCCGCCCCCCGGCCTGTCCAGAAGCCGACGAACCGGGCTAAACCCTCAAGCCAGGCACAAGGACAGATGGAGCGCCTTTCCGTGGACACGCCGCCGGTGGGCCGCCGCGAGCAGATCTATCTCGTCGCCGCCCGGCTGTTCGCCGAGTTCGGCTACGGCGGGACCTCCATGGGCGACATCGCCAAGAAGGTCGGGATCAACAAGGCCAGCCTCTACCACTTCGTCCCGAACAAGGAGGAGTTGCTCTACACCCTGATCTCCTGGGGCCTGGACCTGGCGGAAAAGGACGTGGTCGCCCCGGCCCAGGCCGTCGCCGATCCCCGCGCGCGGCTGGAGATCATCATCCGCCTGCAGCTGGCCAACATCCACCGCGGCGCGGGACCCAAGGGCAACGCCGTCCACATGGTGGTCTCCGAGACCAGCGGCCTCAGCCCGGACAAACGCGCCGAGGTCGAGGCCCGCAAGGCGGTCTACACCGACCTGATCCGCTCCACCCTGGACGCCCTGAAGGCGGAAGGCCGCTTCGGATTGCAGGACACCGCGCTCGCCACCGCCAACATCCAGGGTCTGCTCAGCGCCTTCGCCCGCTGAGACCGCCCCGGCGACCCGGACCTCAACCACACCTACGACGAACTCACCGCCTTCATCCTGCGCGCGGTGCTGACGGACTAGGCGCGCGATCTGGCGGATCCTTCGTGTTGAACCACCAAGGGCACGAAGGACACCAAGGACCACAAAGGCGCGCTTCGCGCGCAAAATCCCGTTGGCGCGGGCCGTCTTGGCTTCGTTCCCTTTGTGCCCTTCGTGCCCTTTGTGGTGAAAAGGATTGATCCGCGACCTGCGCGCCAGCCGCCGGCCCACAGAGGACTAGCCAAGGTCCGCCCGCGCCGCGTACCCATCGCATCGACACTTGCGGAGCGCCCATGACCGACCAAGATCTCCACGCCCACCTGATCGGCCGCCAGGGCTCCCGCGCCGACCTCAACACCCCGGTCCTGGTGATCGACGCCCCGGCGCTCAAGCGCAACATCGCCGAGATGGCCCGGTTCGCGGCGTCCAAGGGCCTGAAGCTCCGCCCCCACGCCAAGACCCACAAGAGCGCCGATATCGCCAAGCTGCAGATCGAGGCCGGCGCCGTCGGCCTGTGCTGCGCCAAGCTGGGCGAGGCCGAGGCCCTGGCCGAAGGCGGGGTGCTCAAGGGCCTGCACATCACCTCGCCGGTGGTCTCCCCGCCGGCCATCGCCCGCCTGGCCGCCCTCAACCTCAAGGTCGAGGACATGATGTGCGTGGTCGATCACCCCGACAACGCCGCGGCCCTCGGCCAGGCCTGCGCGGCGGCCGGCAAGCCGCTCAATGTCGTCATCGACATTGACCCCGGCATCCGCCGCACCGGCGTCGCCTCGGCTGAGGCCGCCGTCGCGCTGCTGGACGCCATCCGCGCCCAACCCGGCCTGACCTACAAGGGCGTCCAGTTCTATTGCGGCGCCCAGCAGCACATCGAGGACTTCGCCGCCCGCAAGGCCGCCATGGAGGACCGCGCCACCTATCTGCGCACGGTCATCGCCGCCCTGACGCAAGCCGGCGGCGCGCCGGAGATCGTCACCGGCTCGGGCACCGGCACCCACCGCATCGACGCAGACTTCGGCCTGTTCACCGAACTCCAGGTCGGCTCCTACGTCTTCATGGACGCCCAGTACCTGGCCTGCGGCGAGATCGGCCCCTACGAGACCAGCCTCTACATCGACGCCCGCGTGGTCAGCGCCAACGCCGCCCCGGCCATGGTCACCATCGATGCGGGCTTCAAGGCCTTCTCCACCGACGCCGACAAGCCGGTGATCGCCTCAGGCGCCCCGGAAGGCTCGAAGTACTTCTTCATGGGCGACGAACACGGCGCCGTCGTCCTGCCCCCGGGCGCGGAAGCCCCGGCGCTGGCGTCCCGCGTGACCCTCACCGCCCCCCACTGCGACCCGACGGTGAACCTCTACGACACCTACCACGTCATCGACGGCGAAACCCTGACCGCCCTCTGGCCGGTGAGCGGCCGGGGCCGCTCGCGGTAGCAGCCCTCACCCACCCGCGTCATCCTCCGGGCCTTGCGCCAGCAAGGATCCGGGGGACCCAAGCTGATGTCCCACCCGCCCCATGGGTCCCCCGGATCGCCCTTCGGGCGACCGGAGGATGACGAGGGTTTGGGGTGGCGGATCAGCGCCCACCCGTTCGTGTTTTTCGTGTGGTTCGTGGTTCCAAAGTTGCTCCCCCGCTGGGGAAGCTGTCAGCGAAGCTGACTGAGGGGGAGAGCCATGCGCCGGGGTTGCGACACACCCCCTCCCCCCCCCAGGGGGGCCCCCCCCCCCCCGGGGGGGGGGCGTCCCGG
>CAZXVO010000110.1:5070-13668 GCA_964643835.1 uncultured Phenylobacterium sp. | reverse complement strand
GGCCGGTGATCCAATAATAGCCGTCTTCGTCGCGGCGGCAGCCGTCGCCGGTGAAGTACTTGCCGCCATAGGTCGCGAAGTAGGTGTTGAAGAAGCGCTCGTGGTCGCCATAGACCGTGCGCATCTGGCCCGGCCAACTGTCGGTGATCACCAGGTTGCCGCTGGTCGCCCCGTGCAGCGGGTGACCCTCGGCGTCGACCAGCTCGAACTTGATCCCCGGCAGGGGTTTGGCGCAGGAGCCCGGCTTCATGGCCGTCGCGCCCGGCAGGGGCGTGGCCAGGCAGGCGCCGGTCTCGGTCTGCCAATAGGTGTCGACCACCGGGCAGCGGCTGTCGCCCACCACGCGGTGGTACCAGAGCCAGGCTTCCGGATTGATCGGTTCGCCCACCGAGCCCAGCAGGCGCAGGGTCGAGCGCGACGTCTTCTTCACCGGCTCGTCGCCTTCGCGCATCAGCGCACGGATGGCGGTGGGAGCGGTGTAGAAGATCTCGACCTTGTGCTTGTCGATCACCTCCCAGAACCGCGAGGTGGTCGGGTAGTTGGGCACGCCCTCGAACATCACGCTGGTGGCGGCGTTGGCGAGCGGGCCGTAGACCACATAGGAGTGGCCGGTGACCCAGCCCACATCGGCCGTGCACCAGAAGACCTCGCCGGGGCGGTAGTCGAACACCAGCTCATGGGTGTGGCTGGCCCAGACCAGATAGCCGCCGGTCGTGTGCAGGACGCCCTTGGGCTTCCCCGTCGAGCCGGAGGTGTAGAGGATGAACAGCGGATCCTCGGCGTTCATCGGCTCGGGCTCGCAGGTCGCCTCCACGTCCTGCTTCAGGTCGGCGTAGAAGGCGTCGCGACCGGCCTTCATCGGCACATCGGCCTTGGTGCGCTTGATGACGATGACGTCGGTCACCTCCGGGCACTGTTCCAGCGCCTCGTCGACATTGCGCTTCAGCGGGATGGCCTTGCCGCCGCGCAGGCCTTCGTCGGCGGTGATGACGATGCGGCTGTCGCAGTCCTGGATCCGGCCGGCGATGGAGTCCGGCGAGAAGCCGCCGAAGATCACCGAGTGGACCGCGCCGATCCGGGCGCAGGCCAGCATGGCGATGGCCGTCTGCGGGATCATCGGCAGGTAGATGCTGACCCGGTCACCCTTCTTGACCCCCTTGGCCTTCAGGACATTGGCCATCCGGCAGGTCTCTTCGTAGAGCCTGCGGTAGGTGAAGCTGTCAGAGATGTCGCCTTCGTCGCTTTCCCAGATGATCGCCACCTGGTCGCCGCGCTCGGCGAGATGGCGGTCCAGGCAGTTCACCGAGACGTTCAGCACCCCGTCCGCGTACCAGCGGATGTGGAAGGGATGCTTGTGGAACGAGGTGTCCTTGATCTGGGTCGGGAAGGTCATCCAGTCCAGGCGCTTGGCGAGATCGCGCCAATAGCCTTCCGGGTCGTCCTCGACCCGTTTGACCGCCGCCTCATAGGCCGCGGCGTCCATGTGGGCCCGCTTGGCCCAGGCCTCGGGAACCGGGAAGATCTCACCCTCGCTCACCGCACGCACTCCCTTTTCGCTTTGACGGGGAGTTATGCGGAAGGGGGCCCCGTGCGCAACCGCCGACCCTGCGGAATCCGCGCTCAGATCGCTGTTGCGGCCTCACCCGCCCGGGTCTCATAGGCCCGCCAGCCGTCCTCCAGGGCCGGAATCACGTCCACCACCTCGAAATAGGGGACCCCGCCCAAGAGGTCGGTGTCGCGCAGGGCCTCGATCAGGTCGTTATAGGCCACGAGGTCGGCGGTCTCGAACACCATCAGGTCGGTGCAGCGCCCATGGAAGGCTTCGGCGTCGTAGTAGCGCATCGCCACCTGCGGCCGGGCCGCGAAGATCGGGCGGACCACCGCCTCGACAAAGGCGCCGCGGGCCGGGCGATTCTTGGCCAGCCAGGCCGGGCTGGACCTCAGCAGCATGAAGATCGTGAACGGGGCGGCTTGCGGCGTCATGGTCAAGCTCCAGGCTTGTGCGGCGGAACACACCTGGACAATATGAGCTTAGACTCAGGTTCGGGACTCGTATTCCCTTTGGCCGACGACGACACCCTGACCCCGCGTAAACGCCCCCGCCAGGCCCGGGCCGAGGCGACGGTGGAGGCGATCATCGAGGCGGCGGCTCGCATTCTGGAGCGCGAGGGCCTGGAGGCGTTCAACACCAATGCGGTGGCCCGGGCCGCCGGCGTCAGCGTCGGGTCCCTCTACCAGTACTTCCCCGGCAAGGACGCGATCATGGCGGCCCTGATCCGGCGAGAGTCCCAGGCCTTCGCCCGCGCCCTGGAGGCCGCCCTGCGCACCGCCCGTTCCAAAAGCCTGGCCGGCGCGGTGTTCACCTTCGCCGAGACCGCCGTGGCGCACCAGGCCGCGCGGCCTCGCCTGGCCCGCCTGCTGGACCTGGAGGAAGAGCGGCTGGGCCTGCAGGCCGAAGCCCGCGGCCGCGACCGTCGAGTGTCGGACATCCTGGCCGCCTTCCTGGCCGAGCGCCGACTGGGCGACCACGAGGCGGCGCTGGATATCCTGCACATGTCCCGCGGCATGGTCGACGCCGCCCTTGAACGCCGGTCGACGGACGGGCTGTCGATGCGGCTGACGCGGGCGGTGCTGGGCTATCTGTCGCTTTCGCCCAGCCGCGTGGGCCAGTAAGTTCGCCATCTTACCCTACGGAGACCGCCATGCTGCTGCACCTGTCCACCTGGGCCGAAGTCGAGGCTTATCTTCAGCGGTCGAAGACGGTGGTCGTGCCCATCGGCTCCAACGAGCAGCATGGACCCACCGGCCTCCTGGGCACCGACTGGCTGTGCCCTGAGATCATCGCCCACGAAGCCCAGAAGAGCGGCGATATCCTGGTGGCGCCGACCTTCAACATCGGCATGGCCCAGCATCACCTGGGCTTTCCCGGCACCATCTCCCTTAGGCCCTCGACCTTCATCGCCGCCATCGGCGACTGGTGCCGGTCGCTGGGGGCGCATGGCTTTGAGAAGATCTATTTCCTGAACGGCCACGGCGGCAATGTCGCCACGGTGGAGGCCGCCTTCTCGGAACTCTACGCCGAGGCCAGTTTCCGCAAGGAAGAGCGCGGCTTCGCCCTGAAGCTGCGCAACTGGTGGGAGCTGCGGGGGGTGAACTCCCTGGCCAACCGCCAGTTCCCCACCGGCCACGGCAGCCACGCCACCCCGTCAGAGATCGCGGTGACCCAGTGGGCCTATCCGGACAACATCAAGACCGCGGACTACGCCCCCCAGATCGCGCCCACCGGCCCGATCCGCGAGGCCGTCGACTTCCGCGCCCGCTATCCCGACGGCCGCATGGGCTCGGACCCGGCCCAGGCCACCCCGGAAAAGGGCGGCGAGCTGGTGGCCCTGGCGGCCCAGGGCCTGCTGGAAGAAGTCGCCGCCTTCGCCGCCGAGCCGTTCCCGGCGCGGGGCTAGGTCAGTCCCGAGCCGGGCGAATGCAGCGCGATCGCCTCGGCAAGAGCTGCGGCGTAGGCGCTGCTCTCGACATAGTCGAGATGCCGCGCTGTCGCGATCCGCGTCCGCCCCCCCGAAAGATCGGGGTCGGCGCCAGACCTCGCAGCCTTATCAAGCAGCGCGTCGATGGGGCGTGACGCGTCCCGGCCCAGCAGGTCGAGAGCGATCAGCTCCGCCCCAAGGTCGACAAGGCGGAAGACCGAGGAGTTGGTCTCAAGGAAGCCGAGACCATAGAGATTGCGGTGCTCGCGATGAAACAGCCGCATGAAGAGCCGGGGTCTCAGGCCGTCGCCGTAGTCGAACACGCCGTCCGGTAGGAATGGTGTCGAGGCCCGATAGCCAGTCGCCAGGATGATCTCATCGACCTCGTCGACGCTGCCGTCGCTATAGGTCACGGTCCGTGCGTCGAGCGCCTTGACCTCCGGACGCGGCTGGATGCGGCCATGACCAAGGTGGCCGAGGACTTCCGAGTTCATGATCGGATGCGAGGTGAATGGCGGGTGGTCCGGCGCAGGCAGGCCATATGATTCCGGCGGCCCCACCAGCAGGCTGAGGAGGGCCGCCGCGTTGGGCGGGGAGGCCCAGGACGGCAGGGCGCCTGCGCGCTGGAAGAAGGTGTCGGAGGGCTCACCGCCGATGAACTTCGGGACGAACCAGTAGCCTCGGCGCATCGAGAGACTGACGGCCTTTGCAGAGCGCGCCGCATCGCTGGCGATGTCGACCGCGGAATTGCCGGCCCCCACGATCAGGACCCTTTTGCCGCGCAGCTCGTCGGCCGAGCGATAGGTCACGCTGTGGCGGAGGGTTCCAGTGAACGTCTCCGCGCCTGGAATCTCCGCCATAACCGGGTCCCACAGCACGCCGGAGGCGCAGATCAGCGCCGAGAAGGGCTGATCGATCCCATTGACGGTGACGGACCATCCGTCGCCCTGCGGGGTCGCCCTGTCCACCCCAGCGCCTGTCCGGATATGGGGCAAGAGACCCTCACGCACAGCGAAGTCCTGCAGATAGGCCAGGACCTGCGCATGGCTCGGATATGCCGCCGCACCATCCGGGAACGGATAGCCGCGGAAGGTCGACATCGGCGCATTGCGTGACGAGATGAAGTGGGCGCTGTCGTACATGGGCGAACCCGGATGGTCAGGGTTCCATATTCCGCCCACGCCCGGGTTCTTCTCGAACACCTGGAATGGAAGGCCCGCGCGTTTGAGCGCGCGGGCCATCGCCAGGCCTGCCGGACCGGCGCCGATCACGCAGATGGGCCGACCCTGACCGGTCAGCGCGCTCACGCAGCGGCCCCCGGCACGAGATGTTGCAGGTGCTTGTATCCCGCCGCCCGGGCGAAGTCCGCCAGCCGCAGGATTCCGCCCCCGCGGCCGGCCCAGGCGCCGTCGCCCACCGGCTCTACCGCGATCGAGGCGATCACCGGCCGCCCATTCTTGGGCGCGGCGTCGGCGATGATGTCGTGGATTAGCTTCGCCGCCTTCTCGCGGCCTGTCTGTTCGATGACACCTTCCGGGTATCGCATCCAAACAACAACGGGAATGATCATTTCCGAAGGATCCGCGCCACCTGCGAAAAGGTAGCCCGGCTTGATGTCCTCGAAGAGAATCCAGGTGAAGAATTCGTTCGCGGGACTATCACCGATCTGCTCGACCAGCTTCGCCGCCTTGTTCAATTCGAAGGCGATCTTCTGGCGCGAAGCGGCGTCGAATACACCTTCAGGGACCTTGATTGTGATATTGGGCATGGAGGTCTCCTTTCCTCCAACCCAATCTTGCTTTGTCCAGCCGCTTCATCCAGTGTCTTAAACGACATTTTGGATGCGGGTTTTGACAATGACATATGTCGATGTCGTGGTGCTTTGCGGCGCGATGCCCTCAAGCGTCGCGCTCTCGCTCGACGTCCTCGCCACCGCCAATCGCCTCGCGGAGAACACGATGGAGCGCACGCCATTCCGGATCCGCCTGTCCGGGTCCGGGTCGGCGGGCTGGGCGGACCTGAGCGGTGTCTCGGTCGCGCCGCACGAGCGACCCGCGCACCTGCTGATCGTGCCGGGCCTGGGCCTGTCCCGTCAGGAAGAGGTGGTCGAGCGTCTCAAGGCGGACGATGTACGGGAGACGCAGGTCACCCTTGGCGCAGCGCTCGACCAGGGCGCCGAGATTGCAACCTCATGCTCAGGCGCGTTCCTGTTGGCGACGGCGGGTCTTCTCGCCGGGCGGCGCGCCACCACCTCCTGGTGGCTGGCCCCGATCTTTCGCCAATTGCACCCCGGGATCGATCTCGTGATGGACCAGCTGATCGTGCGCGACGGCCCCATAACGACGGCCGGCGCCTCGCTGGCGCAGATGGACCTCATGCTCAACCTTGTAGCCCGGTTCGCCGGCGCCGACGTCGCCGACAGGTGCTCTCGATACATGCTGCTGGATGAGCGGCGGTCCCAGTCGCGCTACATGGCGCTGGGCTACCTCGCCGGCGCCGATGAGAAGGTGGCGCGCGCCGAGGCCTGGGCGCGGGCCCACCTGTCCGAGGACATGTCCATCAACGCCTTAGCGTCGGCGGCGGGTCTAGCCCCGCGGACCTTCGCGCGCCGCGTGGAAAAGGTGACGGGTCTTTCGCCGATCCGGTTTCTACAGCGCCTGCGCATCGAAGCCGCGACCGATCTTATCGAGACCACGAGACTGCCGGTCGAAGAGGTCGCCCGGCGGGTCGGCTACGCGGATCCGTCAGCCCTGCGGCGGATCATGCAGCGGGAGTCCGGGCTTCGCCCCGGCAGCCTGAGGCGATCGGAGCATGCGGGATAGCTCGCGCTGAAGAGGCGTCCGGCGTCGGTCCCCGACAGGGCGTCACGGGTTGGGCTAGAACGGCTGCGACGGCATGGCCAGGCGCGGCGTGGCCTTCTTCGGGCGGCCGGCCCAGTCGAGTTCCTCGGCGGGAACGACCTCGGCCTTCGGCGCGATGTCGGAGACGGTCTTGAGCGGTTCCGGCGCCGGGGCATCAGACGCCCGCGCATCGGCCGGCCTGCCCGCATGGTCAGCGGCGGCCAGCGCCATCGCCGGGGCTTCGGAAGCGACCTCCGCCACCGGGGCGGCGTCCAGGCGAGCCTGACCGGCGACCTTGTCCAGGGCCGCGATCTGCATGCCAACCACCTCGCCGCCCTCATAGCGGCCGGAGAAGGCGGGAGGACGGCCCCAGCTGCCGGTCCAGCGATAGAAGATGTGCGCGCCGATGGTCGAGACCTTGACCAGGTTCGGGCTCCAATAGGGGGCCACATAGACGGCGTGATAGTGGGTGGCGGTGCCGACCTTGCGCATGACGTAGCCGTTCAGCGCCGCCTCGGCCAAGGTTCGGGCGCGGGCCCAGACCGCCGGGATCGGCTGGCCGCGCATCGAGCCATCGCAGGTGAAGCTGAACTGGCAACCGGTCTTCAGGTTCGAGCCCTCGAACACCACGCCGCAGACGGTCTTCGGGTACGCCGGGTGACGCAGGCGGTTCAGCACCACCTGGGCGACGGCGCGCTGGCCGTCGACGCTTTCCCAGCGGGCCTCGTAGTAGAGAGCCGCGGTCATGCAATCCAGGGCGCGGGCCTCGTCCAGCATGCCGCTGGTCTTCAGGTGGAACGGCTTGGCCGGCGGATTGGGCAGGGTCGAGGTGGGATTGCTGGCGTTCCAGATCCGCGCCTCGTCCGGGGTCATGTCCTGCAGGCGCAGAATCCCGGTCTCTTCCGGCGGGGCGCCAGCGTCAGCGGCCTGGGTCAGTTGGGCGCTCTGAGCGGCGAAGGCGGCGGTGCGGCTGTCGAAACGGCCGGCCAGGGCCAGCATGGCCGGATCCATGCCCGCAGTCAGGCGCGCGAAGGCCTCGGCCGACATCTCACCGCGGGTCATCTTGGCGATGGCGGTGTCCTTGGGGCCGGGCGCGCCGGCGAAGGCCAGGGAGGCGGTCAGGGCCGCCAGCACGCCCAGTTCGACGCCCACCAGATGCACGGCGTCGCGCCGCCACGCGGCGTCACGGAGGTGGACGAAAAAGGAACGGACCAGGTTCAGCACGGACAACCGCCTCAGCTCTTCGCAGCGCACACAACCCGACGGCGATCCCATACGCCTAAGGGCGGGATCGGCCAACCGGATTTTTCACATTTCGTTAACTGCGGGGGAGTCGCAGCAACTCGCCCGCTGCACGAAGCGGGCCAGCCCAAAGGTGCGCCAGAGTGGGACGCAGAAAGCTTGGCTGTAGGCCGAAGTTGGCTTAGCGCGGGATTTCTTTGGTCTTGGTCAGGGCCACCTGCCGGTAGACCGACGTGACCTCAAAATACTCGCGGAACACTGCGTGGAACCGGTCCACCGCCTGTTTCACACCGGGACCACCGATCTCGCTCTCATGGTGCCAATAGTCGTCGAGCACCATCATGCCGCCGATTTTCAGCATCGCAGCGCAAAACGCCAGGTCGACGCCCACGGCCCAGGCGGTGTGCGAGCCGTCGACATAGATCAGGTCGAAGGCCTCGCCGGCCTCGAGCATCTTGGGCAGCTCGTAGGTGGAGAAGCCCTTGCGGGTGGTCAGGTTGTCAAAGTTGAGCTTGGCCGTGTTGCGCTGAAAGCGCGGCTCGACGGCGTGGTACTTCTCTTCCGGGTTCAGGGCTTCGTCGAACCAGGGGTCGATGACCGTGACGTCCAGGCGGGCCGGCAGCAGCCAGTCCATGAAGGCCAGGTTCTTGCCCTCATAGGCGCCGATCTCGAGATAGCGGATCTGGCCGCGCGGCTTCGCGAACTCCCGCAGCAGGGGGGCGACGAAGGGGATGTTGTTGTCCGCCCAGTCGGTGGTGAACTCAAAGCCCATGGCCTGGCAGTGGGCGGCGAAGGCCTCGGCCTCGCCTTGGGCCCGCGGCGTGGCCAGCATGGTCTTGGCGAAGGTCGGCGCGAACCGACCATTGATCGTCGCAAGATTGCGCAGCGCGTCAGCCAAGGGGGTCTCCTTCCGGGATCAGACCCCAACAGGCTTAAGCGCGGCGAGTTAAGGAAGAGTCAGAGGGCCCCAGACATCCGCTCACCCCGGCGAAGGCCGGGGCCCCCGCATGGGGCGCGGGGGGCGCCGGAGGCCCCCC
>CAZXVO010000110.1:0-5060 GCA_964643835.1 uncultured Phenylobacterium sp. | reverse complement strand
TCGGGGGGGGTTTTTATGCACGCGTCGGGGGGCCCCCCCCACCCGCTCCCCCGGCGCACCGCGGGGGCCCAGTCATGGAGCTCTGGGGGCGCCGTAGGCCCGCACAGCGGCCGCTTCGTCCGAACCCTGCGCGCTTCACCTGGATCCCGGCCTTCGCCGGGATGAGCGGTGTATTGTTATGCCGTCACCACCTCGCCGCCCACCACCGCCACCGGCCAGGGGGTCAGGCGGTCGTCGGCGCAGGGGCCGGCGACGCAGAGGCCATCCAGCCGGAACAGCGCCCCGTGGGCGGCGCAGATGATCCGGTCGCCCTCTCGCGTCAGGTATCGGTCGTCCATCACGCTGAGCGGCCAGTTGTTGTGCGGGCACGAGTCCACCCAGCCGCGGACCGTGAAGCCCTCGCGGACGATGAAGCCGGCGAACATCGCCCGCTCGACCCGGAACCGGAACCCGCGCGCGCCGGGATCGGCCAGTTCGGCCAGGGCGCAGAGCCTCACCCCGGCCGGCGGCCGAGCCGGATTGTCGGCCTCGGGCGGCTTCACCCCAGCTGGCCCAGGGTCGCCTTGAACGGCAGGATGTCCACCGAGCCGAACAGGCCGGCCTTGGAGTAGGGATCGTTCTCCGTAAAGGCGCGGGCCTCGGCGATATCGGCCACATCCAGCACGATGATCGAACCGGCCATGTCGCCCTGGTCGTCCAGGATCGGCCCGCCCAGCTTCATCTTGTCCATCTGGCCGCGGGCATAGGCCAGGTGGTCCTCACGGGTGGCCATGCGCAGGGCCAGGGACTGGGGCTTGTCCTTGCAGACCAGGACGAAGAGCGGCATCGGCGTTCTCGCTTCTCAGGATTCAAATCGAATAGGTCGGGACAACAGGCTGGCGATGGCGGCGTCCACCTCGACCTCCCCGGCCAGGATGGCGGCGACGGCCTCACAGATCGGCGCCTCGACGCCGAGCTTGGCGGCCAGGGCGCGGACGGCGGGCGCGGACGCCACGCCCTCGGCCACGGACAGCTTGCCGGACAGGGCCGCCTCCAGGGTCTGGCCCTGGCCCAGGGCCAGGCCGACGCTCATGTTGCGCGACTGCGGGCTGGAGCAGGTGAGCACCAGGTCGCCCAGGCCGCACAGGCCGGCGACGGTCTCGGGCCGGCCGCCCAGCGCCACGGCCATGCGGGTCATCTCGGCGAAGCCACGGGTGATCAGGGCGGCGTGGGCGCTGCGACCCAGGCCCCGGCCCTCGACGATACCACAGGCGATGGCGAGCACATTCTTCACCGCCCCGCCGATCTCAGCGCCCAGAAGGTCGTCGGCCAGATAGGGCCGGAAGGTCGGGGTGGCCAGGGTCTCGGCCAGGGTGCGGCCTAGCGCCTCGTCGGCGCAGGCCAGGGTCACGGCGGTGGGCAGGCCGGACGCCACCTCGCCCGCAAAGCTCGGCCCGGACAGCACGGCGATCGCGGCCTGCGGGATCACCTCGGCGGCCACCTCGGTCATCAGCTTCAGCGAGCCCTGCTCGACCCCCTTGGCGCACAGCACCACCGGCAGGCCGGGACGGGCGACGGCGGCCAGGCTGGCCAGGACAGAGCGCAGGTGCTGGGCCGGGGCCACGGCCAGGATCAGGTCGCACGACGCAAGATCGGCCATCTGGTCGGTGGCGGTGATGCGGGAGTCCAGGGCCACGCCGCTCAGGAACAGGGTGTTCTCGTGGCTGGCGTTGACCGCCTCGACCACCTCGGCCTCGCGGGCCCACAGGGTCACGGACAGGCCGGCGCGGGCGCAGACCTGGGCCAGCGCCGTGCCCCAGGCGCCGCCGCCGATGACACCGGCATGGGTCAGGTTCGCGGTCATGCCTTGGCTCCCTTGCGGCCGGCCAGGTGGGTGGGATTTGCCGCGGCGGCCTCGGCGTCCAGGGGCCAGCGGGGCCGGGCCGGGGCATCCAGCCGATCGGTCATGCCCAGGGCCAGGCGCTCGGCGCCGGCCAGGGCGATCATGGCGGCGTTGTCGGTGCAATAGGCCAGCGGCGGGGCGTCGAAGGAAAAGCCCCGTTCGGCGGCGATCCGGGTCAGCGCCGCGCGCACCGCGCCATTGGCCGCCACCCCGCCGGCCACCACGAAGCGCAAAGGCTGGCCTTCGCGCTCGCGGGCATAGGCGGCCATGGCCTTGTCGGTGCGTTCGGACAGCTGGCGGGCGATGGCGGCCTGGACGGCGGCGGCCAGGTTGGCGCGCTCGGTCTCCGTCGTGACCCCTTCGGCCAGCCGCGCGGCGGCGGTCTTCAGGCCCGAGAAGGAGAAATCATAGCCCTCGCGGCCCAGCAGGGCGCGGGGCAGGGTGTAGCCGCTGGCATCTCCGGTCGCCGCCAGCTTCTCCAGGGCCGGGCCGCCGGGATAGGGCAGGCCCAGGGTCTTGGCGATCTTGTCAAAGGCCTCGCCGGCTGCGTCATCGATGGTCGAGCCCAGGCGGCGGCACCGGCCCACCCCCTCCACCGCCAGCAGCTGGCAGTGGCCGCCGGAGACCAGCAGCAGCAGGAAGGGGTAGGGAATGTCAGCGGCCAGCCGGGCCGAGACCGCATGGCCCTCCAGGTGGTTCACCGCCACCAGGGGCAGGCCGCGGGCCAGGGCCACCGCCTTGCCGAAGGCCAGGCCCACCATCACCCCGCCCACCAGGCCAGGCCCGGCGGTGGCGGCGACGCCGGACAGGTCACCATAGCTGACACCCGCTGCGCGCATGGCCTCGGCCGCGATGCCGTCGATGGATTCCACGTGGGCGCGGGCGGCGATTTCCGGCACCACCCCGCCATAGGGGGCGTGGGCGGCGATCTGCGAGCCCACCACCGAGGACAGCACCTCGACCCCGCCGGACGCGCTGAGACGCACGACCGAGGCCGCGGTCTCGTCGCAGCTGGTCTCAAGCCCCAGGACGGTCAGGTCAGACTGAAGATCGGGCATTCGGTTGCGGGGCTCCGCGCCCTCCTGTAGCAGGCGGGTCAGGTTTGAACTTGGTCGAGGTAACCGTCCCGCCGTGCCCACGCAACCGCTTGTCCGGATCGGGGCCCGTGGCTCCAAGCTCTCCCTGGCCCAGGCCGGGATGATGCAGCGCCGTATCGCCGCCGCCCTTGGCGCGCCGCCGGAGGACGCCGAGAAGGTCGCGCCGCTGATCGTCATCACCACCACGGGCGACCGCGTCCAGGATCGCCGCCTGCTGGAGATCGGCGGCAAGGGCCTGTTCACCAAGGAAATCGAAGAGGCGATGCTGGAGGGCCGCATCGCCTGCGCCATCCACTCCCTGAAGGATATGCCTGCCGAATGCCCCGACGGCCTGTCGCTGTCGGCCATCCCCGAGCGCGAGGACCCCCGCGACGCCTTCCTGAGCCTGAAGGTCGAGCGCCTGGAGGATCTGCCGCAGGGCGCGCGCCTGGGCACCGCCTCGCTGCGCCGCCAGGCCCAAAGCCTGCATCGCCGCCCCGACCTGGACGTCCAGATGCTGCGCGGCAATGTCGACACCCGGCTGGCCAAGCTGGAGGCCGGCGACGCTGACGCCATCCTGCTGGCCCTGTCGGGCCTGAAGCGCCTGGGCCTCGGCCACCTGCCCAAGAGCCTGATCGATCCGGTGGCGGTTCCCCCGGCCCCGGGCCAGGGCGCCCTGGCCATCCAGACCCGCACCAAGGACATCGACGCGCCCTGGCTGGCCGCCGTGCGCCATGCGCCGACCATGATCGCCATCGCCGCCGAACGCGGCGCGCTCGCGGCCCTGGAAGGCTCGTGCAAGACCGCCATCGGCGCCCACGCCCGCCTGGGCGAGACCAGTCTCAGCCTGATCGTCGAGGCCCTGTCGCCGGACGGTCGCCACCGCTTCCGCCGCGAGGCCGAGACGGTGTTCGGGGCCGGCGTCGACCGCGAGGCCCAGGCCCGGGCGCTGGGCCTGGAACTGGGCAAGGCCATCCTGGAAGAGGGCGGCGACCTGCTGGCCCTCCACGACTGACGGCCAAGCTTCATCGATTGATTTGTACCCGTTCTGGGGTCAGGCTCGGGGCATGAACGACACCGGACGGAAGATCTGGATCACCCGCGCCCAGCCTGGCGCCGACGCGACCGCCGAGCGGGTGCGCGCCCTGGGCCACAGGCCGGTGGTGGCGCCCCTTTTGGCCGTCCAGCCGGTCTCGGGCGTCGAGCCGGACCTTTCCGGCGTGGGCGCCCTGGCCTTCACCAGCGCCAATGGCGTGCGGGCCTTCACCGCCCTGTCGCCGGTGCGCAGCCTGAAAGTCTTCGCCGTCGGCGCCGCCACCGCCAAGGCCGCCAAGGCCGCGGGCTTCCGCCAGGTCCTGTCCGCCGACGGCGACGTCGAGGCTTTGGCCGAGGGGATTTCCGGGCGCAGGCGGGAGATCGACGGCGTGGTCCTGCATCCCGGCGCCGCCGAACCAGCCGGCGACCTGGTCGGCATGCTGGCCGAGCAGGGGGTCGAGGCGCGCGGCCTGCCGCTCTATGACACCGCCCCGGCGGACTTCGGCCCGGCCGAGCTGGTCGAGCTTGAAGGGGTCGAGATCGCCCTTCTGCACTCGCCCAAGGCGGCCGAGGCCCTGGCCGCCCTCTTGGCCCGCCACCCGATGCCGGGGCTCTCTGTGCTGGGCCTGTCGCGCAATGTGCTGAAGCCCCTGGCCGGTATTGAGCTGGCCCATCGCGCCTTCGCCCCCTTCCCTCTGGAAGCTGCGCTGCTTAACCTGATCGACCGTGCGCCGGGCGCTTGCCCGGCCTCCGAGGAAGATCTGGCCAGATGAGCCCTCAGCCCGACCCGCCCGACCTGCTGGGCCCGCGCGATCCCGCCGATCTCGGGCGGCAGCGGCTGATCGGGCGCGGGTTCTGGACCGGGGTCGCGGTGTCGGTGCTGGTGATCCTGGCCCTGCTCGGCCTGTTGAAGTTCGGCCCACGCCTGTTCGTCACCGCGCCCAGGACCGGCGCCCCCGCCGAGACCGCCACCCAACCGGCGCCCACAGCACCGGCCCTGGCCCAGGCCCCGCCGCGCGAACGCCCCATCCCCGCCGACGCCGCCCCGGCCTCCGCCGAAGTCGAAC
>CAZXVO010000109.1:9755-13731 GCA_964643835.1 uncultured Phenylobacterium sp. | reverse complement strand
CGAATCGACCGGCGAGATCCGCCCGCAGCAACCCGCCCCGAACGCGCGGTTGCTGCGCATCGACCGGCTGGCCATCGATCAGGTGCCCAGGAAGTCGATGGGCACCTGGAGCAACGTGGGCTTGTTCGCGGCAGGCGGCTTCGCGCGCGAGGCGGACGCCCACGGCCGTAAACGCGCCCTCGCCTCCCGTGCCGACATGATTCCCCGATGAAACCCCAGTCATCCGGAGTTACCGCCAATTAATGACTTCGCCCTTAATGATGACGGATTGGCAGGCCGCGAGTACTGACAGCATGGCCTTGGAATCGGACGCGCCTCGAAGCTTCTTCTACGTACTCGAAGACCCCGTCCGCATCCTCTTCGTGGACGACGATCCGATCATGCGCGAGTTCGCGCAGGTCCACCTCGCCACGGAAATGGCCGAGGTCGCGGTGGGCGCCGACGGGGTGGAGGCCTGCGAGGCCATCGCCGCCCAGGATTTCGACGTCGTCCTCCTGGACCTGGAAATGCCCAACATGGACGGGTTCGAGGTGCTGGCGCGCCTGCGCGCCGACGAGCGCACCCAGCGCCTGCCGGTGATCGTGGTGACGGGGCGCGAGGACGTCTCGGCCATCGACCGCGCCTTCCAGGCGGGGGCCACCACCTTCCTGGTCAAGCCGATCAACTGGCGCCTGCGCAGCTATCAGATCCGCTACGGCCACCGCACCGCCGAGAGCGAAATGGCGCTGGTGCAGGAGCGCACCCGCGCCCGCCGCGAAGCGCACCGCGCCACCACCGCGCTGAAACAACTCGCCGCCGAGGCCGCGCCCCTGCTGCGCGAGGCGATGGCCGGCCCGCCGGATCTGCGGCGGATGGTCGGGCGCTATGTGGCGCTGCTGGAAGGGGCCGCGGGGTCGGTGCGGGTGGATGACGAGCCGCAGTCCTTTCAGTCGTCAGCCGGCCTGACCGGGTAATCCGGCCGGCGATTACGGGGAGGTGACCCCGGGCCCGTCCCGCCCTATCTTTCCCGCATGACCGACATCGAAATGCTCGATCCCGCCGAAGCGGGGATCGACGCCGCCATCGAAGCGCCGATCACCGTCGACCCGAGCCAGCCGATGCGGCTCTACCTGGTGGACGGCTCGGGCTACATCTTCCGGGGCTTCCACGCCCTGCCGCCGCTGACCCGCAAGTCCGACGGCCTGCCGGTCGGGGCGGTGGCCGGGTTCTGCAACATGCTGTGGAAGCTGCTGTGCGAGATGAAGGCCGACAAGCCGACCCACCTGGCGGTGGTGTTCGACGCCTCGGAGAAGACCTTCCGGTCGGAGCTCTACCCCCTCTACAAGGCCCAGCGCCCGCCGCCGCCCGAGGACCTGATTCCGCAATTCCCCTTGGTGCGCGAGGCTACCCGCGCCTTCGGCGTGCCGGCGCTCGAACTGCAGGGCTTCGAGGCCGACGACATCATCGCCACCTACGCGCGTAAGGTCGCCGAGGCCGGGGGCGAGGGGGTGATCGTCTCGTCGGACAAGGACCTGATGCAGCTGGTCAACGAGCAGATCTGCCTGCTCGACCCGGTCAAGCAGCAGAAGATGTGCCGGGCCGAGGTGATCGAGAAGTTCGGCATGGGGCCGGAGAAGGTAGTCGAGATCCAGGCCCTGGCCGGCGACAGCGTCGACAACGTGCCGGGCGCGCCGGGCATCGGCATCAAGACCGCCAGCGCCCTGATCAACGAATATGGCGACCTCGACACCCTGCTGGCCAGGGCCGGCGAGATCAAGCAGCCCAAGCGCCGCGACACCCTGATCGAATTCGCCGACCAGATCCGCCTGTCGCGCCAGCTGGTCCAGCTCGACTGCGACACCCCCTTGCCGGTCCCCCTGGAAGAGCTGGCGGTGGCCGAGGCCGACGCCGACGTCCTGGCCAAGTTCCTGGAGGAGATGGAGTTCCGCACCCTGGCCCGCCGGGTCAGCGGCGGTGGCCAGCCGTCGTCCAGCCTGGCGGCGGCGCCGGACGGGTCACTCGCGCCCACGCCCCTGCCGGTGGCCGACCACGGTCCCATCGACGTCACCAAGTATGTCTGCGTCCGCGACCTTCCGACCCTGAACGCCTGGGTGGACAAGGCCCGCGCCAAGGGGATCGTCGCCTTCGATACCGAGACCGACGCCCTGTCCTCGGCCAATGCCGGGCTGGTGGGCGTGTCCCTGGCCATCGCGCCGGGAGAGGCCTGCTACATCCCGCTGGGCCACGAGCACGAAGGGGGCCTAGCCTTCGACGCCCCCGCCGACCTGGAGCAGATCCCGCTCAAGGACGCCATCGCGGCCCTGAAGCCGATGCTGGAGGATCCGGCCGTCCAGAAGGTGGCCCAGAACGCCAAGTACGACATGGCGGTCCTGTCCCGCTACGGCGTGCGCGTGGCGCCGGTCGAGGACACCATGCTGATCAGCTACGTGCTGGAGGCCGGCCTGCACAATCACGGCATGGACGAGCTCTCCAAGCTGTGGCTTGGCCACGCCCCGATCCCGTTCAAACAGGTCACCGGGACCGGCAAGGCCCAGAAGAGCTTCAAGCACGTCGCCCTGGAGCCGGCCACCAGCTATGCCGCCGAAGACGCCGACGTCACCCTGCGCCTCTACGAGCTGCTGCTGCCCCGCCTGCCGCGCGAGGGCCTGTTGACGGTCTACGAGACCCTGGAACGGCCCATGGCCGGGGTGCTGGCCGACATGGAATGCGCCGGCATCCGCATTGACCCCGAACGCCTGCGCCTGTTGTCCAACGACTTCTCGGTCCGCATGGGCGAGCTGGAGGCCGAGGCCCACCGCCTGGCGGGACGGCCGTTCAACCTGGGCAGCCCCAAGCAGATCGGCGAGGTGCTGTTCGGCGAGATGGGTCTGACCGGCGGCAAGATGACCGCCACCGGCGCCCAGTCCACCGACGCCTCCATGCTGGAAGAACTGGCCGCCCAGGGCCACGCCCTGCCGCGGGTCCTGCTGGATTGGCGTCAGCTGTCCAAGCTGAAGGGCACCTATACCGACGCCCTGATCGCGGCGGTCAGCGAGCGGACCGGCCGGGTGCACACCTCCTATGCCCTGGCCGCCACCACCACAGGGCGGCTGTCCTCGTCGGACCCGAACCTGCAGAACATCCCGGTGCGCACCGAGGAAGGCCGCAAGATCCGCAAGGCCTTCGTGGCCGAGCCGGGCAAGGTCCTGATCAGCGCCGACTACTCGCAGATCGAGCTGCGCCTGCTGGCCCACATCGGCGACATCCCGCAGCTGAAGAAGGCTTTCCTGGACGGCCTGGACATTCACGCCTCGACGGCGTCCGAGATGTTCGGCGTGCCCATCGAGGGCATGCCGTCCGAGACCCGCCGCCGCGCCAAGGCCATCAATTTCGGCATCGTCTACGGCATCTCGGCCTTCGGCCTCGCCAACCAGCTGTCGATCCCGCAGGACGAGGCGGGCGCCTATATCAAGACCTACTTCGAACGCTTCCCCGGCATCCGCGCCTATATGGACCGCACCAAGCAGGCGGCCCGGACCCAGGGCTTCGTGACCACCATCTTCGGGCGCAAGGTCAACATCCCGGCGGTGAAGTCCAAGTCGGCGGCCGAGCGGGCCTTCGGCGACCGGGCGGCGATCAACGCCCCGATCCAGGGCGCCGCCGCCGACATCATGCGCCGGGCGATGATCCGCATGCCGGACGCCCTCAAGCAGGCCGGCCTGTCCGCCACCATGCTGCTGCAGGTCCACGACGAACTGGTCTTCGAGGCGCCCGAGGCCGAGGCCGAGGCGACCATCGCGGTCCCCAAGCGCATCATGGAAAAGGCCGCCCTGCCCGCCGTGGAGATCAGCGTCCCCCTGGTGGTCGAAGCCCGCGCCGCCGCCAACTGGGACGACCCGCACTAGGGGCGTCGACCTGAAGCCCTTCACCTGCTGTCATCCCCGGTTAGGCGGACCCCCACCCCCGGCCCCCAAGACGCCACAGTATCCACATAGCC
>CAZXVO010000109.1:1257-9745 GCA_964643835.1 uncultured Phenylobacterium sp. | reverse complement strand
ATCAGAGTGAAATCTGTGCGGCCTGCGCCGACACCCCCACCCCCTACCCCCTCCCCGCAGGGGGGAGGGGAGGCGGACACGGCTACCGCTCGAAATTTTGCAACCGGGAGAAGGGCGCCCCCACACCGTTCCAGGGATCACCGATTGAGCGCCGCGCCCAGGCCCAGCCCAGCCCCAGGCGTGCCTAAGCGGCGGTTCTCGCCTATATAGCCCGGCGATGACCCGTCCGTTCCTGAAGATGAACGGTCTCGGCAACGACTTCGTCGTGGTTGAGGCCCGCACCGCCCCCTTCGATCCGACCCCGGAGGAGGTGCGCAAGATCTGTGACCGGACCGACGGGATCGGCTGCGACCAGCTGGTCTCCCTGGAGCGCTCCTCCAAGGGCGACGCCCGCGTCCGGTTCTGGAACGCCGATGGCGAAGAGGTCGGCGCCTGCGGCAACGCCTCGCGCTGCGTGGGCTGGCTGCTGATGGAGGCCGGCCAGACCGATACCGCCGTCCTCGACACCCGCGGCGGCCTGTTGCACGCCAGCAGGGCCGGCGAACGCCGGGTCTCGGTGGACATGGGCGAGCCGCGCCTGGATTGGACGCAGATCCCGCTGGCCGAGGAGATGGACACCAAGGGCATCGAGCTGCAGGTCGGTCCCATCGACAATCCGGTCCTGCACACGCCGGGCTGCGTCTCCATGGGCAATCCGCACGTGGTGTTCTTCGTGCCCAACGCCGAGGCGGCGCCGGTGCGCGAGGTCGGGCCGCTGATCGAGCATCACTTCCTGTTCCCGGAAGGCGTGAACGTCGGCTTCGCCCAGGTGAAGGGCCGCGACCGCATCCGCCTGCGCGTCTGGGAGCGAGGCGCCGGCCTGACCAAGGCCTGCGGCACCGGCGCCTGCGCAGCCCTGGTCGCCTGCGCCCGCCGGGGCCTGTCCGACCGCAAGGCGACCCTGGAGCTGGACGGCGGCGAGCTGGTCATCGAGTGGCGCGAGGCGGATGGCCACGTCATCATGACCGGACCTTTGGAGATTGAATTTACAGGGAATTTGCCTTGAGTTCCCACGCCGAAGACACGGTCGTCCATGTTGACGTCAAAGCTGGCGACGACGTCTCCATCGTCACCTTTGGCTGCCGGCTGAACGCCTATGAGAGTGAGGTCATCCGCAAGCGCGCGGCCGAGGACGGCCTGACCGACGCGGTGGTCTTCAACACCTGCGCGGTGACCGGCGAGGCGGTGCGCCAGGCGCGCCAGGCGATCCGCAAGGCCCGCCGCGAGCGCCCCGGCGCCAAGCTGATCGTCACCGGCTGCGCGGCCCAGATCGACCCCGCCGCCTTCGCGGCCATGGCCGAGGTCGACCTGGTGCTGGGCAACGCCGAGAAGTCCCAGGCCGGGGCCTATGCGCCGTCGGCCGAGCCGATGCGCGTCCGGGTCAACGACATCATGAGCGTGCGGGAGACCGCGGGCCACCTGATCGATGGCCTGAAGGACCGGGCGCGGGCCTATGTGGAGGTCCAGAACGGCTGCGATCACCGCTGCACCTTCTGCGTCATCCCCTATGGCCGCGGCAATTCCCGCTCGGCCCCGGCCGGCGAAGTGGTGGAACAGGTCCGCAAGCTCGCGGCCCAGGGCTATCGCGAGGTGGTGCTGACCGGGGTCGACGTGACCAGCTGGGGCGCCGACCTGCCGGGCCAGCCGACGCTGGGCCAACTGGTGGCGCGGATCCTGAAGCTGGTCCCCGACCTGCCACGATTGAGGCTGTCCTCCATCGACGCGGCCGAGATCGACCCCGACCTGCTCAAGTGCTTCGAGGACCCGCGGCTGATGCCCTATCTGCATCTGTCCCTGCAGGCCGGCGACGACATGATCCTGAAGCGGATGAAGCGCCGGCACAGCCGCGCCGACGCCCTGAAGCTGATCGCCGATGTGCGGGCGGTGCGGCCTGATGTCGCCTTCGGCGCCGACCTGATCGCCGGCTTCCCGACCGAGACCGACGAGATGTTCGAGAACACCCTGAAGCTGGTGGACGAGGCGGGCCTGGCCTTCCTGCACGTCTTCCCGTTCAGCCCGCGACCGGGGACCCCGGCGGCGCGGATGCCGCAATTGCAGCGGCCGGTGATCAAGGCCCGCGCGGCGCGCCTGCGCGAGGCGGGCCAGGCGGCGCTTCAGCGTCACCTGGCGTCCCAGGTCGGCCGGACCCTCTCAGGGCTGGTGGAAAAGGGCGGGATCGCGCGGGCCGAAGACTTCACCGAGATCGCGTTCTCGGGCGAGGCCGAAGTCGGCGGGATCGTGATGCTGAAGGTGACTGGCGTCGAGGCCGGCCGGCTGACGGCCGAGCTGGCCTAGTCGTCGCGGCCCGGAAAGCCCGGCAGGGTCCAGTTCCACAGGATCGCCCCGGCCCGGATCCCGAAGGCCGCCCCCGCCCCGATCAGGCCGGCGGCCAGGCCCGGAAGCCCAAAGCCCCGCAGGATGACGAACAGGGCCGCTCCTACCAGGGCGCAGGTCACATATATCTCCCGGCGCAGCAGCACCGATTCCTCATGGGCCAGGACGTCCCGGATCACCCCGCCGAAACAGGCGGTGAGCACGCCCATGACCATGGAGGGCAGGGCCGGCGCCCCGAGCGCCAGGGCCTTGGCCGCGCCGACGACGCTGTAGGCGGCCAGGCCCACGGCATCGAGCCACAGCAGCACCCGCTGGCGCCCTCGGCCGAGCCCGGTGAGCCAGATCACCAGGGCCGCGGTCAGGCAGGCGGCCAGATAGCCCCAGCGGTCGATCCAGAACACCGGCGCCCCCAGCAGCAGGTCGCGCAGGGTCCCGCCCCCGACCCCGGTGATGGCCGCGAAGAAGCCGAAGGTGACGATGTCGTGCTTGCGGCGCGCAGCCGCCAGCGCGCCGGTGGCCCCGAAGACCGCCACGGCCGCATAGTCGAGCCAGACAAGGGCGTGCGCGATCCGCTCATCCATCACGCCTGCTCTATCCCGCCTGCGCGCGAGCCGCTAGAAGCAGCCACATGACCGAACCGAAGAAGGGCTGGTTCCAACGCCTCACCGACGGGCTGTCGCGCTCGTCGAAGGCGATGACGGAACAGGTGGTCTCCACCTTCACCAAGCAGCCGCTGGACCAGGCCAAGCTCGACGAGCTGGAAGAGATGCTGATCGAGGCCGACCTCGGCCCGCACTCGGCCGCGCGCATCACCGCCCGCTTCGCCGAGGAGAAGTTCGGCAAGAGCGTCGACGAGGCCGAGATCAAGGAAGCCTTGGCGGAAGCCATCGGTGACGAGCTCTCCAGCCGCCAGGGCCGCTTTGATCCGCTGGTTGGCCCCCGGCCCTATGTGGTGCTGTTCATCGGGGTCAACGGCTCGGGCAAGACCACGACGCTCGGCAAGATCGCCTCGGACCTGCAGGCGCGCGGCGCCAAGGTCCTGGTGGTGGCCGGCGACACCTTCCGCGCCGCCGCTGTCGAGCAGCTCAAGGTCTGGGCCGAGCGCGCCAAGGTCGACTTCATGTCGCGGCCGATCAACTCCGACGCCGCGGGCCTTGCGTTTGACGCCGTGCAGAAGGCCAAGGACGAGGCCTATGACGTGGTGCTGATCGACACCGCCGGCCGCCTGCAGAACAAGCAGGGCCTGATGGACGAACTGCACAAGGTCATCCGGGTGATCAAGAAGGTCGATCCCGAGGCCCCGCATGAGACCCTGCTCGTGCTCGACGCCACCGTGGGCCGCAATGCGCTGGCCCAGGAAAACATCTTCGGCAACCAGATCGGCGTCTCTGGCATCGTCATGACCAAGCTGGACGGCACCGCCCGCGGCGGGGTGCTGGTGCCCGTGGCCCAGGCCTCGGACAGCCCGATCAAGCTGATCGGGGTGGGCGAGAGCATCGAGGACCTGCAGCCATTCGACGCCCGCGCCTTCGCCCGCTCCCTGGTGGGCCTGGAGGACGGCCAGTGACCCTGTCGCCCAAGCATCGCAAGTGGATCACGGCCTTCGTCGACTACGGCTGGCCCTTCGCCTTCCTGATCACCCTGCTGATCACCCACGACATGATGAAGGCCACCTGGGGCATGGTGGCCGGCGCCGCCGTGGCCCTGGCCGTCGGCTTCATCTTCGAGCGCCGCATCGCGCCCCTGCCGCTGGCGGCGGGGGGGCTGTCCCTGATCCTGGGCGGGTTGGCGCTCTATACTCACGACCCGCGCTTCATCAAGATTCGCCCGACCGTCTCCGGCGTCGCTTTCGGCGGCTTCCTGATCATCGGCGTGATGATGGGCAAGAACCCCTTGAAGGCCATCCTCAGCATGGCCTTCCAGATGTCCGACGAGGGCTGGCGTAAGCTCGCCTGGCGCTACGGCGTCTTCTTCCTCGCCACGGCGGTGGTGAACGAGGTGGTCTGGCGCACCCAGTCCGACGTCACCTGGGCCCTGTTCAAGTTCCCCGGTCTGTCCATCATCCACGTGCTGTTCGGCTTCAGTCAGGTGCCGTTGATGATGAAGTACGCCCACGTCAACGAGCCGCCACCGGTCCCTCCGGTCGAGTAGACCGCCCACGGACTGTCTGTCGTCAAACCGACGCGATCAGCCTATAGCTTGCAGACGCTATCCAGGCGGCGAGGGCGTGCGGATGTCGAAGGCGAAGTCGGCGAAGTCAGGCGGACTGCCCGCCCTGGACAAGTCTCCCAGTCATCTTCTGCACCGGGCGCTGCAGGTGGCGCTCGATCTCTACGCCGAGGAGTTCGGTCCCGGCGGCCTGACCCAGCGCCAGTATGCGGTGCTGTCGGCGGTGGCGACCCAGGATGGCCTGACCCAGACGGACCTGGTGCGGATCACCGGCATCGACCGCTCGACCCTGGCGGACATGGCCGCCCGCATGATCACCAAGGGCCTGCTGGAGCGTCAGCGCTCGGCCTCCGACGCCCGCGCCAACGCCGTTAGCCTCACCGAGGCCGGCCGCGCCGCGCTCGAGGACGCCCAGCCGAAGATGGCCGCGGTGGACGCCCGGCTCCTGAAGTTGCTGTCCGGCGGCAAGCGCGACGCCCTGACCGGCCTGCTGCGCGACTTGGTCAAGGGTGGGGACGAGGCGGCGGCGCCCGAGGCGGTGAAGCCGCCCAAGCCGCCCAAGCCAGCGAAGGTCAAGAAGGCCAAGGCGGACAAGAAGCCCAAGGCCGAGAAGCCGGCCAAGGCGGACAAGCCTCCTAAGGCAGAGAAGGCCGACAAGCCCAAGAAGGCGAAGAAAGCCGCCTAGACCTTGATGTCGAGGATCGAGCCCGGCCGCAGGATGCGGGTCGGGGGCTCGGCTGGCAGGGTCGCGGGCATTTTCGGAACATAGGCCGCCCGGGCGGCGGTGGGCGAGGCGGTGCGGATCGGCGCGGTTGTTTGCGTCGCCTGGGCTTGGGCGGCGCGCGTGGCCTGGCCGGTCTGGGTCGAGCCCTGGCTTTGGGCTTGCGGCTGGGCCGCCTGGCCCTGGGCCTTGCCGAGGGCGGCTTCGAAAAAGGCGCGCTGGGCCGCGGACCGGGCCTGGTTATTGGCCGGGTTCTGCAGTTGCGGACTGACCGGCGTGAAGTTCGGTCGGATCGGCGCGGCCATGGGACCCCGAAAACATGGTTAACGAGACCCTAGCCTCGTCGGCGCGTCCGAAAATATGGTTAACGCGGCGCCTTCGCCAGCATGGCTTGGGCGATCTCCGGCGTCAGGGGGCCGGAGTGCTTGTCGAGGATCATGCCGTCGGCTCCGACCAGATAGGTCTCGGGCACGCCGGTGACCCCGAGCTCGATGCCGGCCCGGCCGTCGCGGTCGACGAGGCGCGCGTCATAGGGGTCGCCCAGACGGGCCAGGAAGGCCTCGGTATTGGGCGGAGCGTCCTTGTAAGCGATGCCGACGATGCGAACGCCCTGGCGCTTCAGGTCCACCAGCACCGGCGCCTCGATCTCGCAGGGCGCGCACCAGGAGGCGAAGACGTTGACCAGCACCGGGCCCTTGGCGGCGTCGGCCAGGCGCACCGGCCGCCCGTCGTCGAGGCTGGGCAGGGAGACCTCCGGCAGCGGCTTGCCCACCAGGGCGCGGGGCTCGACCTTGGGATCGTGGTTCAGGCCATAGACGCCGAACAGCAGGGCGAGCGCCGCCAGCACCGCCAGGGGCGCGAAGGCCAGCCAGCGGTTCACGGGCGCGGATCCGTCTGGGCGTCCTTGGCCGCGGTCAGCTCCTCATAGCGCCGACGCCAGCGGCGGGCGTGGGCCAGGCTGGAGGCGATCATGGCGACAAAGGTCACGGCGGTGATGGCGAAGGCCGGGCCGATGAAGGCGGCGTACTTGCCGGTGAACAGGTCGTGCATGGCCTAGCCCCTCGCCAGCCGAAGCGCGGCGGCCTCGGCCCGGCGCCGCCAGACCTCGCCACGAATCCGCACCAGCCACAGGGCGCCAAAGGCCGCAGTGTAGGCCAGGCCCATCAGCAACAGGGGCGTCAGATAGACCGGGTCCAGCGTCGAGCCGCCCTTGCGGAACACCGACGCGCCCTGGTGCAGGGTGTTCCACCAGTTCACCGACCAGTGGACGACGGGCAGGTTGATCAGGCCGACCAGGGCCAGGATGGCGCCGGCCCGCGAAGCCTTGGCCTCGTCATCCAGGCTGGCGCGCAGGGCCATATAGGCCAGGTAGAACAGGAACAGGACCAGGACCGAGGTCAGGCGCGCGTCCCACACCCACCAGGCGCCCCACATGGGCCGGCCCCAGAGCGAGCCGGTGATGAGGGCCAGGCCCGTGAAGGCGGCGCCCAAAGGGGCGGCGGCCTGGGCGGCGGCGTCGGCCAGGGCGTGACGGAACACCAGGGCCAGGAAGCTGGCGATGCCCATGCAGACATAGACGAACATGCTCAGCCAGGCGGCCGGCACGTGGATGAACATGATCTTGACCGTAGCGCCCTGCTGGTAGTCCTCGGGCGCCGAAAAGCCCAGCCACAGGCCGGCGACGGCGAGTGCCACGGCGATGACCCCGATGAGGGGCGCGGCCCAGCGCGAGAACGCCATGAACCGCTCGGGATTGGCCAGGAAGGCGGGGGCGGGGATCATGCTCGCCGATTAGCCCCGCCTCGCGCGCGGGGCAATGGGATATAGATCAAGCGGCTGGTCCCGGGGCGGGCTTGCCCTCGGAACCAGCCGCCGCACCGTGGCCGATCCCGCGACTGGAGGGACGGGACCGGCGGTGTCTAAAGGTCAGCCCCGGTGACGGGCGCCCATGCCCTTGGGACCCATGCCGCCGGGGCCCATGCCCTGGCCGTGGTGACCGCGCATGCCGGGCGGGGGCAGGGCGTCGAAGGCCTTCTTCTGGGCCGGGTTCAGCTGGGCGTAGAAGGTGCGGATCGCCTGAATCCGCTTGTCCATGGCGGCCTCGCGTTCGGCCCGATGGGCCTGCATGGCGTCCAGGCGTTGCGGTGTGGTCAGGCCGGCCATCTTCTCATGCTCGCCGCGCATCTTCTCCATGCCGCCTTCCGGCGGCTTCATGGCGGCGATGAAGGCCTGCAGCGCCGGCTCCTGGGCCGGGGTCAGCTGCAGCACATCGCGCAGGTGGCCGGTCATCCGCTCGGCGCGCTTGGCGGGGTCCATGCCGGGCATGCCGCCCATCTCGTTGTGGCCGCGCGCCTCTTCCATGCCGCCAGGTGGCGGCTGGGCGACGGCGACGCTGGCGGCGCCGAGGGTCAGGATCGAGGCGCCCAGCAGCACAGGTCGAAGCAGTAATGGGCGAAGGAACTTCAAGGTCATGGAGGGTCTCCGTTACGCCATCCCCACGACGTCAAACGGCCCGCCTGCGGATTTCCGTCGCCCGCCGACCTTAAGCTTTCGTCATGTTCAGCTGAGCGCGTTGCGGCAGGCGGCGGCCATGGCGACCGGCCCCAGGGCGACGGCGGCGGCGGCGTAGGCGGACAAAAGGGTGAAGCCGGCCCGCCAGGGCAAGCCCGAGGCGAAGGCGTCCAGCGCCCCGCCGCCGAAGATCACCGGCGGCACGAACAGCGGCAGGACGATCACGGCGGTCAGCAGTCCGCCCCGCCGCGCCCCCAGGCTGAGCGCCGCCCCGATCCCGCCGGTAAAGGCGAAGGCCAGGCCCCCGACCAGGGCGCCGGCCAGGATCAGCGGGGCCAGCGCCACCGGCGCGCCCAGGGCGATGGCGGCCACCGGGGCGGCGAGGGCCAGGGGCGCGCCCGCCGCCAGCCACTGGCCCAGGCACTTGATGGCGCAGGTCAGCTCCAGGGGCATGGCCGACAGGGTGATCAGGTCCAGCGCCCCGTCCTCGAAGTCCCGCTCAAACAGTCGGTCGAGGCTGAGCAGGGAAGCGAGGGCGAGCGCGATCCAGGCGACGCCCGGGGCCACGGCGGCCAGGCGCGCCGGCTCAGGTCCCGTGGCCAGCGGCAAAAGGGTGGTGACCCCGGCGTAGAAGCCGAGCGAGACCAGCGGACCGCCGCCCCGGCCCCAGGCCAGGCGGGTCTCGCGCTTCAGCAGTTCCAGGGCTGCGCTCAT
>CAZXVO010000109.1:0-1061 GCA_964643835.1 uncultured Phenylobacterium sp. | reverse complement strand
GACCGTCTGAGTCCACGCCGGCGGGGGGGGGGGGGGGCCGGGCGCCCCGCCCCCGCCCCCCCCCGGCCAGGTGTTCGGCCATGATCTCGCCCAGGCGCGTTCGCCAGCCGGCGTCCAGCGGGCTGGCCGGCTCGTCCAGCAGCCACAGGGGACGCGGCGCCGCCAGCAGCCGGGCGAGCGCCAGGCGCCGCCGCTGGCCCGCAGACAGGCGACGGACCTCCAGGTCGAGCAGGGGGGTCAGCTCCAGCCGGGCCGCCGCGGCCCGCGCCGAGGCCTCCGAGCCGCCGGCCCAGCGGGCCCAGAAATCGAGTTCATCGCGGGCCGTCCGACCGGACTTCAGCCCATCCAGATGACCCAGCAGATGCATGCCTGTGGCCCGCGCGTCGGCGGGGTCCAGGGCGCCGAAGCCGATCTGCCCGGCCTCGGGGGCGATCAGGCCCGCTACGGCCCTGAGAAGACTGGTCTTTCCAGCCCCGTTGCGGCCAGTCAGCGCGCAGGCCCGGCTCGCCTCCAGGGTCAGGTTCAGGCCCGAAAACAGCCGCCGGCCGCCCCGCGACAGGGCGAGGTCTTCAATATCCAGGCGCGTGATCGTCACCTGTGCGCTCCCGTTGCATGGACGGGAAAGAATCTAGGGGCTATGACGCGCGCGGCCGGCGCCGCCTTGGGGGGCGTACGCGGCGCTGGGGCGAACGCTGTGTGTCCGCTCCGAAAAGCGCGCGATCCCCGATACGGACGTATGGCGGCCGAGAACAGAGGAAGGATCCCTGATTATGGCGTCGATCGACAGCCTGAAGACCCGCCGCGAACTGACGGTGGGCGACAAGACCTACGTCTATTACAGCCTTCCGGCGGCGGAAGAAGCCGGTCTCGCCGGTGTTTCTCGCCTGCCGGCCTCGATGAAGGTTCTGCTTGAGAACCTGCTTCGCAACGAAGACGGCGACACCGTCGCCCCTGAGGACCTGAAGGCGGTCGCCGCCTGGCTCGAAAACAAGGGCGCTGTGGAGCACGAGATCAGCTTCCGCCCGGCCCGCGTGCTGATGCAGGACTTCACCGGCGTGCCC
>CAZXVO010000108.1:1378-13803 GCA_964643835.1 uncultured Phenylobacterium sp. | reverse complement strand
CGCAACGACGGCGCACGTCCCTCCCCCTCAGCCCCTCCGGGGCAGCTCCCCCAGAGGGGGAGCAACTGGAGCCCTCACACCAGCGCTTCGAACTCGTCGACCAGCCGTTCGATCTGGGTCATCCCCGCCGCCCAGAAGGCCCGTTCGCGGGGGTTGAGGCCGAACGGGGCCAGGGCCTCGACATAGGTCTTGGTCCCGCCGGCGGCCAGGAGCTGCTCATAGAGCGGCGCGAACCCGGCCGGGTCGGCCCGGCGTGTCTCCATCAGGCCGCGCACCAAGAGGTCCCCAAAGGCGTAGGCATAGACATAGAAGGGCGAGTGCACGAAGTGGCTGACATAGGCCCAGTAGTGCTCATAGCCCGCGTTGAGCTTGATGGCCGGCCCCAGGCTCTCGCCCATCACCTCCAGCCACACCCGGCCGATCTCCTCCGGCGACAGCTCGCCCGCCGCCCGCGCGGCGTGGAACCGGGTCTCGAAGCGATGGAAGGCGATCTGGCGGACCACCGTGTTCAGCCCGTCCTCGATCTTGCCGGCCAGCAGGCCCCGGCGCTCGGCCGGCGAGGCCTCAGCCAGCAGCCGCTCGAACACCAGGCCCTCGCCGAAGATCGAGGCCGTCTCGGCCAGGGTCAGGGGGGTATCGGCCAACAGGGTGCCGAGCGGCGCGCACAGGGTCTGGTGCACGGCGTGGCCGAGTTCATGGGCCAGGGTCAGCACGTCGCGCCGTTCGCCCATGTAATTCATGAACACGAAGGGGTGCCGCTCGGAGTTCACCGGGTGCGAATAGGCGCCCGACTGCTTGCCGGACCGGGGCCGGGCGTCGATCCAGGGCTGAGTGAAGAAGGTCTTGGCCGTGTCGGCGAAGTGCGGCGCCAGGTCGGCGAAGCTGTCCAGCACGATCGCCTGGGCCTCATCCCAGCCATAGGTGCGCGGCGCCGCCGAATCGAGCGGCGCATTGCGGTCCCAATAGTCCAGGGACTTGCGCCCCATCAGCTGGGCCTTCAGCGCATAGTAGCGGTGGCTCACCCGCGGATAGGCGGCGACCACCGCGCTCTCCAGGGCCTCGACCGCGTCGGCGTCCACCTCATTGCCCAGGTGGCGGGACGCGGCGGGGTTCGGATACTTCCGCCAGCGATCCTCGACCTGCTTCTCGAAGGCCAGGGTGTTGAGCGCCAGGCCCAGCACCGGGGTCCGCTCCTCCAGCGCCTTGGCCAGCCCCTGCGCGGCCGCCTTGCGCCGGGCGCCGTCCGGGTCCGACAGGCGGTTCAGGGCTTCCGGCAGGGTCAGGGTCTCGCGGCCGACCTTGGCGGTCAGCCGGGCCAGGGTCTCGTCATACAGCCGCATCCAGTTGGCGGTCGCCGGGCCGCGCTCCAGCAGCAACTGCTCGAGGTCGCTGTTCAGCTCATGCGGCCGGAACAGCCGCACACGCCGCATCCAGCTGCGCCACTTGGCGGCCGGAGGATAGGCGCGGAAGGCCTGCTCGACCTCGGAGTCCTCAAGCTCGTTGAGCTCCAGGGTGAAGAACAGGCTCTCGGCGCTGATCTTGGCCGCGCGGGCCCGGAAATCGGCCTCGAACTTCGACCATGCCGGATCATCGCGGGCCACCGAGGCGGCCATGGAAGCATAGGCGCCCACACCCCACAGCCCGTTGGTGGCGGCCTCATAGAGCCCCACCCCGTGATCCAGCAGTTCGCCCAGCCGCAGGGGGTCGGCCCGCGTCGCCACGAACCGGCCCTTAAGCTTGGCCAGCTCTTCATTGGCGGTCTGGGCGGCGGCCAGGTCGGCCTCGATGCGAGGATCCTCCCGGCTGGAATAGAGGTCATCGAGCCGCCACTGGGGCAGGGTTTCAGGCTTCACGGGCGCGTTCATGGACACCGGTTTAGCGCGCCCGCCCGCACCTCGTCACCCCGGCCGCAGCGCCTATTCCGCCAGGCTCTCGACGAAGGCCACCAGCTTGTCGCGGGCCGGCCCGCGCGGCATCCGCGCATAGGCGACCAACAGCTGCACCGCACCCGGCTCGCTCAGCAGCTCGGCGACATCCGGCGCCGCAGCGTCCGGGGCCTCCAGCATCGAATCGGCCATGCGACTCCCCTTGGTGAGGGGATGAGCCTAGCCCGGGCCGGGGCGGGCGTCATCGGGGCGCCACGCCGCCTGCTCGTGACGTCCGTCGGCGATCCAGTAGATGGCCTCAGCCAGCGACATGCTCACCGCCCGGCGCAGGTTGGCGAGGTCGGGATGCAGGCGCTCGCCCACCATCAGCCCCTCTTCATAGGGGCCGAGAATATCCACCAGGCTCTGGACCAGGGTGCTCAGTTCGGAGGATCGACTGGCCATTACGCGGCCCCTTCAACAGCGAAACACGGCGCCCACACGGGGGCGAGACTGGGCGGATAGCCGTCGGTGCCTTGGCGCGCCCGGCTGCGGATCTCCAGTTCGGCGATCGGGCGGGCCGAAAGCGGACTGCGGGCATCCAGTTCAAAGGCGATCGGAACCGGGCAGGCGAAATCGCGGCGCAGGTCGGCGAGCAGCCCTTCGGAGACCGGGATGGTGAAGCCGAGGCCCGAGCCGCCTTCCGGATAGGGCTGGGGCAGGCCGGCGGCCTTCAGCCGGATCCAGCCCTGGGTCGCCGGCCCCAGAAGGCCGGTGTCCATGGCCCCGACGAACTGGCTGATGCGGTCGCGCAGGGCCAGCTCGGTCATGGCCACCCGGATCTCGGCGCTCCGGCGCCGCGCCTCTGGGGCGGTGGCGCCCAGGCCGATGGAGACGTGGCGGGTCATTTCCCAGATGTCGGGCCGCTTCAGTCGGGCGGCGTCGCCCATGACCAGGTGCGGCAAGGCGTCGGTCAGCACGCTCCAGTCGTCGGTCGGGCGCAGGCGCATGCCGCATAGCAGCCGGGCGTCCTGGTCCAGCATCAACAGGTAGATGGCGCGCGCGTCGTCGCTGCGGTCGTATTCGCCGCCGTCGCGCTCTTCCAGGTCCCAGCCCCGGCCGACGATGAACAGCTCGCGCCGCAGCCGGTGCATGGCCTCCAGCTGGGGTTCGTAGAAGCCGCGGTTGGCGGCGGTGACCACATGGATCATGGGGAGGCTCTCTGCATCAGGAGCCTGGAAGGTGCGGCGACGGGGGCCTGCGCCGATATAACCTGATCAGGTTAGTTCGACCTCAGAACATGGCCGGCGCGATGAGGCCGAGCGCGAACGCCCGCAGGGCCAGCTGGGCCCGGCTGGCGGCGCCCAGCTTGGTCTTGGCCGCTTCCACGTGGCGGTGAACCGTCTCCTTTGAGATGCCCAGGATCAGGCCGATCTCCCGGTCGGACTTGCCGACGCTCACCCAATAGACGCACTCGAGCTCGCGGCGGGTCAGGGGCCGGGCCGGCGGCGGCTCCAGGCTGGTCTCGGGCTCGGCGAAGGCGTCGCCGATCACCGCATAGAGGCTGGCCAGGGCGTGGATCGAGGCCCGCTCCACCAGGTCCACGGGCCGGCGCTGGTCCATGCCGAAGGTGACCACGGCGAAGTCGCCATTGGCCGTGCGCACCGGACAGACCAGGGCCTCGGCGATCAGGCTTTCCCGCGCCTCGCCGAACAAGGTGCGGGTCTTGCGGTGCATGCCGCGGGCCTCGGCCTCGGACCAGGTGAACGGGCCCTTGGCCTGGAACGACATGGGGATGACGGGATCCACCAGGGCGTAGGATTCATCCAGATAGTGCTGGCTCCAACCGGCCAGCTCGGCGTCATAGGCGGCGACGTCGGCCCGGCCATGGGCGCCGAAGATCGCCCTGGGCGCGCTGATCCGCCCATCGCTGGACAGGCGCACAACCTGGCCGCCCGTCAGGCCGAAATGCCCGATGGCCTTCAGGAGACGCGCATTCAGCGCCTCCAGGGTCTCGCAGTCTTGGGCGCTGTTCAGGAAATCCCAGACAGCCTCGGCCGCGGCAGGGCTGAGCTTTTCCACCATGTGATGTTGCTAGCACCGTCACGACTGCAAGACGATACGCCCCTGACCGGTCTTGGGGCGTTAGGGTTGGATGGGCGAAATTCAGCCTGTCAGGCCCCGCCGTTTGAGCCAGGCCAGCACCAGATCCGGCCAGGCCGCCGCCGGCTTGCCAACCGCGAAGCGCAGGCCGAATCCATGCTCGCCCTCCTGGAAGAAATGCGCCTCCACCGGAACCTTCGCCGCGCGCAGGGCCGCCAGCAGGCCGAGGCTGTTCTCCGGCGGGACGCTGGCGTCGTCGAGCGCGTGGATCAGCATCACCGGCGGCGCGTCGCGCCGGGCCAGGGCTTCCAGGGAATAGGCGCGTACCTGTTCCGGGGTCGGGGCCTCGCCCAGCAGGTTGCGGCGCGATCCCTTGTGGGCGAGGGCCTGGTCCATGGTCGCCACCGGATAGACCAGGATCGAGACGTCCGGCCGGGCCGAGACCTGGTCCGCCGCATCGAGGACCGCATAGACTGGCCGGTCGAAGGCCAGGGTCAGCATGCCGGCCACATGGCCGCCGGCCGAGAAGCCGATCACGCCCACGCGGCGCGGATCGACCGAGAACTCCGCGGCCCGATAGCGGATCAGCCGCAAGGCCCGCTGGGCGTCCTGCAGCGGCGCATCCGGCCCCGCCGCCCAGCCCTCCTGCGGCAGGCGATAGGTCATGACGAAGACCGTTACGCCTGAGGCCGCCAGCCGCTCGGCGGTCTCATAGCCCTCCTTGTCCATCACCACCCAGGCATATCCGCCGCCCGGCGCCATCAACAGAGCCAGGCCGTTGGGATGCTGGGGCCGAAACACCGTCAGGGTGGGCCGGGTCACGCCCTTGGCAATCCGGTCCCGCAGGTCGGCGGGGCTCTTGGTCCGCTCGACAACCTCCTCCCGCGCCGTGGCGTGCTCTCCCCCCGGCGCCGCCCCAGGCCAGATCGAGATCAGCTCATGCCCCGGCGCGAACGGGCTCTCCGCCGCGAAGACGGGCGTGGCGAACAGCAGCAACAGCGCCAGAAGTCTGGAAACCGGTGTCATACTCCGTGCTACCAGATCCTCCCCCTTTGGGGGAGGGGTTGAGCAGCCCGCGATCAGAACGGCGGGTCGGCGGGGGTGTCCTTGGGGGGTTCGGCGACGGCTTCGCCGGTCGGCGGCTGGGCCAGGGGCTGGCCGTCGGGTCCGAGCGGGACCTCTGCGCCAGGATCGGCGACCACCTCGTCGGCCGGGACCTCTTCCTCCACCGGCGCTGCCGGCTTCGGATTGTCGCGGTTCACGGCGTAGGAGGCGAATTCCTTCCAGATGCGGGCCGGCAGGCCGCCGCCAACCACGCCGTACATGGCGTCATTGTTGTCGTTGCCGACCCAGACACCGACCACCAGGTTCCCGACCCAGCCCACGAACAGGGCGTCGCGATAGTTTTGGGTGGTGCCGGTCTTGCCGAAGGCGCCGGGGATGGCGGCCTCGATGCCGGTGCCGCGCTGGGTGGCGGAGCTCAGCATCTGGCGCATGCCGGCCAGCTCGGCCTTGCCCAGCGGGCGCGGGCGCACCGGCGGCGTGAAGTTGGCCAGGCCGTGCGGGGTGATCGGCGCCTGGCCGGCGGCGATGGCGGCGTAGGCGGCGGTCAGGTCCACCAGGCTCATCGGCCCGGTGCCCAGCGCCAGGGTCAGGTCCTTCGGGATCTCCTCGCGAATGCCCAGCGACCGGGCGGTGGCGATGATGGCGTCCGGCCCGATCTCCTTGGCCAGGCGCACGGCGGCCACATTGGACGAGCCGGCGAAGGCGGTGATCAGCGGCACCTCGCGCCCAGCGTACTTGCCCTCGTGATTCTTCGGTGTGTAGCCCGAGACCTGGACCGGAGCGTCCAGGATCGGGCTCATCGGCGTCATGCCTTTGCGCAGGGCCGCCAGGTAGACGAACAGCTTGAAGGACGAGCCCGGCTGGCGTGCGCCGTCGGCGCGGTTGAACTGGCTTTCCTTGTAATCCTTGCCCCCCACCATCGCGACGACCCGGCCGTCGGGGCGCATGGCCACCAGGGCCGCCTGGGTGACGTTCAGCATCCGCCCGTCCTGCTCGAGCTTGGTGCGGATGATCTTCTCGGCCTGGGCCTGGAGCTGGGGGTCCAGGGTGGTCTTGATGATGGTCTCGCCGTACTGGCCGGCGGTGACCTCGCGGGCCTGGGGGATCACCCAGTCGGCGAAGTAGGAGCCGGTGGGCAGCTTCTTCGGCCCTGGCGCGATGGTCACCGACCGCGCGGCCCGCTCGGCCTCAGCCTTCGTGATCGCGCCGGTCTCGACCATGGCGTTCAGCACCACGCGCATGCGTTCGCGGGCGCCGTCCGGATTGACGCTGGGCGCCAGGCGCGAGGGCGCCTTGACCAGGCCCGCCAGCATGGCCGCCTCGCCGATGGAGAGATCCTCCGGCGACTTGTTGAAATAGCGCTGCGAGGCCGCGCGCAGGCCAAACGCCCCTTCCCCGAAATAGACCGATGACAGGTAGCGCGAGAGGATCTCGTCCTTGCTCAGCCGGGTCTCGAGATAGAGGGCGATCAGGGCTTCCTGAGCCTTGCGCCGCAGGCTGCGCTTGTTGGTCAGGAAGGCGTTCTTGGCCAACTGCTGGGTGATGGTCGAGCCGCCCTCGGCCACCCCGCCCGCCTGGGCGTTGGCCCGCACGGCGCGGATGATGCCTAAGGGATCGACGCCCATGTGCTTGTAGAAGCGCCGGTCCTCGATGGCGACGAAGGCGTCGGGCACGGCCTTGGGCAACTTGCGCGCATCGATCGGAGCTTCCTTGTAGGAGCCGCGCTTGGCGATGGGCTGACCATTGTCGGCCACCAGAATCAGCACCGGGCTCGACAGAGGCTCCAGCGCCCGGTTGAGCGGCAGGGACCATAGCAGCGAGCCGATGATCGCCACGATCACCAGGAAGACGGCGGCGACCCCCGCCGTCACCTGCCAGCGCCGCTGCATCCAGACCGGGGTGGGCTCAGCCTCTTCCACCGGCGCCGTCTCGACGAGGGGCTCAGCCAACTCAGCCTCTTCCGGCCCGGGCTCTTCGGCAGCGGGGTCTTCTGATGCAGGCTCTTCCGTGACGGCTTCGTCCTCCGCCGCCTCGACGCCCACGGCCTCCGCCGTCACCTCGCCTTGCGGCGCATCCGCCTCGGGGGTCGGCTCGGTCTCAGGGGTTTCGGGCTCAACAGGATCGGACATACGTGTCGCCGTCTTTCGGAAGCCGGGTCCATATCACAGGCAGGCGCTGAGCCAAGCGGCGCAACAGGATCACGTCTTGGGCCACAGACTGTCGGCCGCCGCCTGGGGCTCGCCCTTCAGGCCTCTGCGCACCAGGGACAGGCCCTCCAACTTGACCTCGGTCCCGCGCAACAGGCGCGGGTGCAGGCTGTAGCCGAGCTGATAGAGGGCGCGGTCGGTCTTCATCTGGCCGTCCTCGACGAAGACGGTCTGGATCGCCACCGGAACCCGGCCGGTCTCGGCCTTGGTCGACAGCTTGCGCAGCGGGCCGGCGATCCAGCCGGCTTCGAGGCGCGGATTGCCCGTGGTCTCGACCTTGGCCTCGCGCAGGGCCCTGGGGAACCAGATGGCCTGGGTCTGGATCACCTGGCCCTCGGTCACCGCCTCGAGCTTCAGCCAGGCGCCGTCGCCCTGTGGGCTGGCGGTCATCAGGAAGGCCTGGCGCCGCACGCTGGCCTGCGCCTCGGCCTCATGCGCCTTGGCCGCGGCCACCCGCTCCCGGTGATTGTCCCAATAGCCCAGGGCGGCGACCACCAGGGCCAGCACGCCGACGGCTTCCGCCAGGGTCAGCCAGCGGAACGGCGGCAGCTTTCGGGACGGCTCGCTCAAGTCAGGCTCCAGGCTCAACGGACGTGGTTAAGCCTAGGCCCGAACATGTTGGCTTTTTGTTGAAGCTTCAGCCCTTCGCCAGCTCGGCCTTCCGCTCGCGACGGCGCCGCGTGAGGATGTGCTCGGTATAGCCGTTCGGCTGGGTGCGGCCTTCGAACACCAGGTCCAGGGCGGCCTGGAAGGCGATGGACTTCTCCGGGGCCGGCGCCATCGGGACATAGGCCGCGTCGTCGGCGTTCTGGGCGTCCACCACGGCGGCCATGCGCACCATGGTCTCGCGCACCTGGGCCTCGGTGCAGACCCCGTGATGCAGCCAGTTGGCCATGTGCTGGCTGGAGATCCGCAGGGTCGCGCGGTCCTCCATCAGGCCCACATCGTGGATGTCCGGCACCTTGGAGCAGCCGACGCCCTGGTCGATCCAGCGGACCACATAGCCCAGGATCCCTTGCGCGTTGTTGTCCAGTTCCTGCTGCACGTCGGCCGGGCTCCAGTTGGACTTGGCCAGCGGCGGGGTCAGCAGTTCGTCCGTGCCGGTCTTGGTCCCCGACGCGCCCATCTGGGCCTGCAGGGCGGGCACGTCGACCTCGTGATAGTGCAGGGCGTGCAGGGTCGCCGCCGTCGGCGACGGCACCCAGGCGGTGTTGGCCCCGGCCTTGGGATGGCCGACCTTGGCGGCCAGCATGTCCTTCATCATGTCGGGCGCGGCCCACATGCCCTTGCCGATCTGGGCCTTGCCGGGGAAGCCGGCGGCCAGGCCGATCTCGACGTTGCGCTTCTCATAGGCCGGCAGCCAGGGCTCGGCCTTGATGGCGTCCTTGCGGGCCATGGGACCGGCTTCCATGGCGGTGTGGATTTCGTCGCCGGTGCGGTCCAGGAAGCCGGTGTTGATGAACACCACCCGGTCCTTGGCCACGAAGATACAGGCCTTCAGGTTGGCGCTGGTCCGGCGCTCCTCGTCCATGATGCCGAGCTTGACGGTGTTGCGCGTGAGGCCCAGCGCATCCTCGACCATGTCGAACAGCCGCACCGCCAGGGCCACCTCGTCGGGGCCGTGCATCTTCGGCTTCACCACATAGACCGAGCCCGCGCGGCTGTTGCGGCGCGCGCCCTTCAGGTCGTGCAGGGCGGCGGCCACGGTGACCAGCGCGTCGACGGCGGTCTCATAGACCGGCTGGCCATTGAGCGTGACCATGTCGGTCAGCATGTGGTGGCCGACATTGCGCACCAGCAGCAGGCTGCGGCCCTTCAGGGTCAGGCCCTTGCCGTCAGCGGTCTGATAGACCCGGTCCTCGTCCAGGCGGCGGGTCTCGGTCTTGCCGCCCTTCTGGAAGCTGGCGGTCAGGTCGCCCTTCATCAGGCCCAGCCAGTTCCGATAGACGCCTGTCTTGTCCTCGGCGTCCACGGCGGCCACCGAGTCCTCGCAGTCCTGAATGGCGGTCAGGGCCGATTCCACCAACACGTCCGAGACACCGGCAGGATCGTCCTTGCCAATGTTGTGGGTGCGGTCGACCTGGATCTCCAGGTGCAGGCCGTTGTGCTTCAGGAGCACGCCGGCGGGCGCCTGCGCCTCGCCCAGCCAGCCGCCGAACTGGGCCGGATCGGCCAAGCCGGTGACGCTCCCATCCTTCAGGGTCACCGCCACCGCGCCGCCCGAAATCGCATAGCCGGTCGCATCCGCATGCGAGCCCTTGGCGAGCGGCGCGACACGGTCGAGCAGGGCCCGCCCATAGGCGATCACCTTGCCCCCGCGGACCGGATCATAGCCCTTCTGGCCGGTCGGCGGCTCAAGCGCGTCGGTGCCATAGAGGGCGTCATACAGGCTGCCCCAGCGCGCATTGGCGGCGTTCAGGGCGTACCGGCCATTAGAAACCGGCACCACCAGCTGCGGCCCGGCGATGCTGGCGATCTCGGGATCGACATTGGACACGCTGATCTGGAAGTCGGCCGGCTCGGGCAGGAGATAGCCGATCTCCTTCAGGAAGGCGGTCTCTTCGGCCACGTCCACCGGCTTGCCGCGGCGGGCGGTCCAATAGGCGTCAACCTTTTGCTGCAGCTCGTCGCGGCGCGCCAGTAGGGCGGCGTTCTTTTCGCCGAACTCGGTGAGCACCGCCTCAAGCGCGGTCCAGAAGGCGTCCGCCGAAACCCCGGTCCCGGGGAGCAGATCCTGCTCCACAAAGCTCTTCAGGAGATCGTCGACCGACAGGGCGCTGCTGATGTTCATTTCGCGTACCGAGCCTTCTAGTAAGGTGACTTCCGGTCCCCAGGACCAAGCCTGGAGGCGGCTTCTCGGCGCGCTTTACTGCACGGAAGCGGCTCCGTTGAAAGCCCCCCCTGCCCTAGAAAATTCGCCCGGCCCGCCGTCTCAGCTGTCCGAGAACCCGAACGGGGCGCCGGTGCGGCGGATATCATCAGGCAGGATCTGGCGCCCGATCGGCGGGGCCGAACGGGCCGTGCAGTCGAGCCGGTGGCACAGGCGGCAGGTCACCCCGATGGGGGTCGAAAACTCCGGTCCCGGCCCGCCCTGGGTGTAGATCAGCTTGGCCGCGTGCTCCTCGGCGCAGCCGAGCGCGATGGCCCGCTCGACCTTGGTCGCCCCATAGGCGCCGCCGCCCGCCGTGACCGTCCGGGCGATGGAGAAGAACCTCTGGCCGTCGGGCAGCTCCAGCCACTGGGTGACGATCTGGCGCGGGGTGCGAAACGCCTGGTGGACGTTCCACAGGGGACAGCCGCCGCCGTGCCGGGCGAAGGGAAACCCCGCCCCGTCCAGGCGCTTGGAGACGTTGCCAGCCTCGTCGACCCGGATGAAGAAGAACGGCACCCGCTCCTGCCCCGGCTTCTGCAGGGTGGTCAGCCGGTGGGCGGTCTGCTCGAAGCTGCAGCCGAACTGTCGACCCAGGGCCTCGACGTCATAGCGCCTGGTCTCCGCCGCCTTGGCGAAGGCCGAATAGGGCATCATCACCGCCGCCGCCGCATAGGAGGCGAGCGCCCGGCGGGCCAGGCGCTCGCCGCTTTCGCTGGCGAAATCGCCCTCGGCCACCAGGCCATCGAGCTCGGCCCGCATCTCCAGATAGACCGCCTGCAGGGCCAGCTGGAACGCCTGGCTGGCGCTGTCCAGGCCGTCGTCCAGCAACACCTCCTTGCGGTGGTGGTCCAGCCGGCGGATCGAGCCTACCAGCACCGCCGAGGGCAGGCGGCGCACTTTCAGGCCATGCCGGGCGCGGAAGTATCCGGGCAGGCCCTCGTACTCCGCCGCCCGCTGGGCCAGCCGCTCGGCGGCGTCGTCCAGGAAGGGGAAGCTGTTACGCCGCGCGGCCAGGAACCGCCGGCTCTCGGCCACGGGATCGTTAGCCTCGGCGTCCGGATCGATCCGGTCCGCGCCCTTGTCGGCCAGGGCCAGCTGCTCCTCGCGATAGGCGGTGTAGAGCCGCAGCAGGGCCTCGGTGACGCCCGGAAAATTGGTGCTGATATCGGACAGCTCGACGCTCGGCAGGTCGAGGTCGGCGAACATCGGGTCCTTGAGCAGGGAGGCGAGCCTGGCCGTCTCGTCATCGCCCCCGCCGCCCAGGAAGCCCTTGAGGTCCAGGTCATAGGCCTGAGCCAGCCTGGCCAGCATCTGGCCGGACAGCGGCCGGTGATTGCGCTCCAGCAAGGCGACATAGGAGGCGGAGACCTCCAGGTGGGCGGCCATGTCCGCCTGGGTCAGGCCGCGCTCGCGCCGCAGGCGCCGCAATCTGGGACCGGCATAGAGGCCGCGCTCTCGGGGCATTAACCGAAACTCCTTGTAGAGTCTCGACCTTACAACATTACAGCACTTTTCTGTAAAGTTTTACAATCGCACTTCAGGCCGGCTTCCGCCGCCTGGGCGAGGCGCGTACGCACCCGGCCAACGCGCCGGGCTGCAGTCCGCCCGGGCAAGCAGTGGAAGAGATCCATGGCCTATCAAGATCACATCATCGAGATGGACACCCTCATCAAGGCCAACAAGGCCCCGTGGGAAGGCATCAGCGCCGAGTCCGTGGCCCGCATGCGCCTGCAGAACCGGTTCAAGACCGGCCTGGAGATCGCCAAGTACACCGCCGACATCATGCGTAAGGACATGGCGGCCTATGACGCCGATCCGGCCAACTACACCCAGTCGCTGGGCTGCTGGCACGGCTTCGTCGCCCAGCAGAAGCTGATCTCGATCAAGAAGCACTTCGGCACCACCAAGCAGCGCTACATCTACCTGTCGGGCTGGATGGTCGCGGCCCTGCGCTCCGAGTTCGGCCCGCTGCCGGACCAGTCGATGCACGAGAAGACCTCGGTCCCGGCCCTGATCTCGGAAATCTACACCTTCCTGAAGCAAGCCGACGCCCGTGAGTTGGGCGGCCTGTTCCGCGACCTCGACGCCGCGCGCGCCGCTGGCGACAAGGCCAAGGAAGCCAAGCTGATCGACGCGATCGACAACTACGAAACCCACGTCGTTCCGATCATCGCCGACATCGACGCCGGCTTCGGCAACGCTGAAGCGACCTACCTGCTGGCCAAGAAGATGATCGAAGCCGGCGCCTGCGCCCTGCAGATCGAAAACCAGGTGTCCGACGAAAAGCAGTGCGGCCACCAGGACGGCAAGGTG
>CAZXVO010000108.1:0-1289 GCA_964643835.1 uncultured Phenylobacterium sp. | reverse complement strand
ACAACAGCTTCCTGGACTGCGAAGAGATCTCGCCCGCCGACATGAAGAACGGCGACGTGGTCCTGAACCGTGGCGGTAAGCTGCTGCGTCCGAAGCGCCTGCCGTCCAACCTGTTCCAGTTCCGTGAAGGCACCGGCGCCGACCGTTGCGTGCTTGACTGCATCACCTCGCTGCAGAACGGCGCCGACCTGCTGTGGATCGAAACCGAAAAGCCGCACATCGAGCAGATCGCCTCGATGGTGGACCGGATCCGCGAAGTCGTCCCGAACGCCAAGCTGGCCTACAACAACTCGCCGTCCTTCAACTGGACCCTGAACTTCCGTCAGCAGGTGTTCGACGCCTGGAAGTCGGCCGGCAAGGACGTCTCGGCCTATGACCGCGAGCGTCTGATGAGCGTCGACTACGACACCACCGACCTGGCGGCCGAAGCCGACGACAAGATCCGCACCTTCCAACGGGATGCGGCCAAGCGCGCGGGCATCTTCCACCACCTGATCACCCTGCCGACCTACCACACCGCGGCCCTGTCGACCGACAACCTGGCCAAGGAATACTTCGGCGAGGCCGGCATGCTCGGCTACGTGGCCGGCGTCCAGCGCAAGGAAATCCGTCAGGGCATCGCCTGCGTGAAGCACCAGAACATGTCGGGCTCCGACATCGGCGACGACCACAAGGAATACTTCGCCGGCGAAGCGGCCCTGAAGGCCGGCGGCGCGCACAACACGATGAACCAGTTCGAAGCGATCTGATCCATCGACACCTAGACGGAAACGGCCCGGGAGCGATCCCGGGCCGTTTTTGTTTCTACTCCCACCGCTCATCCCCGCGAAGGCGGGGATCCAAGCTGTGGGTCCGAATAGGAACGTGGTGTGGCGGCTTGCTCAGTATGGATCCCCGCCTGCGCGGGGATGAGCGGAATTTGGGGTGGGAGTTGAGGGGTTAGCCCCCCACCGAAAACATCAACACCGGCCCATTCCACACCTCATCGGCCACATCCACCTCGCGGATATCCGACACCCCCGGACAGGTCGCCACGGCCTTGCGCCAGAACGCCAGCGCGCCCGTATTCGTCCGCGCCACCGCCGCCTCCCAGCGGCCGGGCCAGCGTTGGAAGATCCCTTGCGCCGCCGCCAGGCCGACGCCGGAGCGGCGATGCTTCCGCACCACGAAGAACTCGGCCATCGCCCGATCGAGCGGGACGCCGGCATGGGAGAAGCTGTTCAGAAGCGCGAACCCGGCCAGATGGCCCTCCACCCGGATCAGCAGGGGAACGCGATCGGTGTCGCGCC
>CAZXVO010000107.1:3659-13817 GCA_964643835.1 uncultured Phenylobacterium sp. | reverse complement strand
GCGCGCTGATCGCCGGCGCAAAGTATCGCGGCGAATTCGAGGAGCGACTGAAGGCGGTGCTGCAGGAAGTCACTTCCGCGGAAGGCGGCATCATCCTGTTCATCGACGAGATGCACACCCTGGTCGGTGCCGGCAAGTCCGACGGCGCCATGGATGCGTCGAACCTGCTCAAGCCCGCCCTGGCGCGCGGCGAGCTGCACTGCGTCGGCGCCACCACGCTGGATGAATACCGCAAGCACGTCGAGAAGGACGCCGCCCTGGCCCGTCGCTTCCAGCCGGTCATGGTAGAGGAGCCGACGGTGGAGGACACCATCTCCATCCTGCGCGGCCTGAAGGAAAAGTACGAGGTCCACCACGGGGTGCGCATTTCCGACAGCGCCATCGTCGCGGCCGCCGCCCTGTCGAACCGCTACATCACCGACCGCTTCCTGCCCGACAAGGCCATCGACCTGGTCGATGAGGCCGCCAGCCGCGTGCGCATGGCCGTGGACTCCAAGCCCGAGGAGCTGGACGAGATCGACCGCCGCATCGTGCAGCTGAAGATCGAGCGCGAGGCCCTGACCAAGGAAAGCGACGCCGCCTCCAAACAGCGCCTTGAGAAGCTCGAGGACGAGCTGATCGACCTGGAAGGCCAGTCCGAAGACATGACCGCCCGCTGGCGGGCCGAGAAGGAGAAGGTCTCCTCCGCCGCCCAGACCCGCGAGGCCCTGGACCGTCTGCGCGCCGAGCTGGTCACCGCCCAGCGGGCCGGCGATCTGCAGCGGGCGTCTGAGATCGCCTATGGCGAGATCCCGCAGCTGGAGCGCCGCCTGGCTGAGGAGGAATCCAAGGCCAGCCAGGACTCCGTCAGCCCCGAGGTGGTGGACGCCGAGCAGATCGCCCAGGTCGTCTCCCGCTGGACCGGCATTCCGGTGGACAAGATGCTGGAGGGCGAGCGCGAGAAGCTGCTGGCCATGGAGGACGCCCTGCGCGGCCGGGTCGTCGGCCAGGAGGAAGCCCTGGTGGCCGTCTCCGACGCTGTGCGCCGGGCCCGCGCCGGCCTGCAGGACCCCAACCGGCCCATCGGCTCCTTCCTGTTCCTGGGCCCGACGGGCGTGGGCAAGACCGAGCTGACCAAGGCCCTGGCCGAGTTCCTGTTCGACGACGAGACCGCCGTGACCCGCATGGACATGAGCGAGTACATGGAGAAGCACTCGGTCAGCCGCATGATCGGCGCGCCTCCCGGCTATGTCGGCTACGACGAGGGTGGAGCGCTGACCGAAGCCGTGCGCCGCCGGCCCTACCAGGTTGTCCTGTTCGACGAGGTCGAAAAAGCCCACCCGGACGTCTTCAACGTGCTGCTGCAGGTGCTGGACGACGGTCGCCTGACCGACGGCCAGGGCCGCACGGTCGACTTCCGCAACACCCTGCTGATCATGACCTCGAACCTGGGGTCGGAGTACCTGGCCAGCCAGGGCGAGGGCGATGATGTCGAAGAGGTCCGGCCGCAGGTGATGGACGTGGTGCGCCACCACTTCCGGCCCGAGTTCCTGAACCGGATCGACGAGATCATCCTGTTCAAGCGGCTCGGCCGGGCGGAGATGGACAACATCGTCCGCATCCAGCTGCAGCGGGTGGAAAAGCTGCTGGCCGACCGGCGCATGTCGATCGCCCTGCAGCCCGCCGCCATGCAGTGGCTGGCCGACAAGGGCTATGACCCGGTCTATGGCGCGCGCCCGCTGAAGCGCGTGATCCAGAAGGAACTGGTCGACCCCATCGCCCGCAAGCTGCTCGCGGGCGAGCTTGAGGACGGCTCGGTCATCGCCGTCGACGCCGAGGCGGACGCCCTGGCCATCGGCAAGGCGCAGGTGCACTGAGGCGATATTCTCCTCCCCCGCTGTGCGGGGGAGGAGCCTTAGAGTTCGATAGCGACCGCTTTGCCGCCGCGGATTTCCACGCGGCGCATGATGGCCATGTCGGGGACGCCGCCGCCGATGGGCTTGGCGACGGTGATCACGAACCAGGCGCCGTTGGCCAGGCCCTGGAAGTTGAACCGATTGTTCGCATCACAGGTGGTCCGGCGCACGAAGGCGGAATAGTCGCCGTTGGGCGCGGACGGCGTGCGGGCGCGGACCTCGTCGGCCGGCAGGGCCGCGGCGTTGGGCGAATTGTAGAGGATGGTCATCCGCCGCCGGGTCCACAGGGTCTCTGGCGTCAGGATCACGCCGGCGCCCGCGCAGGTATAGGTCACCTGCCCATTGCGGAAGGTGAGCCGGCCATCGATGCGGCCCTTGCCCGGCACCGCCGACCAGGAGAAGTCCGCGGGCCTGAACACGTTGGCCGAGGGCGGCCCCGCATTGCCCGGAGGCGGCGGCGGGGGCGGCGGCGGGGCCGCGGTCTCACAGGCGGCGACGGCCAGGAGCAGGGACGAGGCGAGCGCGAGGCGGACGGTCCGTTTCATGGCGACACCATAGGCCCGGCGAGCGCCACGCGCCAAGGTCTTCGATGAGCGCGTTCGGCGAGCGGCGCCCAGCTCTGGGTCAGGCGCCTTGGCTCAGTCGTCTGATCGCACCTTGCCCCGGCCGGCCTTGACGCCGCCCCGCCGCACCTTGGCTTCCACGCGGCGGACCTTGGAGGCCAGGGTCGGCTTGGTCTTCTTGCGCGGCGGGGGCGGCGGCTCGGCGGCCTTGCGGACCAGCTCCACCAGCCGTTCCAGAGCCTCGGCGCGGTTCCGCTCCTGGGTGCGGTGGGTCATGGCGGTGAGCACCAGGACGCCGTCCTGGGTCAGCCGGCGCCCCGCCAGCTTCATCAGCCGGATCGCCACGTCATTGGGCAGGGAGGCCGAGCGGCGGACGTCGAAGCGCAGCTCCACCGCCGTCGAGACCTTGTTGACGTTCTGCCCGCCCGGCCCCGCGGCGCGGATGAAGCGCTCGACGATCTCGCTGTCGTCCAGGGAGAGGCCGGGGCGGATCTCGATCATGGGGTCGCGGAGGGGCTCGGTTGGGAAGGTCTGCGACAGGGTACGCTGGCGTCGGCCGCAATGCACCGGGCCGGGCTTAAGGTTTGACCACGAAAAACACGAAAAACACGAACGGGGCCATTCCACGCCTCCGCTCACCCCGGCGAACGCCGGGGCCCAGATCATATGGCGCTGGTGACCGCAGATCGGACGCCCTGGACTTCACCTGGATCCCGGCGTTCGCCGGGATGAGCGGGATTTGGGGCGGGCTTGTTCGTGTGGTTCGTGTGGTTCGTGAACAAACAGCCCGCATAGGCGGGGCTCACCCCGCCTGACACGCCGGACAAAGCCCGCGGGCTTCGAGGGTCACGGCCCGCACGGCGTAGCGAGAGGGGGCGGCGGCGGCGAGTTGGGCGTCGAAGTCAGGTTCGAACTCTTCGGCCGCGCCGCAGCACTCGCAGATCACGAAGGCCGCCCGGTGGCCCTGGCCATCCAGCCGGCAGGGCACATAGGCGTTCAGGCTCTCGATCCGGTGCGCGAAGCCCAGGCGTTCCAGGAACTCGAGCGCGCGATAGACGGTGGGCGGCTTGGCCGGTTCGCCATGCGCGCCGAAGGCCGCGATCAGGTCATAGGCCTTCAAGGGGCCGTTCGCTTCCAGGAGCAGCTCCAGCACCCTGCGGCGCGGGGTGGTCAGGCGCTCCTGGGTGGCGGCGCAGCGCCGCTCGGCCTCGACCAGGGCCTGGCTGAGGGCCGAGCCCTTCAGGCCCGGATGTGCGCCCTCGGCGTGATGACAGTCGGCTCCCATGTCCATTGGCTACTCGTCTCCGCGATTTCCCGCAACCGAAGGCGTATCCGGGCTTGACGGCTGGTTATGTTATCTCATAACGATCCCTTAGTGTTATTTCATAACAGAGGGTGCGGTTTTCAACCCCTCTGCAGGGGACTTTCATGCGTCGCACCGCCCTGTTCGCCGCCGCCAGCGCGGCCGTCCTGTCCCTGGCCACGGGCTCCGCTCACGCCGCCGAAGAGGCCGGGACGCCCAACGCCGTCTCCGAACTGGTCGTCACCGGCGCGCCCTATGTGGTCTCCATCGACTCCACCACCACCAGCGTCGATGTCGTGAAGCGCGACGACCTGGACCAGGCGCCGAGCGGTGGCCTCGGCGATGTGCTGAACGGCATGCCGGGCGTGCGCTCCACCTTCTTCGGTCCCGGCGCCAGCCGCCCGGTGATCCGCGGCCTGTCCGGCCCGCGGGTGATGGTGCTGACCAATGGGGTGGGCCAGATCGACGCCTCGGCCCTGTCCCCCGACCACCAGGTGGCCACCGACCCTCAGGAAGCCGAGCGCATCGAGGTGCTGCGCGGTCCGGCGGCCCTGGCCTATGGCGGCTCGGCCATCGGCGGGGTGGTCAACATCATCGACGACCGCATCCCGGACCAGCCCGTGGACGGCGTCCACGGCCGCATCCTGGCCGAGGGCTCCACGGTGGATAAGGGCCAGAGCTATTCCGGCGCCCTGAAGGCCGGGACCGGCCCCTGGAATTTCACGGTCGACGGGGTCCACAAGGAGAGCAAGGACTACAGCATCCCGGTTCCCGCCAAGTCGGCCCGGCTGGCGGCCGAGGACGGTGAGGCCTTCCCCGGCGGCGAGGACAGCAAGGTCCTGAACACCGCCCTGAAGCTCGACGCCTATGGCGCGGGCATGAGCTACACCGGCGACGCCGGCTATTTCGGCCTGGCGGCAAAGCGCACCGAGACCACCTATGGGGTCCCGACCGAGGAGGTCGACCCGGTCTCGATCCGGCTGAAGCAGACCCGCTATGACGCGCGCGGGGCGCTGAACGTCGACCTCGGCCCCTTCGACAAGGTCAAGTTCGCCGCCGGCTATGCGGACTATACGCACACGGAGTTCGAAGGCCCGGATCCGGGCACCACCTTCCTGTCCGACGGTTGGGAAGGCCGCGTCGAGCTGATCCAACGCGAGAAGGACGGCTGGCAGGGCGCGGTGGGCTTCCAGGCCCTGAAGCGCGACTTCGACGCCATCGGCGACGAGGCCCTGGTGCCGCGCACCAAGATCACCGAGGCCGGGATCTTCACCCTTCAGCGCCTGGACAAGGACAGCTGGGGCGTCGAGGGCGGCCTGCGCCTGGACGAGCGCAAGCTGGACAGCCTGGCCGGCAAGGCGGACTTCACCAATGTCTCGGCTTCGTTCGGGACCTTCGTCCGTCCGGCCGAGGGCTGGTTCCTGGGCCTGGCCCTGTCGCGCACCAGCCGCGCGCCCAGCGAGGAGGAACTGTTCGCCGACGGCCCGCACCCGGCGACCCTGGCCTATGAGGTCGGCGACACCAAGCTGGACACCGAAGTGTCCTACGCCGCCGACGCCACGGTGCATTACAACGCCGGCGGCTGGAACGCCGACCTGCACCTCTTTGTGACCAAGTATGACGGCTTCATCGACCTCTACCGCACCGGCGCGGTGGACGCGGGCAGCGGCCTCGACGTGTTCCATTTCGTCCAGACCGACGCCAAGTTCTATGGGACCGAGGCCGAGGTCTCCTACCTGTTCTGGCAGGACGGCGAGCGCAGCCTGACCTTCGAGGGCGCCGCGGACTATGTGCACGGCGAGACCGACCTGGGCCCGGCCGCGCGGGTTCCGCCCTGGTCGGTGACCGGCCGGGCGATCTTCGACGGCGGCTGGTGGACCGGCAAGCTCGAGATGCGTCATGTGGCGGACCAGGACCGCGTGGCCGAGCATGAGCTGCCTACCGACAGCTACGAGATGCTCAACGCCTCACTGGTCTTCCGTCCGATCAAGGACAAGGACTTCAAGATCCTGATCGACGGCCGCAACCTGACCGACTCCCAGGCCCGCGAGCACGCCTCGTTCCTGAAGGACCTGGCCCCGCTGCCGGGCCGCAGCCTGCGGATCGGCGTCGGCTACAGCTTCTGACGGTTCTAAGGCCCCGATCCCGCGAGACGCCCCCCGACCGCGCGGATCTGCAAGGCCCCAAGAAGAAAGCCCCCGCGGGTGACCGCGGGGGCTTTTTCATACCTGTCTGGCGGAGGCTTCAGGCCTCTTCGCTCTCCGGCGCGGCGCCGCCTTCGAAGCTGCGCGGGGCGCGGCGACGGCGGGGGCGCTTGACGGCGCCGTCGTCATCACCGGCCGCGGCCTCAGGCGCGGGCGCAGGCACGCGGGGCGGCTTGGCCTGCAGGAAGGCGGGGGCGTGGCTCTCGCCGCCGTCCTCGTCACGCAGGACCGGCGAGGGACGTTCCTCGACCGCCACCAGCGGCTGGGCCTGAGGCTCGACGACGGCCAGGGGATCAGCGCGCTCTTCACGGGGACGGTCGTCCCGGTCGCGCCAGCGGTCGCGGCGGCCGCCTTCAAAGCGGTCATTGCGGTCGCGATTGCGGGGACGGTCGTCGCCCTGGTCGCGGTTGCGGTCTTCGCGGGGACGCTCGTCACGGGGCCGATCATCGCGGGGCCGGTCGTCGCGCGGACGGTCATCCCGGGCGCGATCCTCGCGGGGCCGATCCTCACGGGGACGTTCATCGCGCGGACGGTCGTCGCGATAGCGGTCGTCGCGGTCGCGATTGCGGCTCTGGCGGTCCTCACGGGGACGGTCGTCGCGGTCGCCGCGCGGGCGATCGTCACGATCCCGGTCACGATTGCGGTCGCCACGGTCGTCGCGGTCGCGCCAGCCGTTGTTACGCTCGCGGCCCTCGGCCTCGCCCTCGGCGCCCTGGCCGTCGGATTCGGCTTCGGTGGCGACGGCCTGGCCGCCGCTCTCGTCCTCGAAGTCCAGGTCGAAGCCGGACACGAACTGGTCGCGGCCCAGGATCTCACTCGCCGGGCGCTGCGGCTGCATGGCCCGGATAGTGCGGAAATAATGTTCTGCGTGCTGGAGGTAGTTCTCGGCGAGCACTCGGTCGCCGGCGGTGCCGGCGTCGCGCGCCAGCTGCTGGTACTTTTCGAAGACGTGCTGGGCGTTGCCGCGGACCTTCACGCCTTCCGGCCCGTTGGAATCGAAGGCCCGGTTCGCGTTCTGCTGCTGGGGTTTACCCCCGCCGCCGCCGCCGCGATTGCGGCCGCGCTGACGCTTCATACCCTTGAAATCTCTCATTCTTTGCTAACCATCTGGGCGCTCTGGGGCTGTGCGGATACGCGCGGCCTGTTCCTTCGCCATGCCTGGGCGTCGGGCCCAGCAATCTCGTGTTGAAGACGTAAGTGTTCCCCGTCGTCCGCCCGGGCTTGAGGCGCGCACATTTGCAAAAGGTGCGCCTGCCGGAGCGGTCGTCGAATCCCTGTTCCCTGGGGTCCGAAACCTGAAGCACCGGCGAATTGGGTGGAGACAGGAATCTGAATTAGCGATTCAGGGCCGGATTTCCAAGGGGTTTTTCACGCCGGTCACCACACGATCATGATTGGCCAGATCCAGGACGGTCCGCACGCCGGCGGCGCCGGCGTCCTTGAACAGGGCCTCGACCGCGTCCTTCTGGTCATAGCCGATCTCGACGGCGAACACCCCGCCGGGCTTCAGCACCCGCAGGATCTCCGGCGCCAGCAGCCGGTAGGCGTCCAGCCCGTCGGGACCGCCGTCCAGGGCCAGGCGCGGCTCGTGGTCACGAACCTCCGGGTCCAGGGTCTCGATCACCTTGGTGGCGATGTAGGGCGGGTTGGAGACCACCAGGTCGAAGCTCGCGTCGCCTAGGCCCGCGGTCCAGTCGCCGCGCAGCAGGGCCACCTGCCGGGCCAGGCCCAGATTGGCGGCGTTGTCGCGGGCCACCGCCAGGGCGTCCTCGGAAATGTCGATGCCCAGCCCCTTGGCCGCCGGCCGTTCGGCCAGGACCGAGAGCAGGATGGCGCCCGAGCCGACGCCCAGGTCCAGCATCTGGAAGGCCATGCCTTCCGGAAACGCCTTCAGCACCTCGTCGACGATCACCTCGGTGTCGGGGCGCGGCGTCAGCACGTCCTTGGTCACCGACAGCATGATCTTCCAGAAGCCCTTGCGGCCCAGGATATGGCTGACCGGCTCGCGGCGGGCGCGGCGGCTGACATAGTCCTCCAGCCGGGCCTCCTGTTCAGGGGACAGCGCCCGGTAAGGGTCTGTGACGATGTCGGCGCGGGTGGCGTCGGCGGCGGCCTCCACCAGCAGGCGGGCGTCGATCACCGGGCCGGTGATGCCGGCGGCTTCCAGCCGGGCCTTGGCGCCCTGCCAGGCCTGCAGAAGGGTCAGGCTCATGCTTGGGACTCTGGTTGCGGCGTGGTGACGGCGTCGCCCACGCTGACCGAGCCGCCGTCGGTGACGTGGACATAGATCCCACAGAACATGTGGCCGTAGCTGTCGAACAGCGCCTTGACGATGTCGGCGTCGCGCTCGGCGGTCGTCGGGTCCACATGGGTCGCGGCGCAGCGGACGATGGGCTTGAACACCTTGGCGCGGGCGAAGCCAGCCATCAGTTCGCGGCCCACCCAGTCGTTCTCCGCCCAGGCCGGCCAGCCTTCGACATAGAGATTGGCGCGGAAGCGAAGCGGATCGATCTCGCGGCCCATCTTCGCCTCCAGGTCCCGCACGCTGGCCAGGTTGACGATGGAGACGTGGCCCAGCGGGTGGTCCATGAACCGGTGGCCCTCCGCCTGGACCAGCTTCAGCGGGCCCTTGGCCTCGTCGCCGATCAGTTGGCCCACCCAGGCGGCGAAGGCCTCGGCGGCCACGGGCTCGGCCAGGCGGCCGGAAAAGGCCGGGAGGCCGGGCGCGGTGGCGGTCATCACGCCGGTGGCGTCGTCATAGGCCGTGCGCGCCCGCGCCACCTGCGCGATGGCAGCGAGCACGGTGAACTTCTGCTTGGGCACAAAGGCCGGGGCGGCGGGATCAAAGCCTGAGGGGCCATTCTCCACCGCGAACAGGCGGTCATTGGGAAAGCAGGCTCCGGCGCTGAGCGCGGCCGTGCTCAGGCGCTCAGGGGTGAACCCCTTGATCGGGTGGCGGTAGAGGGCGGCGACGTGGGCGTCCATGGGCTCCTCCGGCGGTCAGAGTTCGTCGACGACCCTGGAGGCCAGGCCCACATAGGTCGCGGGCGTGAGCTTGAGCAGCCGGGCCTTGGCGGCCTCGCCGATGTCCAACCCGCGCACGAACTCTGCCAGCTCGGGCGCGCCGACCCGGCGGCCGCGGGTCAGGTCCTTGAGCAGGGCGTAAGGGTCGCTGATCTTGGAACGGCCAGCCACGATCTCGGCCCGGACCACGGTCTGGATGGCCTCAGCCAGCACTTCCCAGTTGCCGTCCAGGTCGGCGTCGAGGGCGGTCTGCGACAGGGAGATCTCGCCCAGGCCGCGCTGCAGGTTGTCGAGCGCCAGCAGGGAATGGCCGAAGGCCACGCCGATATTGCGCTGAGTGGTGGAGTCGGTCAGGTCCCGCTGCAGGCGCGAGGTCACCAGGGTCTGGGCGAGCGTCGCGAACAGGCCGCCCGCAATCTCCAGGTTGGCCTCGGCGTTCTCGAAACGGATCGGGTTGATCTTGTGCGGCATGGTCGACGAGCCCGTCGCCCCGGCCACCGGGATCTGGGTGAAGTAGCCCATCGAGATATAGGTCCACACATCGGTGGCCAGGTTGTGCAGCACGCCGCCGGCGTGGCGCGCGCGGTCATAGAGCTCCACCTGCCAGTCGTGGGATTCGATCTGGGTGGTGACCGGGTTGAAGTCGATGCCAAGGGACTCGATGAAGGCGCGGCTCAGGGCCGGCCAATCCACGTCGGGCTCGGCCGACAGGTGCGCCGACCAGGTGCCGGTCGCGCCGGAGAACTTGGCCAGGTACTCCGTCCCCTCGACCTGGCGGATCACCCGCTGCAGGCGCCAGGCGAAGACGCCGATCTCCTTGCCCATGGTGGTGGGCGTGGCCGGCTGGCCGTGAGTGTGGGCCAGCATCGGGGCGTCGCGGTGCTTCTCGGCCAGGTCGGCCAGCAGCTCGGTCACGGTCCGCAGCTTGGGCAGCCACACGCGGGTGACGGCGCGCTGGACGGTGAGCGCATAGGCCGTCGAATTGATGTCCTCGCTGGTACAGGCGAAGTGGGTCAGCTCGGCGATGGCTGACAGGCCCAGCTGCTCCAGCCGGTCGCGAACCAGGTATTCCACCGCCTTGACGTCATGGCGGGTGATGGGCGCGCGCTCCGCCCCCCCGGCCATCTCGGCCTGGCCGCAGACCGGAAAGAGGGCGCCCCGCGTGGGGT